>NZ_JBIWEL010000012.1:496-176521 GCF_044762525.1 Pseudomonas sp. NPDC096950 | reverse complement strand
GAGGGGGAAGCCATTGCCTGGCACCTGCGCGAAGCCATCGGTGGTGACGACAGCCGCTACAAGCGCGTGGTGTTCAACGAAATCACCAAGAAGGCGATTCAGGAAGCCTTCTCCAAGCCGGGCGAGCTGGATATCGATCGTGTAAATGCCCAGCAGGCGCGTCGTTTCCTCGACCGCGTGGTGGGTTACATGGTTTCGCCGCTGCTGTGGGCCAAGGTTGCTCGCGGCCTGTCCGCCGGCCGCGTGCAGTCGGTTGCGGTCAAACTGGTTGTTGAGCGTGAGCGTGAGATCCGCGCGTTCAACCCGGAAGAGTACTGGGAAGTCCACGCTGATCTCGGCACCACCAAGGGCGCCACCGTGCGCTTCGACGTGGCTCGTGAGAAAGGCGAAGCCTTCAAGCCGCTCAATGAAACCCAGGCCATGGCCGCGCTGGAAAAACTCAAGGCTTCCAGCTACAGCATCGTCAAGCGTGAAGACAAACCGACCAGCAGCAAGCCGTCGGCACCGTTCATCACCTCCACCCTGCAGCAGGCCGCGAGTAACCGCCTGGGCTTCGGGGTGAAGAAAACCATGATGATGGCCCAGCGTTTGTACGAAGCGGGCTACATCACGTATATGCGTACCGACTCCACCAACCTCTCGGTTGATGCGGTGACGATGGCGCGTACTTATATTGAAGGCGAGTTCGGCAAGAAGTACCTGCCGGAAAACCCGAACGTCTACAGCAGCAAGGAAGGCGCGCAGGAGGCTCACGAAGCGATTCGTCCCTCCGACGCCAATACCGAGCCAAGCAAGCTGTCGGGCATGGAACGTGATGCTGAGCGGCTCTACGAGCTAATCTGGCGCCAGTTCCTCGCTTGCCAGATGCTGCCTGCGCAGTACCTGTCGACCACGGTGACCGTGGGTGCCGGTGATTTCGAGCTGCGTGCCAAGGGCCGCATCCTGAAGTTCGACGGTTACACCCGCGTCATGCCGCAAATCGCCAAGCCAGGCGATGACGACGTGCTGCCAGACATGGCCCAGGGCGACGCGATGAAGCTGATCAAGCTTGATCCGACCCAGCACTTCACCAAGCCACCAGCCCGTTACTCGGAAGCGAGCCTGGTAAAAGAAATGGAAAAACGCGGCATCGGTCGTCCTTCGACCTACGCGGCGATCATTTCGACCATCCAGGATCGCGGCTACGTGGCGCTGCACAACCGTCGTTTCTACTCGGAAAAGATGGGCGATATCGTCACCGAGCGTCTGGCCGAGAGCTTCTCCAATCTCATGGACTACGGCTTCACTGCCGGCATGGAAGAGAACCTCGATGACGTGGCCCAAGGCGAACGCGACTGGAAAAACGTGCTCGACGAGTTCTACGGCGACTTCAAGAAGAAACTCGAAGTGGCCGAAAGCGCTGAAGGCGGCATGCGTGCCAACCAGCCAGTGATGACTGACATTCCGTGCGTGGTGTGCGGGCGTCCGATGCAGATTCGTACCGCATCGACTGGCGTGTTCCTCGGCTGTTCGGGCTACAGCTTGCCGCCGAAAGAACGCTGCAAGGCCACCGTCAACCTGGTGCCGGGCGACGAAATCGCCGCGGACGACGAGGGTGAGTCGGAATCCCTGGTGCTGCGCGGCAAGCACCGCTGCCCGATCTGCAGCACGGCGATGGACGCTTACTTGCTGGATGAGAAGCGCAAGCTGCACATCTGCGGTAACAACCCGGACTGCGACGGCTACGAAATCGAAGAGGGCAGTTATCGCATCAAGGGCTACGAAGGTCCGAGCCTGGAATGCGACAAGTGCGGCAGCGAGATGCAGCTCAAGACCGGCCGTTTCGGCAAGTTCTTCGGTTGCACCAATGCAACCTGCAAGAACACCCGCAAACTGCTGAAAAGCGGTGATGCGGCGCCGCCGAAGATGGATCCGGTGAAAATGCCTGAGCTGAAATGCGAAAAGGTCAACGACACCTACATCCTGCGCGACGGGGCGTCCGGCCTGTTCCTGGCGGCGAGTCAGTTCCCGAAAAACCGCGAGACCCGTGCTCCGCTGGTGATCGAGATCGTGCCGCACAAGGATGAGATCGATCCTAAGTACCACTTCCTCTGCGAAGCGCCGAAGAAAGATCCGGATGGCCTGCCTTCCGTGATCCGTTACAGCCGCAAAACCAAAGAGCAGTACGTGCAGACTGAAGTCGACGGTAAGCCGACGGGTTGGAAGGCGTACTACGACGGCGGTAAGTGGACGGTTGAAGACAAGCGTCCAGCCGCTAAAGCTTAAAAGAAGCTGTACACAAAAGGCCGCATGACAATCCTCGGATTTTCATGCGGCCTTTTGTTTTGGGCTTGCGGTCGGCTTGGGTGATCCACGACACTGTCGGGTCTGTGTGACGCAATTATTTCGCTGTGGAGGCTGCCGTCATGGCCCACGAACTCTATACCCGTACCAACCAGAAAATTTACTTCGCCGGCCTGTCGCTCGAAGCACTTGCCAGGGCCGAAGAGGGGCGGGCGATGAACTCCTTGGCGTTGATTCAGGCCGGGCGAGAATCTGCGCTGTTTCACCTCTATGGCGCGTTACTGGGGCTGTGCCATGAAATTGCCGGTTTCTATCGCTTGCCTCAAGCCAATGCGCCGCGCGCGGAGATGTTGCTGACCCGTGAGGTGCTGGACGCTATCGCCATTCCTGAAATGGCCGAGATGGTTGAGTTGGCGGGTAATTCGGAAACCTGGCTGGCCAAGCTGCTTGCAGCCCATGCCGCACTGTTTCAGCCGCCACGGGTTCCGCACAAACCGAAGGGCGACGTGACGCAGCCATTGATCATGGCGGTTAACCTGGATGAAGAAGAGGCGCCTCAAGAGTTGAGTCGAGAGGAGTTGGAGAGCTGGCGTCAGAACCTTAAGGGGTTGGCGATCCGCTTCCGTGAAGGGCTGAACGAGTGCTGATGGACTGACTGATGTGACGGATGACCCGGTGGGCTGTCCGTTCAGGGATGATTGCTAACAGATATTTCATCGTGATGACTTCTGGTCAAGATCCCGAGCGAAGCCTGGCCGATGCCTATATAATCCCCGCCTTTCGTGGAGAACAGACCTTTATGCCAACGTCCTTTCTAGAAATTGTTGAGTTACCAGACGGCCGAATCGAGCTGCGCAGAGCCGAGGACGAGGGTTCTCTGGTTACTTTGGATTTCTCCGAGGACGCCAAAGCGTTCCTGCAAGGCAATCACGTGGAAGTCGCCAAGGCGATGTTGAGCGTCGGTGTGCAGATGGCAGGGCGCATGGTTGAAGGCGAATTCAACAAAGATGAAGAGCCGCGGATCCTTCATTGATCCCGTCCGTCGGTTTCTGCTGATACCGCTACAGATCGGCTTCTCTATCCCTGGAGAAGCCTGGCGCTGTTCGAAGCGCACATTGAATGTCAATCAGCCCAGTCGAATATTCAGACTTTGAGCGTCCCCGGTGCGGGCGGCGCTGATCAACTGTTGCCGCGAGGCGGCATTCAACGGGTTGAGCCAGCTGACGACCGTGTGACTGCGGCCTAAACGCAAGGCTTCGCAGGTCAACTGTTGAGCACTCTGGGTGCCGCGGGGTTGCAGCAGCAGGATGCGTTCGCGGTTGAGGCCGGCGTCCCGCAACCAGGCCTGGGTCAGGCTGGCGGGCGGGGCGATCAGGGTCAACCAGCGTGCATCCTGGTCCTGGCTCAATTCCCGAAGAATCGGCGCCAGGAGATTCAGGCAGCTCCCTGCTGCACCACGCAGTGATAGCTCACTGAAGAACTCGGGCTCTGCGCTCCAGGGCGACTCGACCACGTCTTTCAGGATCGGCGCCAGCGGTTGCGCCATGAATGCCTCGAACAACGGCAGTTGGGCTTGCTGTGGTGTGTGTGGGAACTGCATAAAGCCTCCTTTAGCGGCGAATCACGCCGACACTCAAGCCTTCGATCACCAGTTCCTGATCTTTCAGGTTGACTTCGATGGGGGCGAACTCAGGGTTTTCGGCAATCAGCCAGACCTTGCTGCCGTCGCGCTTGAAGCGCTTGACGGTCACTTCATCACCGATCCGCGCTACCACGATCTGGCCATTGCGAGCTTCACGGGTGGTGTGGACGGCCAGCAGGTCGCCGTCGAAAATGCCCACGTCCTTCATGCTCATGCCATGCACCCGCAGCAGATAGTCGGCGCGGGGATGGAAAAACGTCGGATTGATGTTGCAGGATTCTTCGATGTGTTGCTGGGCCAGGATTGGCGCGCCGGCAGCCACACGGCCGATGATAGGCAGGGTGGATTCGTCGGCCTTGGCTTCAAAACCGGGAATGCGGATGCCGCGGGAGGCGCCCGGTGTCATTTCGATTGCACCCTTGCGGGCCAGCGCCTTGAGGTGTTCTTCCGCCGCGTTCGGCGATTTGAAACCCAGTTCCTGAGCGATTTCCGCACGGGTCGGCGGGTAGCCGTTGTCTTCGAGGCAACGTTTGATGAAGGCCAGAATCTCTGCTTGGCGTGGCGTCAGCTTTAGCATATTGATCGCTCTGTCTTTTTATACAGTGACTGGGATTATATACAGTGAAAGCGTCTTGGCAATGCCCCTTTTTTCCCTCGCCGCTGGACGGTCAGTCAGCTCGCTGATTAACGACACCGGGTTGTATGGTTAAATAGCTGACCGACCATTCCCAAAACGAACCGGCAGGCTTGACAATGCACAGGCTGAAACGTATGTTTCAAACAAGTGTTTGTCAGGCGGAGTAGCCATGGCCCAGTCGGAAACCGTTGAACGCATTCTCGATGCTGCCGAGCAGTTGTTCGCGGAAAAAGGTTTCGCCGAAACCTCGTTGCGTTTGATCACCAGCAAGGCCGGGGTCAACCTGGCAGCGGTGAACTATCATTTCGGCTCCAAGAAGGCGCTGATCCAGGCAGTGTTCTCGCGGTTTCTCGGTCCGTTCTGCATCAGCCTCGATAAAGAGCTGGAGCGGCGTCAGGCCAAGCCGGAAAACAAACCGACGCTTGAAGAGCTGCTGGAAATCCTTGTCGAGCAAGCCCTGGTGGTTCAGCCACGCAGCGGCAACGATCTCTCTATCTTCATGCGTTTGCTGGGCCTGGCCTTCAGTCAGAGCCAGGGACACTTGCGTCGTTATCTGGAAGACATGTACGGCAAGGTTTTCCGTCGCTATATGATGCTGGTCAACGAAGCCGCGCCGCGTATTCCACCGATCGAACTGTTCTGGCGCGTGCACTTCATGCTCGGCGCCGCCGCGTTCAGCATGTCCGGGATCAAGGCGCTGCGGGCGATTGCCGAGACCGATTTCGGCGTCAACACCTCCATCGAGCAGGTCATGCGCCTGATGGTGCCGTTCCTGGCCGCCGGCATGCGTGCCGAAACCGGCGTCACCGACACGGCCATGGCCACTGCGCAATTGCGCCCTCGTAGCAAATCGACACCGGTTGCCGCCAAGGTTTGACCGCACACGGGTGGGCGCGGCAGCTGACATCCGCTAAGCTAGCTGCCCATGCCGACTCTCGTTCTGAACCCGCTCCCCATTGATATCGCCGACCTGCCGGGCACAGCCCACGGCGGCGAACAGGTGCGAGCCGGTTTTATCGTTTTCAAGGAATCCCTATGACTGCTGGCCTGCAAGGCTCGTTGATGGTGGACGTCGCCGGTACCTGGCTGACGGCCGAAGATCGCCAATTGTTGCGCCAGCCCGAAGTGGGCGGCCTGATCATTTTCGCCCGCAACATCGAGCACCCGCGCCAGGTGCGCGAGCTGAGCGCCGCGATCCGCGCCGTTCGCCCTGATCTGCTGCTGGCGGTGGATCAGGAGGGCGGTCGGGTTCAGCGGCTGCGTCAGGGCTTCGTGCGGCTGCCGGCCATGCGTGCCATTGCGGACAACCCGAATGCCGAATACCTGGCCGAACAGTGCGGCTGGATCATGGCCACCGAAGTGCTCGCCGTCGGCCTCGACCTGAGTTTCGCCCCGGTGCTGGACCTGGATTACCAGCGCAGCGCCGTGGTCGGCACCCGCTCGTTCGAAGGCGATCCCGAGCGCGCCGCCTTGCTCGCCGGTGCATTCATCCGCGGGATGAACAGCGCTGGCATGGCCGCCACCGGCAAGCATTTCCCTGGTCATGGTTGGGCCGAGGCGGATTCCCACGTCGCCATCCCCAATGACGAGCGCAGCCTCGACGAAATCCGTGCCAACGACCTGGTGCCGTTCGCTCGACTGAGCAAGCAATTGGCCGCCGTCATGCCGGCCCACGTTATTTATCCACAGGTCGATGCCCAGCCGGCCGGTTTCTCCCGGCGCTGGTTGCAGGACATCCTGCGTGGCGAGTTGCAGTTCGACGGTGTCATTTTTAGTGACGATCTTTCCATGGCCGGCGCCCACGTGGTCGGCGATGCTGCCAGCCGTATCGAAGCCGCGCTGACCGCCGGTTGCGACATGGGCCTGGTGTGCAATGACCGCGCAGCTGCGGAACTGGCCCTGACCGCCGCCCAGCGCATGAAGGTTAAACCCTCGCCGCGTATTGCGCGGATGCGCGGGCAGTCGTTCGCCGGCACCGAATATCGCCAGGACCCGCGCTGGCTCACTGCCGTCGGCGCGCTCAAAGAAGCTCAACTGATTGAATAAGGACTTTTCGTTATGACGGTTTACGCGATCATCGGTGGTACCGGCCTGACTCAACTTGAAGGCCTGAGCATTCGTCAATCACTGGCGGTGGACACGCCCTACGGCCCACCTTCGGCCGAAGTGCAGATCGGCGTGTACGCTGGCAAAGAGGTGCTGTTCCTTGCGCGTCACGGTCATCCGCACCGTTTGCCACCCCATCAAGTGAACTATCGCGCCAATATCTGGGCGCTGAAGCAGGCCGGGGCTGAAGCAATTCTTGCGGTCAACGCCGTGGGCGGGATTCATGCGGCGATGGGGACCGGGCATTTCTGCGTGCCTCATCAACTGATCGATTACACCAGCGGTCGGGAACACACCTACTTCGCTGGTGACCTGGAGCAGGTTACCCATATCGATTTCAGCTACCCCTACAGCGAGCCGTTGCGTCAGCAGTTGATCGCGGCGTTGGCGGCTGAAGGCGTCGGCTACAGCAGTCACGGCGTGTACGCCTGCACGCAAGGGCCTCGCCTGGAAACCGTCGCTGAAATCGCGCGGCTGGAACGTGACGGCTGCGACATCGTCGGCATGACCGGCATGCCGGAAGCGGCGCTGGCCCGTGAGCTGGAACTGGATTACGCCTGCCTCGCGCTGGTGGTAAACCCGGCAGCGGGCAAGTCCACGGCGGTGATCACCATGGCCGAGATCGAACAGGCGTTGCATGACGGGATGGGCAAGGTTAAGTCGACGTTGGCACGGGTGCTGGCGGGTTGAGTTGCAGCGGCCAGAACAAGTAGCTGGTCGATTTTCCGAGTTTTAAGCGGTGTTGATTTCATGACCATATTAACCGAGCAACTTCATGCGCTATCTTGGGCAGAGGTGTTCAGTCATCGTGCTCTGGAAAAGGCCCGCCGGTACGCGGATGAGGATCGTGTCACGATCCATCAGCTCGACGAACTGATGATTATCGCAACGTGCGTCGGCTCCGAAAACCAGCAGTACGAGCAGGTCATCAAGCTCTCTGAAGACCGTCATGCGCGAACGGGGCTGCAATGCGTTTGTTCGTGCCCGGTCATGTTCAACTGCAAACATAGCGCCGCAGTCATCTATCACCTGCAAGATCATCGCGATAAACCGCCCGAAAGTACCGCCCAGGTCCACCTGAGTCGCGAGCTGGAACGCTGGCTCGACGGTATTCCCGCTACGGGCAAGACGGTTGATGAGCCGGCGCCGGGGACGAATACGCGCCTGATCTACAGGCTCAAGGCAACCCCCGTCGCCGGGAAGTGGACGCTTGAGATTTTCAGGGCCCGCCAACTCAAGAGCGGAGCTTTGCAAGACGTCAAAGCCGTGTACTCATTGTCGGAAATGCTGCTGCGGCAACCCGGTTATCTGGCTGAACTTGACCTTCGGATCGCCAGGCTGTTGGTGGCCGTTCACTCCCATCACGCGTATTACGGCGGCTATCCCCTGGAAGGCAGCAGTGGCGCCGAACTCCTGGAAATGTTGTTGCGAACTTCGCGCCTTTTCCTTGATTTCGAGCAGTCGCCGTTGGCTCCAGGAGCGAAGAGAGAGGCTCGGTTTGCCTGGGCCGAACAATCCAACGGCAGTTTCCGGCCTCAATGGAGCAGCGATGAAGCTGCACTGGAAACGGTACTGGCCCTCGAACCCTTGTACTACCTTGATCGCGAGCGACTGCAAGTCGGAACGCTGTTCACCGAACAGGATGAAAAACTGGCGTGTCACTTGACCTTGGCGCCGGATATCCCGGCGCGCCAGGCGATGCAGTTCAGCCATCGGATGAGTTCTGTGACGCAAGTTGCCCCGCCGCACACGCTGACGGAACGGGTGGTCGATGACATTTTTCCCAAGGCGCACCTGACACTCAACAGTGGTAAACGCTACAAGAACTGGAAGTATGAGCCGGAGCACCGTGCCGCGCTGGCGTTCACCTACGACGGGCACTCGGCCACGGACCGAAACCCGGAAGTGTTGATCCTTTCCGGCACCGAAACCCAGCGTATCCAGCGCAAACCCTCTGCCGAAAAAGCCTTGCGCCAAGCCCTGCAAAAACACGGTTTTAAGAAGGCTACGATTAAAAGCAGCGTGGACCGCCCGGGCGAAATGTTCGCGTTGCCGGATGATTCAGCCTGGCTTGCCTTTGTGCAGGACGGAATCCCGGTGCTGCGTGAGGCAAATTGGCACATCGATATCAGCCATGCGTTTCACTTCAATGTGCAGCCGGTAGAGCAGTGGTATGCCGACATCGAGGAAGAGTCGGCGCTCCGGTGGTTTGATCTGCAACTGGGCATCGTGGTCAATGGCGAGCGCCACAGCCTGCTGCCGATTTTGCTGCATTTGTTGCGCAGCCAGCCACAGTTGCTGGACCCCGCCAGTCTAGCCAAGCGCAAGGATGACGAACAGCTGTTTGTCGAGCTTGGCGGTTCCAAGGCCCATGTGAAAGTTGCGCTGCCCTATGGTCGTATCAAGCCGTTAATGGCCACGCTCGGTGAGTTGTACCTGGGCTCGCATGAGGGCGACTCCCTGCGTTTGAGTGCGCCGGACGCTGCGCGGTTGATTGCGCTGGAAGGCGTCCCGCTGGTTTGGCAGGGCGGTGAACGACTGCGCAGTTTTGCGCGGCGACTACGTGAGTCGACTCATGCGCATGTCTCGGCGCCCAAGGGACTGAACGCGACGCTGCGCCCGTATCAGCTTGAAGGCCTGAACTGGATGCAAACCCTCCGCGAGCTGGAGGTCGGCGGCATTCTCGGCGATGACATGGGCCTGGGGAAAACCCTGCAAACCCTGGCGCACCTGTTGACCGAAAAACAGGCCGGACGGCTTGATCGCCCGGCACTGGCGGTGATGCCCACCAGTCTGATCCCCAACTGGCTAGACGAAGCGGCGCGCTTTACCCCGCAGCTCAAGGTGTTGGCACTGCATGGCGCGGCGCGGCAAAAAGACTTTGCCAGCCTGGCCGACTACGACTTGGTATTGACCACCTACGCGCTGCTGCCGCGGGATCTGGACGTGTTGCAGTCGCAGGTCTGGAGCGTGCTGATTCTCGATGAGGCGCAGAACATCAAGAACCCGCTCAGCAAGGCTGCTCAGGCCGCCCGTGATCTACAGGCCCGTCAACGCCTGTGCCTGAGTGGCACGCCGTTGGAAAATCACCTCGGCGAGCTGTGGTCGCAATTTCACTTTCTGCTGCCCGGCTGGCTGGGCGACAGTAAAACCTTCAATCGCGACTACCGCACGCCGATCGAGAAGCACGGCAACAGTGAGCGAATGCAGCACCTGACGGCCCGGATAAAACCCTTCTTGCTGCGTCGCAAGAAAGATCAGGTCGCCACCGAATTGCCGCCGAAAACCGAAATCGTGAATTGGGTCGATCTCAGCGATGGGCAACGGGACGTGTATGAAACCGTACGCGTGGCGATGGACAAGAAGGTGCGTGACGAAATCGCCCGCAGTGGCGTTGGTCGTAGTCAAATCATCATCCTCGATGCGTTGCTCAAGCTGCGTCAGGTCTGCTGCGATCTGCGCTTGATCAAGATGACGCTCACGGCCAAGGCCCTTCGCTCGGGCAGTGGGAAACTGGTCAGCTTGATGGAGATGCTGGAAGAGTTGCTCAGCGAAGGCCGCAAGATTCTGCTGTTTTCGCAGTTCACTTCGATGCTGGCCCTGATTGAAGAGGAGTTGCAACAACGGGGTGTTCGCTATTCGTTACTGACCGGTGAAACCACGGATCGACGCACGCCAGTGAAGGATTTTCAGAGCGGTAATGTGCCCTTGTTCCTGATTAGCCTGAAGGCCGGCGGCACAGGCCTGAACCTGACCGCTGCGGACACGGTGATCCATTTCGATCCATGGTGGAACCCGGCGGTGGAAAATCAGGCGACCGACCGCGCCTACCGGATCGGGCAAAACAAACCGGTGTTCGTCTACAAGCTGATTGCCCGTGGCACGGTGGAAGAAAAAATACAGGCGCTGCAGCAGGAGAAAGCGGCGTTGGCCGGGGCGGTGCTTGAAGGTGGGATGACGGGCGGGTTGAAGCTTGAGCAGAGTGATATTGAGGCGCTGTTTGCGCCGCTGCCTAATCTCAAGTCTTGATAGCTGTTTTCGTCAGTGAGGGCCTCTTCGCGGGCAAGCCGCGCTCCCACAGGTTTGAGGTTGTTCACAATATTGCAACTGACTCAAAACCTGTGGGAGCGTGGCTTGCCCGCGAAAGCGATCCAACAAACGCCGTGAACCTCAACGCTTCTCCAGCTTATCCGGCAGCGGCGCAAACAACGCTTCAATATCATCACTCTGCAATTTCCAGTCTCCGGCCGAGCGCCCATCCAATACGCCCGCCGCCAGGTCGGATTTTTCCTTTTGCAGATGCTGAATCTTCTCTTCCACCGTGCCCCGGGCAATCAGCTTATAGACGAACACCGGTTTCTCCTGGCCGATGCGATAAGCCCGGTCGGTCGCCTGATTTTCCGTCGCCGGGTTCCACCACGGGTCGTAGTGAATCACCGTATCGGCTTCGGTGAGGTTCAAGCCCACGCCACCCGCTTTCAAGCTAATCAGAAAGATCTGACGCTTGCCGCTCTGGAAGTCCTTCACCGGCGCGCGGCGATCACGGGTTTGCCCGGTCAGGATGGCGTATTCCACGCCGCGTTTCTTCAGTTCGTCCTCGATCAACGCCAGCATCGAGGTGAATTGCGAGAACAGCAGAATCCGCCGACCCTCTTCAAACAGTTCCTCCAGCATCTCCATCAAACTGTCGAGCTTGCCGGATGTACCGCCGCGAGTGGGGAGGGCGGCGTCATTGACCAGGCGCAAGTCGCAGCAGACCTGACGCAGCTTCAGCAGCGCTTCAAGAATGATGATCTGGCTGCGAGCCACGCCTTTGCGGGTGATTTCGTCGCGGACTTTTTTGTCCATGGCCAGGCGCATGGTTTCGTACACGTCACGCTGGGCTTCGTTGAGATCGACCCAGTGGATGATCTCGGTTTTCGGCGGTAATTCGGTCGCGACTTGCTCTTTGGTCCTACGCAGCAGAAACGGTTTGATCCGACCGTTAAGGTGCTGAAGCCTGACTTCACTGCCACGCTTTTCAATCGGCACCCGGTAATCGCGATTGAAGCTTTTTACATCGCCAAGCCAGCCGGGCAAGAGGAAGTGGAACAGCGACCACAACTCGCCCAGGTGGTTTTCCAGCGGTGTGCCACTGAGGCACAGGCGCTGGCGCGCATTCAGTTCGCGGGCAGCCTGGGCGGCCTTGCTGTTGGGGTTCTTGATGTATTGCGCTTCATCCAGGACCAACACGTGCAGCGGCACTTTTGCCAGGGTTTCAACGTCCTTGGGCAGCAGCGCGTAGGTGGTCAGGATCAGGTCGTAATCGGTCAGGTTCTCGAAATGCTTCTTGCGACTGGCACCGTACAGCGCCAGCACTTTGAGCTGGGGCGTGAAGTGCGCGGCTTCGTCGAGCCAGTTCGGGATCAGGCTGGTGGGCATCACTACCATGCACGGCCGATCGAGGCGCCCGGCGATTTTCTCGCTGAGAATATGCGCCAGGGTTTGTAGGGTTTTGCCCAGGCCCATGTCATCCGCGAGAATCCCGCCGACTTCCAGTTGCCGCAGCGACTGCATCCAGCTCAAGCCTTCGAGCTGATATGGCCGCAACGTCGCATTCAAGCCTTCCGGCGCAACCGTAGTGAAGTCCTTGATGTCCCGCAGGCGCTGGGCAAAGGTGCGGATCTGCTCGCCGCCTTCCCAAAGCAGCGGCATGCCTTCCAGCGGATTGAGTCGCGTGGCGTCGGCCTTGCTCAGGCGCAGCGTGGTTTCGCCGGGCTCTTGCAGGTAGAACTCGCCCAGGGTCGCCAGTACCGGTTTCAAACGGCCGAAGGGCAGGGCGACCTGCAGCGGGCCGTACTCGGAGTTCGGTCGGTTGGGGATGTTCACCAGGATCAGCTCGTCATCGCGACGTCGGGCCAGGCGTTCCGGGTTGAGAATTTCGGTGTGCGAGCGCATCAGGTTCAACAGGATCGGCAGCAGACTCAGGCGCTCACCGTTAACGATGATCCCCAGCTCCAGGTCAAACCAGTCGCGCTCCGGCGCCTGTTCGACGGTGGCGTACCAATCGTCCACGGCGGTCAGGTCGAAACCGAAATCCTCGTCGATCTGCAGTTCCCAGCCCTGGGTACGCAGCTTCGGCAGTTCGTTGAGGGTGAATGTCAGCCAGGCGCTGTCGTTGACCATCTCGAACAGTTCGCCGGCGCTTTCCGGCAGGGCTTTGCTTTGACGGGTGGCGATCTTGAAACCGAGGATTCGCAGCTGTTCCCTGTAGGTCTGTTCGACTTCCGGGTGACGTTTTATCCGTAATGTCTGTGTTTCCTGGCGAATCAGCACGTCGGCATTCTTCTGTCCGGACACGTATTCATCCAGATAACTGAAGGACAACGCCGCGCGATGCTGGATATAGCGCTGCATCTTGCCATTGCGCGGTTCGAAAGCGCTGAACTCAATGCTCGCCAGCCACAGGCGCGGCACCGGTTGCACGTTATCCACCAGCACTTGTGGCGGCGCCTTGGGGCTACGGTTTTCCAGTACGGCCTGGAGTTTTTCCAGCAGTTCGGCATCTTGCGCAGCGGCAGGGTAGGCCAGGGTTTCCTGGACTTTCAGCAGTACCGCCGCGCAATGTTTGCAGTTGCTGTGAACCGGGCAGGTGCAGTTGGCGTCGATCATCAGCAGCGTGCCTTTGGCCGACTCGCGCAGGCGAATGGTCTGACGGTAAACGTTGCCGCCGGAGCCTTCGCAGGCGGCGATGATCGTAGCGTCGCCGGCCTCGACGATCCTGACGCGGTTCTCCAAAGCGTAGCGACGGCCGCGCTCGAGGCTCTGTTCCTTGAATCGGCTGACCCAGGAAGGTGCCAGGGGTTTGCTCAGGGTCGAGGACATAAGGACTTCGATCAGTCCGGAATTTCTTCGGGGGCTGGCCGAGGCGCAGGGGCAGTCAGCGAGGTGATCTTGATCAACAGGCCCAGGTGGCCGTTGTCGAGGAAATTCAGCTGGCCGTTCTTGGTGTGGCTTTCCTGCTTCAGGCGTTCGCTGGCGGTGACCATGCCGTTGCCGTCGATCTGATTGACCCAGAAGTCTGCATCCACATCGGTGAAGCGCCCCAGTTTCAGGTTCAACGTGCCCTCGATCGGGAACTGACCGAACTGCTCCGTACCGTCGCTGATCGCGATTTTGCTGGCTTCTTCACCCAAGTTCTGTTGCCAGGCCTTGTGCAGCAACACGGTGTAATCATTGCTGGAGGTGAGTTTCTCCACTTCGCCATTGAGGCTTGGCGTGCGCTGGCTGTCAGGGCTGAGGCGTTGGGCGCCGGCAGCCCAGTCTTCCGGAGCGGCGCGGCTGACGATGGCAGGCACGGCGTTCTGCCGGACCAGAATCATTTCGACTTGATACAGATCATCGGCAAACGCCGAGGGAGCAATCAGCGTCATCAACAAAGTCAGCGAGCGAAACAGGCGCATACGGCGTCCTTCAAGCAGTTTTCGGGAGGAGGCGCTCAAACAGCGCCTCTACAGTATTAAAGCGCTCTTCCGGGCGCTCCATCGGCACCATGAACTTGAACATCGTGGCGCCTTCGAATTTGTAGCGTTTGGGTTGGCTCTGGATCAGTTTGATCAGCGTCAACGGGTCGACCGGCGTCTGGGCGGCGAACTCGATTCGGCCACCTTGCGGGCCGCCGTCGACTTTCTTGATGCCCAGTTGTTCGGCCTGCAACTTCAGCAGGGTGATGCGTACCAGATTCTTGGTCGGCTCCGGCAACAGGCCGAAACGGTCGATCATCTCCACTTGCAGGTCCTTGAGACCTTCTTCGTCGGTGGCCGAGGCGATGCGTTTGTACAAAATCAAACGGGCGTGAACGTCCGGCAAGTAGTCTTCGGGAATCAACGCCGGTACGCGCAAGTTGACTTCCGGGCCGCCGCCGAGCGGCTGGTCGAGGTTCGGTTGTTCGCCCTTGCGAATCGACTTCACCGCGCGCTCGAGCATTTCCATGTACAGCGTGAAACCCACGGCTTGAATCTGTCCGCTCTGACCGTCGCCCAGCAGTTCGCCGGCGCCACGGATTTCCAGGTCGTTGGTGGCGAGCACGAAGCCCGCGCCGAGGTCCTGGGTGTTGGCAATCGCTTCCAGGCGCTTTTCCGCATCGCCGGTGATTTGCTGGCGCGGTGGCGTGAGCAGGTACGCGTAAGCCTGGTGGTGACTGCGACCGACCCGGCCGCGCAACTGGTGCAACTGCGCCAGGCCGAACTTGTCGGCACGCTCGATGATGATGGTGTTGGCGCTCGGCACGTCGATGCCGGTCTCGATGATGGTCGAGGCAATCAGCACGTTGAAGCGCTTGTGGTAGAAGTCGCTCATCACCTGTTCGAGTTCGCGCTCGCGCATCTGCCCGTGGCCAATGCCGATCCGAGCTTCCGGCACCAGTTCGGCGAGGTCGGCAGCGCATTTCTCGATGGTCTTGACGTCGTTGTGCAGGTAGTACACCTGCCCGCCCCGCAGCAACTCACGGAGCAGGGCTTCCTTGACCGTGCTTTTGTTCTGCTCCATGACGAAGGTCCGCACCGACAGGCGTCGGGCCGGCGGCGTGGCGATGATCGACAGGTCGCGCATGCCCGATACTGCCATGTTCAGCGTGCGCGGAATCGGCGTGGCGGTCAGCGTCAGGATGTCGACTTCACTGCGCAGGGCCTTGAGCTGTTCTTTCTGACGGACACCGAAGCGGTGCTCTTCGTCGATGATCACCAGCCCGAGGTTTTTGATTTTTACATCGTCGGACAGCAGCTTGTGCGTGCCGATCACGATGTCGATCTTGCCTTCGGCCAGCTCAGCGATGGCGGCATTCACTTCCTTGGTCGACTTGAACCGGCTCATCACTTCCACGCTCACCGGCCAGTCGGCGAAGCGGTCGCGGAAGCTGTTGTAGTGTTGCTGGGCGAGCAGGGTGGTCGGCACCAGGATCGCCACTTGGCGACCGCCATGCACCGCGATGAACGCGGCACGCATCGCCACTTCGGTCTTGCCGAAACCCACGTCGCCGCAGACGAGGCGGTCCATTGGTTTCGGCGCGAGCATGTCGGCGCGCACGGCGTCGATGGTGGTTTGTTGATCCGGGGTTTCTTCGAACGGGAAGCCGGCGCTGAACGTCGCGTAATCGGCTTTCGGGTCGGCGAAGGCATAACCTTCGCGGGCGGCGCGGCGGGCATAGATGTCGAGCAATTCGGCGGCGACGTCGCGGACCTGTTCGGCGGCTTTGCGCTTGGCTTTCTGCCAGGTCTCGGAGCCGAGACGGTGCAGCGGGGCCAGGGCATCGTCGCTGCCGGTGTAACGGGCGATCAGGTGCAGGTTGGCTACCGGCACGTACAGCTTGGCGCCTTCTGCGTATTGCAGAGTCAGGAACTCGGCGGCCTGGTCATCGATTTCCAGGGTCGCGAGACCAAGGTAGCGGCCGACGCCGTGATCGATGTGCACCACCGGCGCGCCTTCGCGCAACTCGGTGAGGTTCTTGATCACTGCATCGTTATTGCCGTCGGCGCGTTTTTCCCGGCGACGACGCTGCATCACCCGTTGCCCGAACAATGGGCTTTCCGCGATCAATGCCAGGGCTGGATCGTCCAGCATCAAGCCTTCGTCCAGCGGCGCAATGGTGATCGCCAGGCGATCCTTGCCGGCGACAAAGTCCGGCCAGCTATCGACGGTTTTCGGGCGCAGCTTCAGGCGTTCGAGCAATTCCAGCAGCACTTCACGACGGCCCGCCGACTCGGCGGTAAACAGCACGCGACCGGGGAATTCGTCGAGGAAACCGGCCAGCGCAGCGAGTGGCTGCGTGGCCTTGGCTTCGATCGCCAGGTTCGGCAACAACTGCGCCGGGAAGCGTTCGCGGCCAACGCCGGTTTCCACGTCTTGTTGGCTGGCCACTACGCGCGGCCAGTTTTTCAGGCGTGCGAAGCAGTCTTCCACCGGCAGGAACAGCTCGGCCGGTGGCAATAACGGACGGGAAGGATCGACACGGCGCTCTTCATAGCGATTGCGTACGTCGTTCCAGAAATTCTCGGCGGCCTGTTCGATGCCGGGCAGGGAAAACACCTGGGTGTCTTGCGGCAGGTAATCGAACAGGGTCGAGGTTTCATCGAAGAACAGCGGCAGGTAGTACTCGATGCCGGCCGGTGTAATCCCGCTGCTCAGATCCTGAAAGATCGGGCAGCGGCGGAAGTCCACGTCGAATCGTTCGCGGAAGCGCGCCTTGAAGCGCGTGACCGCATCCTTCTGCAACGGGAATTCCCGCGCCGGCAGCAGGCGAACGGTGTCGACCTTGTCGATGGAACGCTGGTTGTCCGGATCGAACGTACGCAGGGTCTCGATTTCGTCGTCGAACAGGTCGATCCGGAACGGCAGTTTGCTGCCCATCGGGAACAGGTCGATCAGTGAGCCACGGACGGTAAATTCACCGTGCTCGTACACCGTATCGACGTAGCGATAGCCGCTGGCCTCGAGCCGGGTGCGCATCTGCTCTACGTCGAGCTTCTGGCCGACGTCCAGCACCAGGCTGCTGCCGAGCAGGAACTTGGTCGGCGCCAGGCGATGCAACGCCGTGGTGATCGGCACCACCAGCACGCCATGGGTCAGCTCCGGCAGCCTATATAAGCTGGCAATGCGCTGGGAGATGATGTCCTGGTGCGGCGAGAACAGGTCGTAGGGCAGGGTTTCCCAGTCGGGAAAATGCAGCACGGGCAAATCCGGGGCGAAGAAACTCAGCTCCTGTTCCAGCCGTTCGGCACTTTGGCTGTCGGCGGTCAGCAGCAGGGTAAAGCGCTTGGCAGCGCTGGCGGCCTCGGCGATGGCCAGGCTCAGGGCGGCACCGGGCAGGTTGCCCCAGTGCTGTTTACCTGCCGCGGCAGGGAGAAGCGGTAGACGCAGAACGGGCACGGAAGGTTGAGCTCCAAGCGTTGCGACAAAGTCGGTAATTGTAGCGGCCTCAGGTGCCGGCTGTCAGTTGCAGATATGTCTATTACGCGGGTTGGGCGAAATGTAGTGGTAAAGACAAAATCTGGCCGTTTTTCAGTGAAAAATGCCGATTATGTAGTGGCAAAACCAACCAGTGTTACGGATGGTTACGGACAAGGCAGCGCTACCTCCAAAAATTTGACTGCGCTGGAAGGCCCGTATTTACTGGGCTCCAGCGTGGCGTAATTTTTTTGAACGGAAATTTGTTACGGCTCGCACGACAGGCGCGCATTGCTACGAGAGGCACTCGGCGGCATAATGTAGCCCCTTTTTTCTGCCCCTACATATGTGGAAGGTTCCCGTGACTCAGAAGCCCGACCAGTGTCTTGGTGAATGGATCGACCGTGAAGCACTCGCAGAAGCGATGATTCCGCTTATCGGTCAGCTCTACCGCAATAACAACGTGGTGAGCTCGATCTATGGCCGCAGCCTGATCAATCGTTCAGTCATTGCGATTCTCAAAGCCCACCGCTTTGCTCGCCATCGCCAGTCCGACGACAGCGAACTGTCCGTCCACGAAACATTCCCGCTGCTCAAAGCCATGAGCGAGCTCAAGCTCGGTGCCGCTTCGGTCGACCTGGGCAAGCTGGCGGTCAAATTCAAGGCCGAAGGCAATGGCCGTACCGCCGAGCAGTTCGTCCGTGAAGAACTGGCCGATGTGGTTGGCCAGCAAAACGTTGCCGCGCGCAAAGGCACCGACGTTGTCCTGTACGGCTTCGGTCGTATCGGCCGTCTGCTGGCACGCATCCTGATCGAAAAAACCGGTGGTGGCGACGGCCTGCGTCTGCGCGCCATCGTGGTCCGCAAGGGCGCCGAGAACGACCTGGTTAAACGCGCCAGCCTGCTGCGTCGCGACTCGGTCCATGGTCCATTCGATGGCACCATCACCATTGATGAAGCCAACAACACCATCACCGCCAACGGCAACCTGATCCAGGTTATCTACGCGAAGAACCCGACTGAAGTGGATTACACCCAGTACGGCATCAAAGACGCGCTGCTGGTGGACAACACCGGTGTATGGCGTGACGCCGAGGGCTTGGGCCAACACCTGGCTTGCCCGGGTATCGACCGCGTTGTGCTGACCGCGCCTGGCAAAGGCAAGCTGAAGAACATCGTTCACGGCATCAACCACGGCGAAATCACCGCTGATGACAAGATCGTTTCCGCGGCGTCCTGCACCACCAACGCCATCGTGCCGGTGCTCAAGGCAGTCAACGACAAGTTCGGCATCATCAACGGTCACGTTGAAACGGTTCACTCGTACACCAACGACCAGAACCTGATCGACAACTTCCACAAGGGCGATCGCCGTGGCCGTAGCGCCGCGCTGAACATGGTAATCACCGAGACCGGTGCTGCTACCGCTGCTGCCAAGGCTCTGCCTGAACTGGCCGGCAAGCTGACCGGTAACGCGATCCGCGTTCCGACGCCTAACGTGTCGATGGCCATTCTCAACCTGAACCTTGAGAAAGCCGCCACCCGTGAAGAGATGAACGATTACCTGCGCTACATGGCGTTGCACTCCGATCTGCATAAGCAAATCGACTACGTCAACTCGCAGGAAGTGGTGTCCACCGACTTCGTTGGCTCGCGCCACGCAGGCGTAGTGGATGCTGAAGCGACCATCAGCCAAGACAACCGCGTTGTTCTGTACGTTTGGTACGACAACGAATTCGGTTACAGCTGCCAGGTAGTGCGCGTGATGGAAGACATGGCCGGGGTCAACCCACCTGCATTCCCGCGCTAAGCTTTAGCTTCAAATGAAAACGCCCCGACTTTGGTCGGGGCGTTTTTGTTTGTGGCGTTTGTCTGCTGCGGGTGTGTTGTCTGGGTGGGCCTCTTCGCGAGCAAGCCCGCTCCCACATTGGATTAGTGTCGTTCACATAACCAGTGTGGGAGCGGGCTTGCTCGCGAATGCGATCTAACTGGCGCCACCCACCACAGCCGCTTGCGCAGTCCGCAGTTCATGCTTGTTGCCACGGAACAACACCAGCGTTGCGATCAACCCCAGCACTGCCGCGCCACTGAGCCAGATCCCCGGTGCAGCCTTGTTGTCCAGCACGTGGATCAGGTAGGTGCAGGCCGCCGGTGTGAAACCACCGAAGGTTGCGGTCGCCAGGCTGTAGGCCAGGGAGAAACCGGTTGTACGAACTTCGACCGGCATGATCTCTGTCAGGGCTACCACCATGGCGCCGTTGTACGAGCCATACAGGAACGACAGCCACAACTCGACGATCAGCAGATGGCTGAAGCTCGGGTTTGCCACCAGCCACGACAGGGCAGGGTAGGCGGTCAGGATCGCCAGAATGGTCGCCGCCAACAGTAGGGGTTTGCGCCCGATCTTGTCGGACACAGCCCCCATCACCGGCAGCCAGAAGAAGTTCGACAGGCCGATGCACACGGTGACCAATAGCGCATCCAGATCGGACAAGTGCAGTTCGGCTTTACCGAAGGTCGGCGTGTAGGCCGTGATCAGGTAGAACGACACGGTGGTCATGACCACCAGCGCCATGCCGGCGATGACAATGCCGAAGTTCTGACCGACCGAACGGATGATTTCCTGCAGGGTGGGACGATGTTTCCGCGCCTGGAACTCCGGAGTTTCTTCCAGTGAGCGACGAATCACGAAGATCACCGGCACGATCATGCAGCCGATCAGGAATGGTACGCGCCAGCCCCAGTCACCCATTTGTTCCGGGCTGAGCCAGTGGTTCAAGCCCACCCCCAGCAAACCGGCGAACACCACGGCGGCCTGTTGGCTGGCGGATTGCCAACTGACGAAGAAGCCTTTGCGGCCCGGGGTCGAAATCTCGGCCAGATACACCGACACACCGCCCAGTTCCACGCCCGCCGAGAAGCCTTGCAGCAGGCGACCGAACAGCACGATAAGCGGCGCAGCGACGCCCAGCGTGGCGTAACCCGGCACGCAGGCAATCAGCACCGTACCGGCAGCCATCAGGGCGAGGGTGATGATCAGGCCTTTGCGGCGGCCATGGCGGTCGATGTAGGCGCCGAGGAAAATCGCGCCCAGTGGACGCATCAGGAACCCGGCGCCGAATGTGGCCAGGGACAGCATCAGGGAGGCGAATGCGCTGTCGGCAGGGAAGAAGGTCTTCGCAATGGCCGTGGCGTAAAAGCCGTAGACCATAAAGTCGAACATCTCAAGAAAATTACCGCTGACAACGCGAAAGATCGCTTTGCCTTTGCCCGTATTCGAGGACATTTTAACGCTCTCACTTTGGCTGTCTTATTGGAAATCCCTGGTCTTGACGCTTCCTGGCTGTCGGCCTCAAGCACGCAGGCACACACCGAACAGTTTTGTAACGATATGTGTATGAAGATAGATAGGCAACCACTAGTTAGGCTGCTGCTTAAACGTTATAGCCATTAGCCGGCATGAATCGCGGACTGGAGTGAATTAGCAGGCAGGGGCAACACAGATCAAATTGTGGGAACGGGCTTGCTCGCGAAAGCGGTGTGTCAGGCAATATCAATGTCACCTGGCACACCGCCTTCGCGAGCAAGCCCGCTCCCACAGTTGTATCGCATAATGGCGGCCTTGACGCTGTGTCAGGGGTTTCAAGGGAGCTCAGATTGTTAAAGCAAAAGGGTTTTTTTCTGGTCCTGTACGTCGTGTTATCCGGCTGCGGCAACGGCGATTCCATGGAAAGCTTCGGCGGCCCGACCATGGGCAGCACCTATTCGATCAAGTACGTCCGCACACAGGGTTTGCCTGCGCCGAAAGCGGTACAGGTCGAAGTCGAAAAAATCCTTGCCGATGTCGATCGGCAAATGTCCACCTACCGCAGCGACTCGGACATCGAGCGCTTCAATGATCTGCCCGCCAATCGCTGTCAGACCATGTCCGCGCCGATCCTCGAATTGGTGCGTGTCGGCGAACAACTGTCGCTGCAAAGCGAAGGCTCCTACGACCTGACGGTTGAACCCTTGATGAACCTTTGGGGTTTCGGCCCACAGGCCCGGGAGGAAAAAGTCCCGAGCGCTGAAGCACTGGCCAATGCCATGCAGCGAGTCGGCCACGCACACCTGCGCATCGACGGTGATCAACTCTGCAAGGATGCCGCGGTCGAGGTTGACTTCAACAGCATCGCCGCCGGCTACTCGGTCGACACCATCGCCGCCAAGCTCGACAGCATGGGCATCCACAACTACCTCGCCGAAGCCACTGGCGAACTCAAGGCCGCCGGCAAGAAGCTCGATGGCTCGCCGTGGAAAATTGCGTTGGAAGAACCGAGGGACGATCAGCAAGTGGCCGAACGCATCATCAATGTCGACGGCTACGGCGTCTCCACTTCCGGTGACTACCGCAATTATTTCGAGCAGGGCGGCCGGCGTTATTCCCACACCTTCGATGCCCGCACCGGTGCGCCGATTACCCACAACCTCGCCTCGGTGACGGTGATTAATCCTTCAACCCTGATGGCCGATGGACTATCGACGCTGTTGCTTATTCTCGGTCCGGAGCGGGGTTGGGGCTACGCGGAAAAACACAACATCGGTGCATTCTTTGTGATTCGTGCCGATACAGGTTTCGTCACACGGACCAATCAGGCTTTTGAGCGTCTCAGTGGCGGCAAAACCGAATGATTACGGCGATCCGAGCATTGAAGACTGGCGTTGTAGCGCAGGCAAAAGTAGCCTACGACGCGACCAAGGGTTAATGTGCGCGGCGTTGACGCTTCTATAGACTGTGTCCGGGTTCTGCACTGGCCCCAAATTGTTCCTTCACGCCGCAGATCGGCGTGATTTAGCCGCAGGTGCCGATGGCGCCGCGGCCTGTTCTGAGGAGTACGCATGGCTGTCTACAACTACGACGTGGTGGTGCTGGGTTCCGGCCCGGCAGGAGAAGGCGCGGCAATGAACGCCGCCAAAGCAGGGCGCAAGGTGGCGATGGTCGACAGCCGTCGCCAGGTCGGCGGCAACTGCACCCACCTGGGCACCATCCCGTCCAAGGCATTGCGTCACTCGGTCCGGCAGATCATGCAGTTCAACACCAACCCGATGTTCCGGGCCATTGGTGAGCCGCGTTGGTTCTCGTTCCCGGACGTGCTGAAAAGCGCAGAAAAAGTCATTTCCAAACAAGTCGCCTCGCGCACCGGCTACTACGCCCGTAACCGCGTCGACGTGTTCTTCGGCACCGGCAGCTTCGCCGACGAGCAAACCATCGAAGTGGTGTGCGCCAACGGCGTGGTCGAGAAACTGGTGGCCAAGCACATCATCATCGCCACCGGCTCGCGTCCTTATCGCCCGGCGGACATCGATTTCCATCACCCGCGTATCTACGATAGCGACACCATCCTCAGCCTCGGCCACACCCCGCGCAAACTGATTGTTTACGGCGCAGGCGTGATCGGTTGCGAATACGCGTCGATCTTCAGTGGCCTGGGTGTGCTGGTCGAGCTGGTGGACAACCGTGGTCAGTTGCTGAGCTTCCTGGACTCGGAAATTTCCCAGGCCCTGAGCTATCACTTCAGCAACAACAACATCACGGTTCGCCACAACGAAGACTACGACCGCGTCGAAGGCGTGGACAACGGCGTGATCCTGCACCTCAAGTCGGGCAAGAAGATCAAGGCCGACGCCTTGCTCTGGTGCAACGGCCGCACGGGTAACACCGATCAGTTGGGTCTGGAAAACATCGGCGTGAAGGTCAACAGCCGTGGCCAGATCGAAGTCGACGAAGCCTACCGCACCTGCGTACCGAACATTTACGGCGCCGGTGACGTGATTGGCTGGCCAAGCCTGGCCAGTGCCGCCCACGACCAGGGCCGTTCGGCCGCTGGCAGCATCGTCGATAACAACAGCTGGCGCTTCGTGAATGACGTGCCGACCGGCATCTACACCATTCCGGAAATCAGCTCGATCGGCAAGAACGAGCAGGAGCTGACCCAGGCCAAGGTGCCGTACGAAGTGGGCAAGGCGTTCTTCAAGAGCATGGCGCGTGCGCAGATCGCCGGCGAGCCCCAAGGCATGCTGAAGATCCTGTTCCACCGTGAAACCCTGGAAGTGCTGGGCGTTCACTGCTTCGGCTATCAGGCGTCGGAGATTGTTCACATCGGCCAGGCGATCATGAGCCAGCCGGGTGAATTGAACACCCTGAAATACTTCGTCAACACGACGTTCAACTACCCGACCATGGCCGAAGCCTATCGGGTAGCGGCGTACGATGGCCTCAACCGGCTTTTTTGAGCGGCTCCGGCCGGTGGCCTGAGCCGGCCGGGGAGACCGATTTCAGCAATTCTCGAGCGTGGCAGTGGCCAAACCGGGAAAGTCTGTAATCAGGCTGTCAACGCCGAAGTCGGCGAGTCTGCGCATCAGCGCGGGCTCGTTGACTGTCCATACCGACACATGCAGCCCCTGACGCTGCGCCTTCTGCAGGCGTTCCGGCGTACACAGGGTCCAGTTCAGCGCCAGAATCTCACAGCCATAGCTTTGCGCGACCTTCAACGGGTCGAGCCAGGCGTACTCGGCCACCAATCCGCGGGACACGTCCGGCACCAGGTCCAGCGCGGCTTTCAACACTTCGCGAGAACTTGAGGTGATGGTCACCTTGTCCAGCAGGCCATGACGCACCGCCATTTCACGAATCGCCAGCACGGTGGTTGCCGCGCGGGTGCGTGAAGCGCTTTTGACTTCCAGTTGCCAGTGCTCGAAATCGCATTTCTCGAACAGTTCTTCCAGCGTCGGAATCGGGCACGGTTTGATCCAGCCCGGGCCGCCCTTGCGGGCGTCGTAGGTCACGAGATCCTTTGCGGTGTGCTCGACCACTTTGCCACGCCGGTCGGTGGTGCGCTTGAGCGTCGGGTCATGGATGACCATCAGCTCACCGTCCATGGACAGGTGCAGGTCCAGTTCGCAACGGCGCACGCCGTGCTTGAGACATTCCTGAAAACTGGTCAGGGTATTTTCCGGTGCTTCGCCTTTGGCGCCGCGATGGCCGTAGATGAGGGTCACGGTTCTTCCTTAATTAAATGCCTGATTCGTTTTGTTCGCGGGCCAGGCGTCGTTCCTGGGCCTGCTTTTGCAAGATGTAGCGGGCAAGCAACTGGCGCTGGGCATCAGTCGGGTATTCGAACTCGGTGCCGACGTCGTAGCCGTCGCCCTTGCGATCGCAGTGGGTGACCCTGGCGCGCAGCAACAGACCCAGCGCTTGCGGCATCAGCACCAGTTTGACCGACAGGTGTGCGCCGACCGCAATCGGTGTCGGGTGCTGAAAGTCGATGCCGCCCTCGGAAATGATCACCGGTTGCGGTTCACCGATCTGCCCGAGCACGGTCAGGGCGACCACCTGGCTGAGCAGGTCGATGCGTTTGTTCTGGGATTTCAAGAATGCCGCAATCGCCCGGTCGCGCTCACTGATCTGGCGCAACAGGTGCTGCGACTCGAATTCGCTCAGGTGCAGTTCGCTGAGCAGGTTGAATAGCGGGGAAGCATCCTGCAACACTTCCTGACCTGCGGCTTCGGGAGCAGACAGGGTCCGAATTTCCAGTGCGATCGTGTCCTCGATACGGTGGTATTCGCGGCGATCTTCTTCATCTAATGTCGACCAGGCGCACACATGGTAGCTGCGGTGGTCTGAGTGTAAAGCTGGTTACCGACCCCCGCCACAAGGACGTTCCTTTTCCCTCCGAACAAGCCCCGACATGTTCAGACCTCTCTTCGTATTTATTGGCACGCGTTATACCCGTGCAAAGCGTCGCAATCATTTTGTGTCGTTCATTTCCCTGACTTCGATGATCGGGCTCGCCCTTGGCGTGGTCGTGATGATCGTCGTGCTGTCGGTCATGAACGGCTTCGATCATGAGATGCGCACCCGCGTGCTGGGCATGGTGCCCCACGCGACCATCGAGTCCGGTGAACCGATCAGCGACTGGCAAAGCCTGGCCGCCAAGGTCAAGCAGAACCCGCAGGTGACGGCCGTTGCGCCGTTCACCCAGATGCAGGGGCTGCTGACCAACAACGGCAAGGTGTCCAAGGTGTTGCTCAATGCCATCGACCCGGCGCTGGAGCGCCAGGTCTCGATCATTGATAACTTCATGCAGCAGGGTAAACTCGACGACCTGACCCCCGGCAGCTTCGGCATCGTCATCGGCGATAAGGCCGCGGCCAAGCTCGGCGCGTCAATTGGCGACAAGCTGACGTTCGTTGCGCCGGAAGTCACTGTGACCCCGGCCGGGATGTTCCCGCGCATGAAACGCTTTACCGTGGTCGGCATCTTCCATGTCGGCGCCGGTGAACTGGACGGCTACCTGGGCGTGACCAATCTGCAGGATCTGGCCCGGCTGCATCGCTGGAAACCGGATCAGGTCCAGGGCATCCGCCTGAAGTTCGACGACCTGTTCCAGGCGCCGCGCGTGGCATGGACCCTCGCCCAGCAACTCGGCGAAGACCATTACTACGCCCGCGACTGGACCCGCACCCACGGCAACCTGTATCAGGCGATCCGTATGGAAAAAGCCATGATCGGTCTGCTGCTGTTGCTGATTGTTGCCGTGGCGGCCTTCAACATCATCTCCACGCTGGTGATGGTGGTGAACGACAAGAAGGGCGACATCGCGATTCTGCGCACCCTTGGCGCCACGCCGGGTTCGATCATGGCGATCTTCATGGTCCAGGGCACGGTCATTGGTGTGGTCGGTACGCTGATCGGCGCCGTGGTCGGGATCTTCGCCGCGCTGAACGTCAGCGCCGCGATCTCGGCCCTCGAAGGGCTGATCGGGCATAAATTCCTGAACGCCGACGTGTACTTCATTGATTACCTGCCGTCGCAAGTGCAGAGCCAGGACGTGTTGATGGTCTGCGCCGCCGCGTTGGTACTGAGTTTCCTCGCCACCCTGTATCCAGCCTGGCGTGCCGCGCGCACCCAGCCTGCGGAGGCGCTACGTTATGAGTGAGTCGGGCATGAGTGAAAAAGCAATCTTGAGCTGCCGCAATCTGGGCAAATCCTACGAGGAAGGCCCGGAGTCGGTAGAAGTGTTGGCCAGTCTGCAACTGGAGCTGCATCCGGGTGAGCGTGTGGCGATTGTCGGCACTTCGGGTTCGGGCAAAAGTACCTTGCTCAACCTGCTGGGTGGCCTCGATACGCCAACCAAGGGCAGCGTCTGGCTCGACGGCGAAGAACTTTCGGCCTTGAGCGAGAAGAATCGTGGCTTGCTGCGTAACCGTTCCCTCGGGTTCGTGTACCAGTTCCACCACTTGCTGCCGGAATTCACCGCACTGGAAAACGTCTGCATGCCGCTGCTGATCGGCAAGACCGCGATCCCGGAAGCGCGCCAGCGTGCCACCGCGTTGCTGGAGCGGGTAGGGTTGGGGCATCGCCTGCAGCACAAACCGTCGGAGCTGTCCGGTGGCGAACGCCAGCGTGTGGCCATCGCCCGTGCCCTGGTGAACAACCCGGGCCTGGTGATGCTCGACGAGCCGACCGGCAACCTCGACTCCCATACCGCTCAAGGCATTCAGGATTTGATGCTGGAACTCAGCACCTCGATGCGCACCGCGTTCCTGGTGGTGACCCACGACATGAACCTGGCCCGCCAGATGGACCGCGTCCTGCATTTGCAGGAAGGTCGCCTGACGCCCATCTGATCGGCCCAAACCCGGCGTGACTGAAAAGTCCGTCGGGTCTTTTATTTTTATACGGTGCCCCAGCGAATGTTCAGACCGTTATCGATCTTTATCGGCGCGCGCTATACCCGCGCCAAGCGCCGCAATCGCTTTGTATCCTTCATCTCGATGACCTCGATGATCGGCCTCGCCCTGGGCGTATTGGCGATGATCGTGGTGCTCTCGGTGATGAACGGTTTCCAGCGCGAAATGAGCTCGCGCATCCTCGGCATGGTGCCCCACGCGACCATCGTCGGCGTGAACCCGATCGACGATTGGCAGCCCGTGGCCGCCGCCGCGATGAAAAATCCTGAAGTGACCGCCGCCGTGCCGTTCACCGAAATGGAAGGCATGCTTTCTTATAAAGGCTCGATGCAGCCGATCCAGGTCAGCGGTATCGACCCGGCGCAAGAAGGCAAAGTCTCCATCGTCGCCCAGCACATCGTGCAAGGTCGTCTGGATGACTTGAAGCCTGGCGAGTTTGGTGTGGTGGTCGGCGAGATCACCGCGCGGCGCTTCCGCTTGAACGTCGGCGACAAAATCACCCTGATCGTGCCGGAAGTCAGCAGCGCGCCGGGTGGCATTACCCCGCGCATGCAGCGACTGAATGTGGTCGGCGTGTTCAAGGTCGGCGCCGAACTGGACGGTTCGATGGCGTTGATCCACATGGCCGACGCCGCGCAAATGCAGCATTGGCAGCCGAACCAGGTGCAGAGCGTGCGCCTGGCGGTGAAGGATCTGTACGCGGCGCCGAAGGTGTCGAACGACATTGCCAACGGCCTCGGCACGGCTTACAAGGCTGATGACTGGACCCACACCCAAGGCAGCCTGTTCAGCGCGATGAAAATGGAAAAAACCATGATCGGCCTGCTGTTGCTGATGATCGTCGCGGTGGCGGCGTTCAACATCATCGCCACCCTGATCATGGTCGTGAATGACAAGGGCGCGGACATCGCGATCCTGCGCACCATCGGCGCGACACCGCGCCAGATCATGACGATCTTCATGGTGCAGGGCACGGTGATCGGGATTGTCGGCACCTTGATCGGCGGCGTATTGGGCGTGATCGCGGCGTTGAACGTCAGTGAGCTGGTGGGTTGGCTGGAGCGGGTGACCGGGCAGCACATCTTCAGTTCGGACGTGTACTTCGTCAGCAACTTGCCGTCGGAATTGCAGGGCGGGGATGTGTTGTTGATCTGCTCCGCCGGGTTCATCTTGAGCTTCCTGGCGACGGTTTACCCGGCGTGGCGGGCGGCGAAGATCGAGCCGGCGCATGCGTTGCGGTATTCGTAAGCCGTTACACCGCTTTCGCGAGCGAGCCCGCTCCCACATTGGACCGAGTTGAGCCACAGATTTGTGAACTCAAACCCCTTGTGGGAGCGGGCTTGCTCGCGAAGGGGCCGGCCCTGCTGGCCTCAATCCTTCTTGGGCAACTCAATCACAAACCGCGTCCACCCATTCGCCGATTCGCAACGAATCTGCCCCCCATGGGCACGAATGATCGACTGCGTAATCGCCAACCCCAGCCCCGCATGCTCGCTACTGCCTTCCTGACGCGCCGGATCAGCCCGATAGAATCGGTCGAACAAACGCGGTAGCAGCGCCTCAGCAATCCCGTCCCCACTGTTCTCAACCACCAGGCTCAAACCTTTGGGCTGATCGCCAATCCGCACCCGAACCTCCCCGTTGGCCGGCGTAAACCGCAACGCGTTATCCAGCAGATTGGACAGCGCCCGGCGCAGCATGCTGCGATCGCCCTCCATCTGCGCGCTGCCATCGCAGCTCAGCTTCACCTGAGCGTCCTCGGCCAGCGGCGCGAAGAACTCCAGCAACACATCCACTTCCTCCGCCAGTTCCAGCGGTTCACGCTTGGGCATCAGCAAGCCGTGATCAGCCTTGGCCAGGTACAACATGTCGTTGACCAGTTGCGCCATCCATTGCAGTTCTTCGAGGTTGCTGTGCAACGCCTCGCGATAATCCTCGATCGGGCGGGGGCGGGTGAGGGTGACCTGGGTGTGGGTCAGCAGGTTCGACAGCGGCGTGCGCAGTTCATGGGCGATGTCGGCGGAGAACGCCGAGAGCCGCTGAAAAGAGTCGTCGAGCCGCCCGAGCATGGCGTTGAAGTTGTGGGCCATTTCCGCAAGTTCTGGCGGCATGTTCTCCACCGGCAACCGTGCGTTGAGGGATTGTGCCGATACGCCACTGGCCACCGCGCTCATGCGTCGCAACGGGCGCAGACCGCTACGCGCCGCCCAGGCGCCGAGCAGGGCGGTGGCCAGGGCCGAGAGGCCGACGGTCAGCCAGATCAAGTGCTGCATGCGTTGCAGGAAGTGTTGGTGATGTGTGATGTCCAGCAACAGCGTGAGTTGCGGCGAGTCGGGTTTGTCGAGGAACAGCGGGGCGTTGAGGACGCGATAGTCGGTGCCATTTTCGTTTACGGTCGACAAGCCGAGTTTCTGCGGGAGCTGCTTGGGCAATCGAATGGAACTGTCATACCAGCGCTGGCCATCGCTGTCGGTAATGCGCAGCGACAAATCGGCCTGTCGGCTCAACTCGTCTTGCAGTTTGACTTCGCTTTCACTGGATTGAAGGTCGTGCAGCGCCCGGCGCAAGCCGATCAGCTTGCCATCCAGCAACTGCTGATCGAGTTCAACGAAATGCGCTTCGCTGGCGCGACTGAACAGCACCCCGGCAAACAACGACACTACCGCGGTGCAGGCGGCAAACAGCAGGGCCAGGCGATTGCTCAAGGACAGTCGGCGCATCAAGCGTCACGCTCTTCGAGCACGTAGCCCATGCCGCGTACGGTGTGGATCAGTTTGTTCGGGAAGTCATCGTCGATCTTCAGCCGCAGCCGCCGGATCGCCACTTCGATGACATTGGTGTCGCTGTCGAAATTCATGTCCCACACCTCGGAGGCGATCAGCGATTTGGGCAGGACTTCACCTTGCCGACGCAGGAGCATTTCCAGCAGGGCGAATTCCTTGGCAGTCAGATCGATCCGTTGACCGTTGCGCTCGACCCGGCGGCGGATCAGGTCCAGGCGCAAATCGGCCAGTTGCAGGGTGGTCTCCTGAGGCGTGGCGCTGCCACGGCGCAACAGGCTGCGGACCCGAGCCAGCAATTCAGAGAACGCGAAAGGTTTGACCAAATAATCGTCGGCGCCCAGTTCGAGGCCGTGAACCCGGTCCTCCACCGCGTCACGGGCGGTCAGGAACAGGACCAGCGTGTCGAGGCCAGCACCGCGCACCGCTTGCAGAATCTGCCAGCCATCGCGGCCGGGCAGCATCACGTCGAGGATCAACAAGGCGTAATCGCCGGTCAGCGCCAGTTGTTGGCCGATGCTGCCGTCAGCCACCAGTTCGGTATTGAACCCGGCCTCGGTCAGGCCCTGGCGCAGGTAATGGCCGGTTTTCGCTTGGTCTTCGACGATCAGCAGTTTCATGGGTAACTCTGTTTAAAAAATAGCTCTGGGCAAATGGAACGGACGCTTTATACCGTGGAGCCCACCGGTGCAGGCCAACCTGACAAAGTTGTAATCTGCCTGTCAGGTTGTGGGCAGGCGTGTCAGTTTAGAGTTTTCCACAGGCTGAACCTTATCTTGTTGGAGTACGACTATGTTTTTGCGCAATCGTCTGGTGCTGGGCGCGTGTTTGCTGGCGCTGAGTTTTGGGCTGGAGGCGTCCCCCGCGCAGACCTACGAGTTCGGTCAACCGGCCCCGGCGGCCAAGGCCGGTCGCAGCGTGGAAGTGGTGATGGGCGATATGTCCTTCGATCCGCAGACCATCGATATCAAGGCCGGTGAGACGATTCGTTTTGTGCTGGTGAATAAAGGCCAGTTGCTGCACGAATTCAACCTCGGCGACGCGGCGATGCATGCCGCGCACCAGCAGGAAATGTTGAAGATGCAGCAAAGCGGCATGCTGACGCCTACAGCAATGAAGGAAATGGACCACGGTTCGATGGCCGGGATGGATCATGGAATGAAGCATGACGATCCTAATAGCGTGCTGGTGCCACCGGGCCAGACCGCCGAGCTGACCTGGACGTTCTCCAAGGCCACGCAGTTGGAATTCGCCTGCAACATTCCCGGTCACTACCAGGCGGGGATGGTCGGCAAACTGACTGTCAGTCAGTAAGCACTCAAAGGCGGGCGCAAAGGCTGATAGAATCCGCTGATTCTTCAGTCAGGTTTCCGCCATGCATCCCGCAGCCGAACATTCGCCGCTGGGCAAATCCAGCGAATACATCGCCACTTACACGCCGTCCTTGCTGTTCCCGATCCCGCGCACCGCGAAATGGGCCGAGCTGGGCCTTACGGCGGACACCCTGCCGTATAAAGGCGTGGACTTCTGGAACTGCTTCGAGCTGTCGTGGCTGCTGCCGTCGGGCAAGCCCGTGGTGGCGATCGGTGAATTCAGCATCCCGGCGGATTCGCCGAACATCATCGAATCCAAGTCGTTCAAGCTGTACCTCAATTCCCTGAACCAGACACCGTTCGCCGACACCGCGAGCCTTGAAGCCACGCTGGTGAAAGACCTGTCGGCGGCCGCCGGCAAACCGGTCGGCGTGCGGATTCGCAGCCTGAAGGATGTCGAAGCGGAAGGTGTCGTGGCCTTGCCCGGCGTGTGCATCGATGAGCTGGACATCAGCGTCAGCAACTACGAGCACCCGCGTCCGGAACTGCTGCGTTGCGACGATTCGCGGATTGTTGAAGAGAGCGTGCACAGCCATTTGCTCAAATCCAATTGCCCGGTCACCAGCCAGCCGGACTGGGGCAGCGTGGCGGTGGAATACCGTGGCGCAGCGCTGGATCACGCGAGTTTGCTGGAATACATCGTCAGCTTCCGCCAGCACTCGGACTTCCATGAACAATGTGTGGAGCGGATCTTTCTCGACCTGCAACGCTTGCTGAAACCGGAGAAGTTGACGGTGTATGCGCGGTATGTGCGGCGGGGTGGGCTGGATATCAACCCGTATCGCAGCACTGAAGCGGTGCAACTGCCGAACCATCGTTTGGCCCGCCAATAAAGAACCCCCTGTGGGAGCGAGCCTGCTCGCGAAGAGGGCGTCACATTCAATACTAATGGTGAATGACACTCCGCTTTCGCGAGCAGGCTCGCTCCCACAGGGATGGCATTGCAAATTCCGGATATGAAAAAGCCCCGCTATCACTAGCAGGGCTTTTTTGCATCTGGCAGGCTCAGATCCCGATATTGCCCAACGTTTGCACAATGTTGCGCAAGGTGCCGGCAATGGCGGGGTGTTCGAGTTCAAAGCGTTCGACGGCCAGGTTTACGCCGTCGGCGAGGTTGGAGTCCTTGGTTTTGGTTTCCAGCTCAAGCTCGAGTTCGATCTGTTGCATCAGGTCGTGCAGATTTTGGCGCTCGTCTTCATTGAGCGGCGGATTCTGTTCCAATTGCTCGCGCAGGGTATTGAGCTGTTCTTGCAGTTCGCGGGCAGGCATGGCGTTCTTCCTTTTATCGATAGGCACTGGCATAGACCGCAGCAGCGCGCCAAAGGTCTATGGCTGACCTTTAGATTAATCCACTCACGGGCAGCCTGCATGATCTCTGTCAGGGCTTTTCGCCCTTGAGTCGGCGCAGACTGATGTCCGCCAGGCAGGTGTCGAGCTCTCCTAGGTGATCGATCACCGAATGCACGCCCAGGCCAAACAGCTGCACCGTTGCCTTGCCGCGCAGCTGTTCACGGTCCTTTTGACTCAAGGCTTGCCATTCATTCGGCGCCAGCCCACACAGTGAACCGCAGGACGCCAGGCCGATGGTCCACAACCCGGCATTGAGCCCGGCTTGCAGCAATCGCGGCTCGCCGCTGACCAGCACGCAACCGTCCAGACGCTCGACGTTCAACGCCATCAAGGCTTGCCAGCAGGCGTTCGGGGCCGGCCATGGATTGTTTGTTGCTGGATGTTGCGAAGGTTTGATCCACGCCGGCAGGCCTGCGGCCAGGGTGTGACTGAGGGCAGGGGGGAGTTCATCGAGCCATGCGCAAGGAATCTGTAACCGCTGCAAACTGCGCAGGCTGTCCAGGGCGCCGGGGGTGACTTGGGCATGTTCGGCAGTGGGCTCGCCGGGCTGGCGCGTGCGGGCACCGAAATCCACCAGGCAACCACTGAGGCCGAACAGCACGGCGGTCAGGCTGGGTGCGGCGTCGGGCAAAGCTTCGGCATGCGGCATATCAACGTCCCTGAAATAGCGACAAGGCTATGGGAGGACGGTGACAGTTGAGTGACATTGATGTGAATCGCTCCCAGTCTTTCTGCAACTTCCGAAGGCCGACTCGTACGGTGCTGCCTAAACCTGAGTTTCCGTCTTATACTAGCCGCCTTTACGCTTGGGCCGCGCGCCCGCGCCTGTACAATCCAAGGAGTTTTCTATGCGCTGGAGCAATCAACTCGCTCAGCTATGTGTGTGTGCCAGCGTGTTGCTGGTTCCGTTTGCCGCCCAGGCGGCTTCGGAAGATGATCCTTGGGAAAGCGTCAACCGCCCGATTTACCAGTTCAACGACTTCGTCGATACCTACGCACTGAAGCCCATTGCCCAGGGCTATGAGTTCGTGACGCCGCAGTTCGTGGAAGACGGTATCCACAACATGTTCCGCAACGTCGGTGATGTCACCAACCTTGCCAACAACATCCTGCAGGCCAAACCGGCCGCCGCAGGCGTCGATACCGCGCGACTGATTTTCAACACCACCTTCGGCGTGCTGGGCTTCTTCGATGTGGGCACCAAGATGGGCCTGCAACGCAGCGATGAAGATTTCGGCCAGACCCTCGGCTACTGGGGCGTCGGCAGTGGCCCGTACGTGATGCTGCCACTGCTCGGCCCAAGCACCTTGCGTGATGCGCCGTCCAAGCTCGTCGACAGCTACACCGGCCCGTACCGTTACATCAACGACGTGCCTGTGCGTAACTCGGTATTCGGCCTGAACATCGTTGACACCCGCGCCAGCCTGTTGTCGGCCGAGAAGCTGATCAACGGCGACAAGTACATCTTCATCCGCAATGCCTACCTGCAGAACCGCGAATTCAAAGTCAAAGACGGCCACGTCGAAGACGATTTCTGATTTCCGGGCGGTAAAACGAAGAAGGCGGCCATTTGGCCGCCTTCTTCGGTTATGGATCCCGGTTATTTCATCTTCAAGATTGTAAGCCCGAGTTTCTGGCTGCTACCGTCCTGTTCCTTCACCCACACCACTTCGGTGTCGGCCTCAAGCCCCTTGAGGGCCGCGTGATCGGAATCGATCCGCACGCTCAGTCGGTCCCCGACCTTGAACAAGCGCGGCGCCTCCACCTGCATGCCACTGCTGGAAAGGTCGATGCAGACGGCTGGCACCTCATCGCCCTCGTGAATCAACGAGACATCGGCATCGACCCGCATGCGGATGAAATCGCGCTTTTCGCTGTAGTCCCGATCGGTTTGACTCATGGGCTCGATCCTTCCATTAGGTTCCGGTTTTAGCTGTTCTTATAACTCCCGGTGATTTGAGAAGTAAAGACGTCAAGCGACCATCGGCGTGAGCTTGAAACGCCCCGCGGATGGGAGTACCGTCTGCGCCTTAGAAGGGCACCTCTGGTGGACCTGTGTGTAGGGCAAACGCTCGAAAACGGTGCAACAGAGAGGCTAGAAAGCGAATCCAGTAGTGTGAGCCGGGATAAAACCCCTGCCTGCTACGCCAACCTAATTCTGGCGCCGTTTGCCCACATGCCAAAAACCAGTGCCACGCTGCTGATAATCGATGATGACGAAGTAGTGCGCGCGAGCCTCGCCGCCTATTTGGAAGACAGTGGTTTCAGTGTCCTGCAAGCCAGCAATGGCCAGCAGGGTCTTCAGGTATTCGAGCAAGACAAGCCCGACTTGGTCATCTGCGATCTGCGCATGCCGCAGATGGGCGGGCTCGAACTCATTCGCCAGGTCACCGAGCTGTCGCCGCAAACCCCGGTCATCGTGGTGTCGGGTGCCGGCGTGATGAACGATGCGGTCGAGGCCCTGCGCCTGGGCGCGGCGGACTACCTGATCAAGCCTCTCGAAGATCTGGCTGTGCTCGAGCACTCCGTGCGCCGGGCCCTGGATCGGGCGCGCCTGCTGCTGGAAAACCAGCGCTACCGCGACAAGCTCGAAAAGGCCAACCGCGAACTCGAAGCCAGCCTGAACCTGCTCCAGGAAGACCAGAACGCCGGTCGCCAGGTGCAGATGAACATGCTGCCGGTCAGTCCCTGGACCATCGACGAGTTCCAGTTTGCCCACCAGATCATCCCGTCGCTGTATCTGTCGGGTGATTTCGTTGACTACTTTCGGGTCGACGAGCGTCGGGTAGCCTTCTACCTGGCGGACGTTTCCGGTCATGGCGCCTCTTCAGCCTTCGTTACCGTGCTGCTGAAATTCATGACCACGCGCCTGCTGTTCGAATCCAAGCGCAATGGCACCTTGCCAGAATTCAAGCCTTCAGAGGTACTTGGTCATATCAACCGAGGCCTGATCAGTTGTAAGCTGGGTAAACACGTCACAATGGTCGGTGGTGTCATCGACGAGGAGACAGGTTTGTTGACCTATAGCATCGGCGGTCATCTGCCGTTGCCTGTGTTGTACACGCCAGACAGTGTTCGTTATCTGGAAGGGCGTGGTCTGCCGGTGGGCCTCTTCAATGAAGCCACCTACGAAGACCACGTGATGGAATTGCCACCGACGTTCAGCCTGACGCTGATGTCTGATGGCATTCTGGACCTTTTGCCAGAACCCACACTCAAAGAGAAAGAAGCGGCATTGCCCCAACGGGTCAAGGCTGCGGGCGGCACCCTGGATGGGCTGCGGCAGGTTTTTGGATTGGCCACGCTAGGGGAGATGCCGGATGATATCGCCCTGTTGGTGTTGAGCAGGAATCTTTAATGAGTACCGGTAGAATCCAGTTCGCCGAGCAGGATGGCACCTTCGTCCTGAAGTTCGTCGGTGAAGTTCGCCTGACCCTGTGTTCGGCGTTGGATGCGACTATTGAGCGGATCTTCACGGCGTTGAACTTCAACGCGATCGTGATCGACCTGACCGAAACCCGCAGCATCGACAGCACCACGTTGGGCCTGCTGGCCAAACTGTCGATCCTGTCGCGGCAGAAGGTCGGCTTGCTGCCGACCGTCGTCACCACCCACGAAGACATCACCCGTCTGCTGCAGTCCATGGGCTTCGAGCAGGTGTTCAACATTGTTGACCGCCCGATCCCATGCCCTGAATGCCTGACCGACCTGCCAGACCAGGATCAGTCCGAAGAGGTGGTGCGGATCAAAGTGCTCGAAGCACACAAGATCCTCATGGGCCTGAACGACTCCAATCGTGAAGCGTTCCATGATCTGGTGAATGCTCTCGAGCGGCATTGATTCCCAGCCATTCCCTTGTGGGAGCGGGCTTGCTCGCGAAAGCGGTGTATCAGCCAGCATCAATGCCGACTGACCCACCGCTTTCGCGAGCAAGCCCGCTCCCACATTAGTTAAGCGGCGAATTCAACATACAAAAAAGGGCGAACCCGTGAGGGTTCGCCCTTTTTGCATTGCGCCTTGAAACTAGATCACAGCTTGGCTTGCAGCAACGCCTCGAGCTTTTCCTGGTCCCGGGCAAACTGACGAATACCTTCGGCCAGTTTTTCGGTGGCCATCGCATCTTCGTTGGACAACCAACGGAATTGCGCTTCATTCAGGCTCAAACGCGCTTCACCGGCGTGGCCTGGCGCCAGTTTGCGTTCCAGCTTGCCGTTGTCCGCCGCCAGTTTCTCCAGCAGGTCCGGGCTGATGGTCAGGCGATCACAGCCGGCCAGTTGCTCGATCTGATTCAGATTGCGGAAGCTCGCGCCCATGACCACGGTTTTGTAGTCATTGGCCTTGTAGTAGTTGTAGATGCGGGTTACCGACTGCACGCCCGGATCATCCGCGCCGGTGTAGTCGTTGCCGTTGGCCTTCTTGTACCAGTCGTAGATGCGGCCCACGAATGGCGAAATCAGGAACACACCCGCGTCAGCACAGGCTGCGGCCTGGGCGAAGGAGAACAGCAGGGTCAGGTTGGTCTGGATGCCTTCCTTTTCCAGGATCTCGGCGGCACGGATGCCTTCCCAGGTGGAAGCGATCTTGATCAGTACGCGGTCACGGCCGATGCCGGCCTTGTCGTAGAGCTCGATCAGACGGTGCGCGCGCTTCAATACGGCGTCAGTGTCGAACGAAAGACGTGCATCCACTTCGGTGGAAATGCGGCCAGGGACCACTTTCAGGATTTCTTGCCCTACCGCGACACCGAAACGGTCGCTGGCCAGGCCAATATCGCCCTTGCAGTCGTGAACGCAAGCGTTCAGCAGCTCGGCGTAACCGGGAATGGCCGCCGCTTTGAGCAGCAGGGAAGGGTTGGTGGTAGCGTCCACGGGTTTAACGCGAGCGATTGCTTCGAAGTCGCCGGTATCGGCAACGACGGTGGTGATTTGTTTGAGTTGTTCCAGCTTGGAAGTCATGGGCGTGCTCTGTCCTATGGGTCTGATGACATTACCCGAGCGCTGACAGCCACTCAAGGGCGGGTGTGCGTATCGATGGCCCCAATGGCAACATCCTGAAAACAGATGTTTGAATGGCGGGGCGTGGTATCGGTAAATACGATGCCAAATCGGGGCACAGGTTCAAAGCAACTGACCGTTAACGCTCGCTACTGCGCATTGAGCAGTGTCTCGACCGCCAGCTGTGCCGGCTTCGGCTGACCATCTGATGTTTGCAGGCCGAAATTCTTCTCCCGATCATTCCCGCCTGACTCGCTGTTCTTCCATTCATAAACGGACGTCAGCGGGATATTGAGTTTTTCGACATCAGAGATAAACGTGCCGACTTTGCTCGCTTGCCCGTCGACCCCGCCGTTGGAACTGAGCGCCGACACCCCCCACTCGCTGATAACCCCCGGTAAATGGAAGTTCTGCTGAATGAACGCCTGGGCATTGCTGATCTGGGCGCCGGTCTGACCGTAGGGATGATAGGAAATCGCGCTCAGGCATTTGGGGTATTCACTGACAATCCGGTTCAGCGCCACCGTCGAGGCGGAGCCCGCGCTCGGCGCTTTCGAGAAGCCGAAGCCGATCAGCGGCGTGGCTGGCGCTTTCGGTCCCAGGGATTGGCACACTGCGCTCATGAACGGCACAAAGGTCGTTTCGAAGTTGCCGGTGGGCCAATACTTTTCCAGGTCCGGCTCATTCCAGATTTCAATCGCCACCAACTGCGTGCGATAGGACTGTTCCAGGGCAACCAGCGACTTGGCGAATTGCGCTCCCGCCGTCACCAGTTCGCTGGCATTGCCGGGCGCGGTCGTCAGTGCCTCGGTTGCGCGAATGGTCAACAGCACCGGCAGTCCGGCGGCTTTGGCCACGGCGAACGCATCGCTGATCTGCTTTTGATACGCCGCGCCACCCAGGCTGTCCGTCCAAACGCCAAAACGCACGAAGCCGAAGCCCGCCGCTTTGATCTGTCCGGCGTCGGCGGGGGTGAATGTCTGGATCTTCACCTGGACGCCGAAGGTCTTGTTGGCGGCCAGGGCGGGGAACAGGGCGCTGGCGTGAACCTGACTACTCAGTATCAGCAGCGTCGAAGCGGCAAGGCATTTGAAAGGTGCTGAGTGCATAGCGGATGTCCTCGCGTCGAGCTGGAAATAACATTGTTTATTGGTTTTTCGACGCTATTAGTTCGATGGCGATAAAGCTGCTAAGTGCACGACTGTTATGTTTTGTCGGATAACCATTGTTAAAAAATCTTCGTTATTTTTGGTCCGGCTATTCTGGTTGGGTGACTTTTAGCTGTCGTGGTACTTAATACGCTTGTATTTACAAGGCTGATCCGTTTCTGAGTGCGGGATGAACCCGTGGGTTCACTTGAATCCCCACTACGCATTGGTTGATTCGACATTACACGGGAAGCATTGCCTTGTTCAAAAAGATCCTTGTCGTTTGCGTGGGCAATATTTGCCGAAGCCCCACCGCAGAACTGCTGCTGCGTAATGCGCTGGCTTCTTCCGCCATCACCGTGACCTCCGCGGGCCTTGGTGCGCGCGTTGGCGAAGCCATGGAGCCTGCGGCACGCCAAGTACTGGAAGAGCGTGGGCATTGCGCCCAAGCGTTTAAAGCGCGGCAAATCACCCCGGACATCGTGAATGACTCGGACCTGATTCTGGTCATGGAAAAACAGCATGTAAGCCAAGTGCTGAAGATTGCATCGCACGCCAGGGGCAAAGTGTTTCTTCTCGGCAAGTGGCAGGGGGAGCGAGAAATACAGGACCCGTATCGTCAAGGAAAAGCCGCTTTTATTCATGCCCATGCATTGATTGAAGATGCTGTTTGCTCATGGGCGCAGCGCCTTGGGCATTGATGATTAATTTTCAGATCAGTAAAGGGTAAGAACCCACTTATGCAGTTACCGTCAGTAGTCGGCACCCGGGACAACGAGCGAGATGATATTGATCTTCTCGGTATATTCGGCAGTTTAATTGATCAGAAATGGTTGATCGGCGCACTCACCGGTGCATTTATGCTGACCGGCGTGGCCTATGCGATTTTGGCGACACCGGTGTACCTGGCGAACGCCGTGGTCCAGGTCGAACCGAAGAAGAACGACATGCTCGGTTTCTCCGACCTCAACAGCATGCTCAATGGGCAATCGCCGTCGGTGACCGAGATCGGCATCATCAAGTCCCGCGCAGTGATCGGCAAAACCGTCGACGACCTGCACCTGGATATCGACGTTACGCCCAACACCTTTCCGGTCATCGGCGGTTTTCTGGCCCGGCGCTACAAGGGCGACGCTGTAGCGCCCCCGCGTTTCGGCCTGAACAGCTACGCCTGGGGCGGTGAACGCCTGGACATCGCCCGGCTCAATCTGCCGGACGAGTTGTTGGGCAAGAAGCTGACGCTGGTGGCCGTCGAGCCGCAGCGCTTCCAGCTGTTCGATGACAACGACAATCTGCTGGTGGACGGTGTCGTCGGTGAAGCTTTTGCGCAAAACGGCGTCGATGGGCGGATCGCCGATCTGGCGGCCAATCCCGGCACCCGTTTCCAGGTGGTGCGCAGCCCAAGAATCGTCACCATCCTGGATTATCAGGATGACCTGGACGTGTCCGAACAAGGCAAGGAATCCGGGATCATCCGCCTGGCCCTGGCCAGCCCTGACTACGCCCAAGCGGTGAAAATTCTTAATAAAGTCGCTTCTTTGTACGTGCAGCAAAACGTCGAGCGTACCTCGGCGGAAGCGGCGCAGAGCCTGGACTTCCTGCAAGCCCAGTTGCCGCAGGTCAAGAACGACCTGATCAAGGCCAGCGATGCCCTCAACGGTTATCAAACCCGTGGCAAGACGGTCAATATTTCCCTCGAAACCCAATCGGTGCTGGAACAGATCGTCACCCTCGACACGCGTATTTCCGAGTTGAAACTGCAACAGGCGGAGCTGGATCGCAAGTTCACCAAACAGCATCCGGTCTATCGCGCGTTGATGGCGCAGATTGGCGAATTGACCCGTCAACAGAAGAGTCTGGAGAGCAAGGTCCAGGACCTGCCCGCTACGCAACAGGAATTGCTCAACCTGACCCGCGACGTGGAAGTCGCCTCGCAGATCTACACGCAACTGCTGAACAAATCCCAGGAGCTGGACATCGTCCGGGCCGGGGCGGTGGGTAATGCCCGGCTGATCGACGCGGCGGACGTCGACAAGACCACCCCGGTGAAACCGCGCAAGGCGTTGATCGTGCTGATCGCGACGTTCCTTGGCGCATTTGTCGGCGTGGCCCTGGTGCTGGTGCGCAAATCCCTGAGTCGCGGCCTGGAAGGGCCGGAGGCCATCGAGCAACTCGGATTGCCGGTGTATGCGTCGATTCCCTACAGCGTGTTGCAGCAGGAAGAGGACAGCAAAAAGCTGCGCCTGAGTGACGAGTCGCGTCGGCAAGCGTTCCTGTTGGCCCTGCGCAATCCCACCGACCTGTCGATCGAGTCGATCCGCAGTTTGCGCACCTGCCTGCACTTCGCCGGGCTGGACTCGACCAACAACCGCATTATGATTTCCGGTCCGAGCCCGCAGGTCGGCAAGACTTTCGTCTCGTCCAACCTCGCCGCCGTCATGGCGCAAAGCGGTCAAAAAGTTGTGCTGATCGATGCCGACATGCGCAAAGGGCATCTGCACAAAACGCTCAATACGCCGATCACCAATGGTTTGTCGGACCTGTTGGTCAAGCGTTGCAGCCTGGAGCAGGGCATCCATGAAACCGAGGTCGAGAACCTGCACTTCATCAGCCGTGGACAGGTCCCGCCCAACCCGTCAGAACTATTGATGCACGCGAACTTCCGCGAGCTGCTGGCCCAACTCAGCGAACTGTATGACGTGGTGATCATCGATACGCCGCCGCTACTGGCGGTGACTGACGCCGCGATCGTCGGGCGTGAAACCGCGATCAGCCTGATCGTCACCCGCTTCGGCGTGAACCCCGCCAAAGAGATCGAACTGACGATCCGTCGCTTTGCCCAGAACGGCATCCAGTTGAAAGGCGCCGTGTTCAACGGCGTGGAGAAGCGTGCGTCGAGCTATTACGGCAACGGCGGTTACGGCAATTACAACTACGAGTATGCGTCCGACAAGGCTTGATTCGGCATTGGCGTTACCTGAATGGAAATGGGTGGATTGTGAAAAAAATACTGCATGTGGCCGAAACGATTAAAGGTGGCGTAGCGACCGTTATTCGCACGATATCGGCGCCGCCCGAGGGCCAGGCTGAGAACTATGAGCTGGTGTATTTGATCCCGTTCGATCAGAAAAAAGAGCTGCACGGCATTGATGAAAAGCAGATCCGGACCTTTGACCGGAGCAAACGCGATGTGCGCTCGCTGCTGCGATTTGCCTGGCAACTGACCCGTTTGATCTTCAAGGAAAAACCCGATGTGGTGCATTTGCACAGCACGTTTTCCGGGGTGATTGGCCGTTGCGTGTGCGTGCTGCTGCGGCCGTGGCGCTCACCGAAAATTGTCTACTGCCCGCATGCCTTTTCATTCTTGATGGAGAGTTCGCCGGCCAAGCAGAAAGTCTATTCGCTGATCGAGCGGATGCTGCAGAAGGTCACGGACGTGATCATTTGCGTCAGCCAATACGAGCTCGACAAAGCCGCGCGGTTTGGCATCGAGCGTCGGCGGATGAAGTTGATCTACAACGGCATTCCCTACAAGGACGATGAGCCGAAAACCACGGGTCAAGCGCCGATCCATCTGCTGTTCGTGGGGCGGCTCGACTATCAGAAGGGTTTCGATGTGTTGCTCAAGGCCTTCGCCGGGGTAAAGCGCACCGATCTGAAACTGACGGTGGTCGGCAGCGCGGTCAACGAGGACAGCGTCGATTGCCCGGTGATGGACGGGGTCGAGTACGTGCCGTGGGTGACGCCGGCCGAAGTGAATGCGCTGTATCAGGCAGCGGACGCGCTGATCGTGCCCAGCCGCTGGGAAGGCTTTGCCATGGTGCCGCTGGAAGGCATGGCCATGGGGCTGCCGGTGATTGCCAGCGACTGCACATCGTTGCCCGAACTGGTCACCCACGGCGTGACGGGCTACGTGTTTCCCACCGGCGATCACCAGGCACTGACCGACGTATTGGTGAACATCGAGAAGCCTCGGTTGCTGCTGCTCGGCGCCCAGGGGCGCGAAAAGGTCCGCGAACGGTTCAGTGCCACGTTGATGATCAAGCGAACCTACGACGTGTATTCCGCTTCCTCTTATTAAGTAGATATCAGCTTATGAACGTAACGATTTTGCATGGCTACAGCGCCTCCAACTCCGGTGATGGCCTGCTCGTGGACCTGGCCATCGCCCTGGTGCTGCGAAACTTTGGCGCCGACACTTCGATCAGCGTCGTGGCCTCGGACCCGAAATCCTTCAGCTATTTGCCGTACAAGCGGCATGACGCGCCGGTCATGGCGGCCAAGGGTTTGGGGCGGGTCAAGCAGGCGCTGTTCCTGGATCAGTCCTACGCGGGCCTTGCGGATGTATTGAAAGCAAGCGACCTGATCGTCGGCGTGGGCGGCGGCTATATGCGCTCCAAAAGTGCCTTCGAACATATCAAGCTGAAACTCGGGCACGCCAAGCAACTGGAAACGGCGATCCTGAGCAAAGTGCCGTCGGTGTACCTGCCGCAAAGCATCGGTCCGTTCCACGGTGACGGCGGCAAGATCGTCGAGCATTACGCCAAGGCCGACGCGGTGTTTGTGCGGGACAACCGGTCGTCGGAGCTGTTCGGCACCTATGAAAATGTCTACCGCGCACCCGATCTGGCGGTGCAGGCGTTGGCCAGCAAGATTCTCCAGCAACCCAAGTTCACCCGCTGCGCGGCAACCCCGGCGGTGGTCTGCGTGGTGCTGCGCAAACCGCCGGCATGGAGCAAGGAAAAGAAGGCCGGCTACGTGGCCAACCTGAAGTCGCTGCTGCAGCGGTTGAAGAACAAAAGCAAAGTGGTGTGTGCCGTGCAAAGCGCGGTACGTGGCAACGATGACGGTGCGTTTTATCGCGAGTTGGGCGTTACCGAAGACTTGCTGCCGTTGAAAGCGACCCTGGCCAAATATCAGCCGGACCTGGTGATTTCCGTGCGCTTGCATGGCGCCATCGAATCGCTGCTGGCGGGCGTCCCGGCGTTCCATATCAGCTATGAGCGCAAGGGCTTTGGCGCCTATCAGGACATGGGCGTGGAAGACTGGGTGATCAATGGCGGCGACATCAATGTCGACACCATTATCGACACGGTCTACGCGCCGAATGCCTTGTCGCGGTTTGGCCAGAAGCTGACCGACACCTGCCGGGAAATCGAAGCCAAGACCCTGGTCATGGACGGGATTATCAAGGGCATTGTTCGATGATATTTCGGCTACTGCTCCGGGGCGGAGCGTTAGGCGCGAAGTTTCTGCTGGTGTTGGCCATCACCCATTACCTGGGCTATGACGCGCTGGGCTTTTACGGCGTGGTGGTGGCCGCGTCGTTGATTGCGTCGAAGTTCTACAGCGTCGGTTTCAGTTCCGAAATCAATCGGCTGATAAGCGTCGGTCGCAGTTCGCGCTGGGTGGTGGATAAGGTCCTGCTGTTGTACCTGGCCGTGGGCATCGTGTTGTCGCTGGCGACGGTCACGGTGTATTCGCTGTTCCAGGGGATCGAAGCGAGCGCCGCGCTGATCGTTTGTGTGGCGCTGTTGCTGCTCACCGAGCACCTGTCGTTCGAGATCAATTCCTTCGTGTTTTCTGCGCAGAAAGCCACCTTGGGCGCGCTGTTGTTCTTCATCAAAACCGGCCTCTGGGCGCTGTTGGCTCTGGGCGGGATGATGCTCGGCTGGGTGACTGACATCGCCAGTGTGCTGTGGTTATGGGTGGCGGCCAATGTGTCGGTGATCGTGGCCGGTTACCTGATTGTGGTGAACGTTCACCGTGGGCGAGTGACCGCTGCGCTGACCACGGCTTCGGTGTGGAAGGCCGGATTGCCGTTTTACCTGGGCACGGGCCTGATTGCGTTGAGTCAGTACGCCGAGCGCTTTCTGATTATCGACCTCGAGCCCTACGCCAGCCTGGGCAAGTACGTTTACGCGTGGTCGGCGGCCAACACCTTGCAAGCGCTGTCCTACGCCGTAGTAGCGGTGGTGGGGATCCCGGTGCTCGCCAAGCGCTATCAGAATGACCAGGAGGCGCTGACCGTCCGCCAGTTGTTCGCCAATCAGTGGGTAGTGCGCGCGCTGCTGCTGTCCGGTGCCGTGGCGCTGATGATTGTGCTGTTCTTCAACGTCGTGCTGGATTACGTCGCGACGACGGTGCCGCGTCCGGATAACGACCTGCTCGCCGTGCTGATTTTTTCCTTCGCCCTGCGCGCCGTTGGCGACATCGTCTGGGGTGGTTTGATCGCGTCGAAAAACAGCCGGGTATCACTCGCCAGCGCGGCGATTTGCCTGCTGGTTTCTCTGCCGGTCAGTTATCTACTGATCAAGCACTACTCGATTTATGGCGCGGCCTGGGGGAATGTTTTTTCGATCACCGTACAGCTTGGCACCATCGCGTTGCTGACCCGGTTTGCCCCCGTGAAGGTGACCGCGTAATGGCGCTGAAATTGCCCTCCATCGAGTTTCGCGGCAGAAAACTCGACTCGTCCATTTCGTTCCTGATTCTGTTCAGCGGGTTGTTTTTGTCGGTGGCCATGCCGCTGCTGATGCACCGCGATCCCGGCCCGGATGCCATGACGTTGTGGTCGTCCTATGCCCGCGCCGACAACTGCAACTTCTGGAATCCGTTCTCGCCGGATCGCTCTTCCTATGAATGCTCGGCGTACCTGCTGCGACCCACCGGCATCAACCTGACCAACGCCTGGGCTTACGGGATGGCGTGCAACCTGTTCCTGACGGCAGTACCGGTGTTGATGTTCCGGCGCATGCCGCTGACGATCTTTTTTACCCTGTGTCTGTGGGGTGTGGTCCGTTCGTTTTTTCTCGAAAACCTGACCAAGGAAATCATTGTTTCGGTGGCGATGATTTCGATTCTGCTGTTTTCGTTTTCCCGGCGGTATCGCGGCGGATTTTTCTGCTCGGCGGTGATTTACGGCGTATTGATCCGACCCTACTGGATCCTGTTTTCCCTGGCCTGGTTCGGCGTGTGCGTGATGAAGAAGTACGTGTCGCGACTGACCTTTTTTCTGATGCTGTTCCTGTTCTACCTGGCCATCGCCACGGCGATTCAACTGGTGGTCGGCTATTCGGTGTCGTCGATTCGCGCCAGCAACAATGAGCTGCGAACAGCGGGGGAGGAGGGCTCGAAGTCGTTGATCGTGTCCTGGCTCAGTGGCGGGGATTTCGTGTCGCAAGCGCTGGACTCGATGATCATTTTCTTTCGCCTGTCGTTTCCCGTGGAGCTGATTCTGCTCTCCGGCCTGGGCCAGATCATCTTCGTGGTGTTGATGATGATGACGTCTTTGCTGATGTTCAAAATGATCACCTCCAGCGACTACAAGGGCGTGCGCATCGATACGAAAGTCAAAGAGTTGATCGCCATTCCCCTGTCTTTTTTGTTGGTGCAAGGCTTGTTCGAACCGGACTTCGGTTCCTTCGCCCGGCATTTTTCCATGGTGGTGCCGGTGCTGTTCATGGGCCTGGGTTTGCAGCTGCGCGCGAAGAAAACTGTGCCGGTTGAATCAAGAATCCTGAGCTGAGGTTGTGCGTTATGTCGAGCAAGAAAAAGTCGCTGGAGATTGAAACCCTGCGCGGTCTGGCCTGCCTGTTGCTGGTGCTGTATCACGTGATCGGGCCGCTGGGTGGCGGTTTGAAAATCGACGTGGGTTCGCCATTTCGGGTGATCGCCGATTCCATGGTGTACGTGCGCATGCCGCTGTTCACCTTCATCTCGGGCTACATCTATTCCCTCTACAAAATCCGAGGCAATGACTTTTCCGCCTACTTTGTCGGCAAGGTCCGGCGGCTGATCGTGCCGTTGTTTTGTGTGGGTGTGCCGTTCTCGGTGCTGCAAGCGATTGGGCCCGGGGTGAACAAGGATGTGGGCGTGATCGATGCGCTGTTGTCGTTCTATGTGCCGGTCAACCACTTCTGGTTTCTGCAGGCGGTGTTCATCATTTTCATGTTTGTCGGGCTGCTGGAGTGGCGTGGCCTGCTGCAGACGGAGACGCGTCAGTACCTGTTGCTGGCGTTTGCGGCGGTGGTGTTTCTGCTGCCGCCGTTTGCGGTGGACGCGTTCGGCATCAATGGGGCGGTCTATTTGTTGCCGTTTTTTGTGCTGGGAATGATTGGCCATGAAAAGGTCAGCGAGATCAGGCAAACGTTCAGGCTGATCGGGCCGTTGGTGTTCGTGTTGATCTCGGCGGTGCTGCTGTATGTGGCGACGGTGGATCGCGGGTTGATCGTCGATCGCCGTAGCCTGGTGGGTTTGCTGGTAGGGTGTGTGTCTTGCGTGGCGTTGCTGTCGACTAACCTGCAGGTGCGGTGGCTGATCTGGCTCGGCGGCTATTCCTACGGGATTTTCCTGTTTCATGTGTTGTTTGCTGCCGCTTCCCGATTCGTCCTGGGGCGCCTGGGAGTTAGTGATGACAGCGTTCTGGTGCTCAGCGGAGTGACCTGTGGCTTGCTGGGGCCGGTGCTGTTATCGAATATTTTCAGTCGGTTCAACTTCACCTCGGTGCTTTTCCTGGGTGAGCGCGCCGCCCGTAAAAAACCGCCGGCAGCCGTGGTGCCTGTGGCGCAATCCTGATGATCGTTCTGAACAAGGAAGTGCCTGATGTTCGCAGTCGATGATGTGCCTGTTGCACCGGCTTCGGTGATCGAAGTGGGTGACGCTCGAGAGCGGTTTGCGCAATGGCGCGAAGGAAGGGCGGGCAAGGTGTTGGCCATCTCGGTGATCGGCGACAGCTACAGCGCCGGGCAGGATTTTTACCTGAACAAACTTGTCCAGCGGCTCACCCACGAGGCGGGTTTCGCCGGGCCGGGCTATGTCGGTTTCAACCACGGCGCAGCGCTTGGCGGGACGCACTACAAATACACCCGTGGCAGCGAAAAGTATTTTGGCGGTGGGTGGGACGTGTCCGGTCTTGGCCAGGCCAGTCCTGACAGCCGCACGGTTACGGGTCGGCCCGGCGCTTATCTGGAGATCGATGCGCACCCGACGGCCAGCGTTGATACGTCCATCGCCCAGGCGAAATTGCTTTATCTCGGTGACGGGAAAGCCGGTGAGGTGCGTTACCGCTGGGGGGAGTCAGACCCTTGGCATTCATTGACGTTGGGTGGCTCGGGTGTGCGGGAGGTGCTTTTGCCTGGCGCATCTGACACGGCTGGGTGGGCGTTTCGGCTGGAAGTGGTCAAAGGCGCGCCCACCCTGTTCGGCTTGTGGCTGAGCAATCGCGAGGGTGGCGTCAGGGTGTCCAAACTCGCAGCTTCCGGCGCAGCCTCGGCGGATTTCTATCACAGCGATGCCCCGTGGCAGGCGCAGTGGAAAGCGGTGGTGTCGAAGATTCCGGCGGACATTTACCTGATCATGTTGGGCGGCAACGACCAGGGGTTTGGCGTAAAACCCGAACAGTATCTGGCGAATATTCAAGGCCTGGTGCGGATGGTGCGCGAGATTCACCCGGCGGCGAGCATCAACCTGATCCTGCGCCAGGACACCACCCGTTCGAGTGCTTATCCGATGTCGGCGTATGCACAGGTGCTGGAGCCTTGGGCGCGCAAGGAGTACTTGGGGTACGCGAATATGCAGTGCGCATTCGGTGCTGACGTCAAACGCTATGCCCTGGGCGGACCCGCGCCGATGATCGGCCCGGACAGGATTCACCCGATCCCGGGTGCGGGAGGGCGGGTGATTGCGGATTATCTCTATAGCCTGATCGTCGCACCGCAGAATACCTGCCGGTGAGCCAAGCGTAGATCCTGTGGGAGCGGGCTTGCTCGCGAAAGCGGCGTGTCAGGCGACCTTGATGTTGACTGACACACCCTCTTCGCGAGCAAGCCCGCTCCCACAGGTTCGATGTCAGGCATCAACCTTCAACGCAGCCCTTTCTCAAAGCGCTCGAGCTGATTCATCAACTCGGTGGTCTTGAGTGGCATCAGTTGCGGATCACACCGGGTTTCCACGGTGATGACGATGGCCGGGTCGCTGCCGGCAACGCGCGCCCGGAATCGCCAATCGCTGAAAATCACTTTCAGCCCGGTGCGTTCGTCGATATCCAGCGCCTGCTCGCCGTAGAGGTTTTTCAGGTGGGCGAGGAAGGCCTCAGGCTCGCGAATCGGCCGGCGGATTTCCCCGGACGATGGAAACACGCCGATGCGTTCCACCATCAGCAGGGAGCCCAGCCAGGTGTCGGCCGGGGAGGACAACGACGGATTCAGTGACAACCAGGCCATCACCCCGACGTTGCCCTGTTCAATGTCTGCCGAGTTTTTTGCAATGTTCATAGTGGCCTGCCTGAATGAAAAATGGGCGACGGTTGGGGCCTGATCAGAGACCCTTGAGGTACAGGTGCTCGTAACAGAAATTGGTCGCGTCGAGATAACCTTCCGCGCCGCCGCAATCGAAGCGCAGGCCGTCAAACTTGTAGGCCAGCACACAACCGTTTTGCGCCTGTTTCATCAGGGCGTCGGTGATCTGGATCTCCCCACCCTTGCCCGGCTGGGTATCGGCGAGCAGATCAAAGATGTCGGGCGTCAGGATGTAACGGCCGATGATTGCCAGATTGGACGGGGCGTCTTCCGGGTTGGGTTTTTCCACCATGCTGCTGACGCGGTAGACGCCATCGGCGATCAGCTCGCCGGCAATAATCCCGTATTTGTGGGTCTGGTCCCGAGGCACTTCCTGAATGGCCACGATCGAGCAGCGGTATTTCTTGTAGAGCTGGATCATCTGGGCCAGCACGCTATCACCGTGCAGGTTCAGGCACAGGTCATCCGCCAGCGATACGGCGAAGGGTTCATCACCGATCAATGGACGACCGCTGAGAATCGCATGGCCCAGGCCCTTCATTTCGACCTGCCGGGTGTAGGAGAAGGTGCAGGTTTCGATCAGTTCGCGGGTGCCGGCGAGGAATTTCTCTTTATCGGTGCCGCGAATCTGATGCTCCAGCTCATAGCTGATATCGAAATGATCTTCCAATGCGCGCTTGCCTCGACCGGTGACGAGGGCCATGTGTTGCAGGCCGGCGTCCCGTGCTTCTTCTACCGCGTACTGGATCAGCGGCTTGTTGACGATCGGCAGCATTTCCTTGGGCATGGCTTTAGTGGCCGGCAAGAAACGCGTGCCATAGCCTGCGGCGGGGAACAAACATTTACGAATCATAAAAATATCCTGGAAGTCATGGATCACAACCCACTGCGGATGAAATAACTAGTGGCTGTAAGTTTTTAAATTAAGCGACTACTTTAATACCCGAGATAGGCCGTTAATGGCAATTATTGTCAGGTGTATAACAACGGAATGTTATGAGTTGTCGGTCGACGGCTTGTTAGTTATTTTTCGTCGGTATCTGTTGATAGTGGTGAGCGTTTCAGAGTGCTAAATAAGTACCCGGTATGACTGTCTGGTCGAAGTAACTTTTGATCGACCTGAGTTATTGCGCACTTAAGACCCCACTATGGACCGCTCTATGAAGATTCTGGTAACGGGTGGCACCGGGTATATCGGTTCGCACACCACACTTGCGCTGCTTGAAGCGGGTTTTGAGGTGGTGGTGCTGGACAATCTTTCCAACAGTTCCGACGCTGCGCTACATGCCGTGGAGGCCATCTGCGGCAAAAGTGCGTTGATGATTCACGGGGATGTCTGCGACCGAGCCTTGCTCGACCGGATTTTCCAGCAACACACGATTGATGCCGTCCTGCATTTCGCCGGGCTGAAGGCGGTCGGCGAAAGCGTGCGCAAGCCGCTGGAGTATTACGAAGCCAATGTCGGCGGCAGCATCACGCTGTGCCAGGCGATGGCCGCTGCCGGGGTGTTTCGCTTGGTGTTCAGTTCATCGGCCACGGTGTACGGCGCGCCGGAGCAGATGCCGATCCGCGAGGACTTTCCTACGGGCAGTCCGACCAATCCTTACGGGCAATCCAAGCTGATTGTCGAGAACGTGCTGCGCGACCTGTGTGTGGCCGAGCCGCGCTGGAGCATCGCACTGTTGCGCTACTTCAACCCGGTCGGCGCCCATGCCAGCGGCCACTTGGGTGAAGACCCCAATGGCATTCCGAATAACCTGGTGCCCTACATCAGCCAAGTGGCGGTGGGCAGCCTGAAAGAGTTGTCGATTTTTGGCGATGACTACCCCACGGCGGATGGCACCGGAGTGCGCGACTACATCCACGTCGTGGACCTGGCGGACGGGCATCTCAAGGCCTTGCAGTCGATTTCCCAAACCACCGGCATCCACATCTGGAACCTGGGCACCGGTGACGGTTACAGCGTGATGCAGGTGCTGCACGCGTTTGAACAGGCGTCCGGACGGCCAGTGCCGTATCGGATATTGCCGCGCCGCTCGGGTGATGTCGCCGAGAGCCTGGCCGACCCGTCCAAGGCTGCCCGTGAGCTGGGCTGGAAGGCGACGCGCAGTTTGCAGCAAATGATGACCGACACCTGGCGCTGGCAATCGAATCATCCGAAGGGTTACCTCGGCTAAGTATTGATTGTGCTGAATGTTATAAACCGACAGGAATGTTAAGTAACGTCGGGAAATTAGGCTGGAGTTACTTCCGGCAAATCCGTAGATATAAGCCCTGCCGTTCGACATCTACCAGTCAAGTTTGATTGTGGATGAACAACGGATCTTGTTCGCACTTTTGCGGCTTGATCTTTCCACCTCTAACTGAATGCTTTGTTTTCTAACATGGCAAAACGTTAGAAAGGAGTTGATATGAAGAAAGTGATGGCAATTGCCCTGTTGTCGATGTTTGGCAACTGGGCGTCCGCGGCGGAAGCACCGCTGACACAGGCAACTAATGTCGCCGGTAACGTAGCCGCTTCTACAGCGCCTGCGGCCAGTACGGCGATGGTTGCGGGTGCAGTGGCCGCTTCCAACAGTGGTGGCAACGCCAATGGCGGAACTACCGGGACCACAGGGACTACCGGGACAACCGGCACCAGTAACTGAGTCTCTCTGTAGGTGTAATACAAGGTCGCCCGATGCAAGTCGGGTGACCTTGTTGGATTTGCCCTTGAATAGCGTAGTGCCATTATGAATCGTAGTTTTCCTTTTTTGCTGTTGGCCAGTCTCGCTTTGCAAGGTTGCATGTTTTCTCCGGGGCAATACCTGAGCACCAGCGACATCACGCGCCAAGGGGCCAGTGAAAGCAGTCGTGTGGAGCTGATTCCGATCACGCCCAAGCTCATTGCGATGGACCGGGCCAATCAGAAACACACGTCGCTGCCGGCGGAATTGTTGGCGACGCCTGGCGAATACCGCATCGGCAACAACGATGTCCTGTACATCACGGTCTGGGACCATCCCGAGCTGACCGCACCCTCCGGCGCGCAGCAGCAGATCGACGCCAACGGTCGCCTGGTGCGCTCCGATGGCACGCTGTATTACCCCTATATCAAGGAAGTCCAGGCCGCCGGCCGGACCATCCAGCAACTGCGCGCGGACATCTCTGAACGGCTGTCGGCGTTCATTGCCGATCCGCAAGTGGACGTCGCGGTGTTGCGCTTCGCCAGCCAGAAAGTGGTGGTGTCGGGAGCGGTATCGAAGGCGGGTCCACAGTCGATTTCGACCAATCCACTGAATGTGGTGGAAGCCCTCGGTACGGCCGGCATCGACCCGCAGAATGCGGATTTGTCCGGCCTGCTGCTGACGCGTAACGGGCGGGTCTATCCGCTGAATCTTGATGCGCTCAACCAGCAGGATTCCGAGTTGCAGAACGTCTACCTCAAGGGTGGCGATCAGCTGTACCTGCCGTACAACGACAACAAGCGCATCTACGTCATGGGCGAGGTTAATCAACCGCGCGCGCTGACCTTCAAGACCGGCACCATGAACCTGTCCGATGTCCTCGGCTCGGTCGGCGGCTTGAGCCAGACCACTTCCAACGGCAACGCCGTGTACGTGATTCGCGGGGTGGAAAACCTCGATGTGGAACCGGCGAAAATCTACCAGTTGCAAGCCGAGTCGCCGACCGCCATGGCGCTCGCCACGCACTTCAATGTTCGGCCCCAGGACATCGTTTACGTCGGCCCCGCCAACGTGACGCGCTGGAACCGCTTCATCAGCCAATTGGTGCCATCGGCCGCCATTCTCGGCGTGGGCGCTTCCTCGGCGAAGAACCTGAGCGAAGTCCGGGACAACGGCAAATAAGGTCAGGTCTGTGAAAACGTTGAATGTTGGCGTCTGCGTGATAGCGGCCCTGTTGTTGTGTGGTTGTAACCCGCTGATGACCGCGTCCTTGAGCAACTTCAAGGCCGCGGTGGTCGGCCCGGATGAGCTGGACGTCACGCCTGCCGAAGTGGCCCGGGTGGAATTTCCCCAGCTCACCTTGACCACGCCGTCCGGCTCCGGGGTGTTGGCGATGGTGCGTGAGCGGGGCGACCTGCAGTTCTGGGTCGCGTCCGGCAAACAGGTGTTGTTGCTGCGCGACGGACTCGCGGTGCGCAGCATCGGCCTGGGCGTCGAAGGCGATCTGGACGGCACGCGGCTGTCTGTGACTTCGCCGTTCAAGCAAGGCTTGCACACGCTGCCCGATGGCTACACCAGCCAGCGCTGGATTGATCTGTATCGCGGCAGCGAATCGGGCGTGATCCTGAACAGTCGCTTCTCGCGCAAATCCATGGAAACCCTCGACATCCTCAACAAGGAATACGCCGTGCTACGTGTCGATGAGCAGATTGACGCCCCGGCCATCGGCTTGCGTGCGACCAATCGTTATTGGGTCGATCCCGTTGACGGTTTCATCTTGAAAAGTGAGCAACAACTGACCACGCGCCTGCGGGTCAAGATCGTGCAACTGACCCCAGAACGCAGGTTTGCCCGTTGACGCGGGCATCGTTGTGGTCGGCGTGCCTGTTGTTGATCACCAGCGTCAGCCAGGCGGCGGTCACCGTAACGGGCGATGTGCAAATCCCGGGACCGGTGGATCTGCCGCCGGGCGGGCGGTTGTCGGACGTGATCAGCGTCGCCGTGCCCAATGCCGAAAGCTATTGGCTGGCCGCTGCGTTGTTGCGTCAGTCGTTGCAGGAAGAACAGAGCCGGCTCAAGACCGGGGTGCTGTTCGACTTGCAGGTGTTGCAGCGTGAAGCCTTGATCTTCGACAGACCCGGCCGGGCTGAACTGGCGACGCGTCTGTACGAGCAAGTCAGCGCCATGCCGGTCACCGGGCGCCAGGTCACGGTGCTGGACCCGGTGGCGATTGAGGTCGGGTTCGCCCCTAACGTTCGCCTGGGCGATGGTGATCGCCTGATCTATCCGTTGCGCGTCGATGAAGTTGAAGTGCTCGGCGCTGTCGTCGAGCCGTGCCGTTTGCCTCATGTTGTCGGGCAGGAGGCCCGGGATTACCTGCAAGGCTGCGCAGCCCTGGACGATGCCGAGGCCGATTATCTGTGGCTGATCCAGCCCAATGGCTTGACCCGCCAGGTCGGCATCGCGCCGTGGAATCGTGAGAGCGGGCAGGTGCCTGCCGCTGGCAGCAAGATCCTGGTGCCGGTCAAAAATGATGATCTCGATCCGCCTATCCCTGAACTGAATCAGCAGTTGGCCGAATTTCTTGCCACGCAATTGGCTGAGGTGGTTCATTGAATTTACGTTTTGCAGCAGTGTTGTTATTACCCTGTGGCCTGGTGCATGCCGAGCCGCGCCTGACCCAGAATGATTTCGGCGGCGTCGGCTTGTGGCAGACGCCGACCGCGCGGATGTCCCCGGCCGGCGAGTTGAGCGTCAACGCCAACCGCACCGAGCCCTATAGCCGCTACAGCGTGGCGCTACAGCCGTTCGATTGGCTGGAAGGCGCGTTTCGCTACACCGCCATCACCAACCGTCCTTACGGCCCCGACTCGTTGAGCGGCAACCAGAGCTACAAGGATAAGGCGGTCGATCTCAAAGTCCGGCTATGGCAGGAAACCCACTGGGCACCTGACGTGGCGCTGGGCTTCCGAGACATCGGCGGTACGGGCCTGTTCTCCAGTGAATTCCTGGTGGCCAACAAGCGCTATGACGATTTTGATTTCAGTGCCGGGATTGCCTGGGGTTACCTGGGCAATCGCGGCGACTTCGACAACCCGGCGGGCTGGCTCGATGATCGCTTCAAGACCCGGCCCAACATGGAAGGCACTGGCGACGTCAACGCAGGCGCCTATTTTCGTGGCAAGCCTTCGCTGTTTGGCGGCGTGACCTACCAGACACCCTGGGACCGGCTCAGCCTGAAGCTCGAGTACGAAGGCAACGACTATAAACACGAGCCGAAGGACAACGTGATCCAGCAGGACTCACCGATCAACCTCGGTGCCGTGTTCAAGGTGACCGACTCGCTGGACGTGAGTGCGGCTTGGGAGCGGGGTAACACCGCGATGTTCGGCCTGACTTTTCATACCAACTTCGTCAGCCGCAAGGCCCCGGCCAAGAGCTTCGACCCACCGGCGGAGCCCTTGCCGGCCAAGGCGCCGACCGTTGCGATGGATCAGGTCAACTGGCCTGAAGTTTCCCGGCGCCTGCAGCAAAATGCCGGCTACAAGGTCGAGAGCATCAGCCAGCGCGGTTCCGAACTGATCGTCTATGGCGAGCAGGTCCGGTATTTTCATTCGGCCAAAGCGGTCGGGCGTGCCAGCCGGATTCTGGACAACAGCGTCAATGCGGATATCGACTGGTTCACTCTGGTCAACAAGCGCTACGACTTGCCACTGGAAGAAACCAGCGTGCCTCGGCAAACCTTTCGCGAAGTGCTCAACAACGAGGAGCCGCTGCAAGCGTTGCACCGCACCACCGAGATCAACCCGGCGATGCCGCACAACGAAAAGACCCTCTACACCGAAGCCCGCGACCCCTTCAGCTACGGCGCCGGGCTGGGTTTCAAACAGAACGTCGGCGGCCCTGACGGCTTTTTCTATCAGTTCAGTGCCGACGCGGACGCCGAGTATCGTTTCAACCGCAACACCTGGTGGAGCGGCCTGATCAGCGCCAATCTGCTGAACAACTTCGACGGCTTCAAATACGACGCACCCAGTGGCTTGCCGCGGGTGCGCACGGACTTGCGCCAATACCTGACCACGTCTGAAGTCACCATGCCGCTGTTCCAGGTCAGTCACGCCGAGCAGTTGGACAAGGACCTGTATGGCATGGTCTACGGCGGCTATCTGGAGTCGATGTTTGCCGGTGTCGGCGGCGAAGTGCTATTCCGCCCGACGGGCCAGCGCTGGTCGGTCGGCGCGGATTTGAACTACGTGCGTCAGCGCGAATTCGACCAGGGCTTCGGCCTGCGGGACTACTCGGTCGTCACCGGGCATATCACCGGCTATACCGATTTGCCCTACGACACATTGGCGGCAGTCAGTGTCGGACGTTACCTGGCGGGGGATTGGGGCACCACGGTCGATCTCTCCCGGGAGTTTTCCAACGGCGTGCGTTTTGGGGCCTGGGCGACGATCACCACCGCGACTGGGGCTCAATATGGCGAAGGTAGCTTCGACAAAGGCCTGTATCTTTCCATTCCGTTCGATGAATTGATGAGCATGTCCACCATGCGTCGCGCCAACCTGGTCTGGTCGCCGCTGACCCGGGACGGTGGCGCACGGCTCAATCGCAGCTTCCAGTTGCACTCGATGACCGACAGCCGCGACAACGACATGTTCTACCGCAACTTCGAGAAGATCACCGAATAACGATCGTCACCGAATACCTGACCCTGTGGGAGCGGGCTTGCTCGCGAATGCGGTGTGTCAGTCAACTTAAATGTCGACTGACACGGCCTCTTCGCGAGCAAGCCCGCTCCCACAGGGGATTTGTGTCTCGGCATAAAATGATGAACAACGCCGACCGGTAAATCACAGCCACAAAAAAGGGGACTTTCGTCCCCTTGTGGTGCTGCTGTTTTCGACCGTTACGCCCTCAATAGATGTCCTTCGAGAGCAAGGTAAAAGGCGTCTTCACCAAGATCTTCAGGTCCAGCCACAGCGACCAGTTATTGATGTACTTGAGGTCGATCTCCACACGTTTCTGCATCTTGTCGATGGTGTCCGTCTCGCCACGGCAACCGTTGATTTGTGCGAGCCCGGTGATACCCGGCTTGATTCGATGACGAGCCATGTAGGCCAGGATCTTCCCCGAATAGTAGTTGTTGTGGGCGACTGCGTGAGGCCGTGGACCGACCAGGGCCATATGCCCTTGCAGCACGTTGAACAATTGCGGCAACTCATCCAGCGAAGTGCGGCGGATAAAGCGGCCGACGGCGGTGATGCGCGAATCGTTGCGGCTGGCCTGTTTGACCTCGTGATCGTCGTGGACCCGCATCGAGCGAAACTTCCAGACCTGGATCACCTTGCCATTCCAGCCATGGCGGTCCTGCTTGAAGAACACCGGTCCCGGCGAACTGAGCTTCACGGCCAAGGCAATAACCGCCAGTACCGGACTCAGCAGGATGATCGCCAGCAGCGCCACGGCTTTTTCCACCAGGCTCTTGCTCAGCGCGGCGGTGGGCTGGCTGGTCAATGGGCTTTCATTCAGATAGATCGCCGGCAAACCGTCCACGACCCGCACCGAGTGATTGAGCAGCGTCAGGCTGTTCAAGTCCGGCACCCAGACCACATCGACATTGGCACCCAGCAAATCGACATACATGGCTTCGATTTTTGCCGCTTCGCTCAGGGGCAGGGTGATGTACAAACGTCGGATGTCATGGAAGCTGATCAGCTCCAGCAGATCTTCCTGCACGCCCACGATGTGCGGGGCATCCGGCTCCAGCGGGGCATCCGGCTCCAGCGGGGCATCGGCGCCCGTGCTGACCAGGCCCACCAACGGCAGGTTTTCGACGCTGCTCAACTTCTTGGCCAGGCCCAGCGCCAGCTCACCGGTCCCGACGATCAGGGTCCGATGCTCGCTCTTTCGTGACCGCTGGTAGTACTTGGAGAACCCGTGCAACGGCGCGTACAGCAACGCCTGCCCGAGGAAACCGTACACCGCCCAGCTGAGAATCACCTGTCGCGAAAACAGTTCGTCGGCCTTGCAGATAAACGCCACACAGGCCAGCGCCGCCATGGTCATGGACCAACCCATGAACAGGCGACCCAGCCCCGTCAGGTAGCTGTCTCTTTTGCGGTAGACGCCGCTGAACGTGTAGGCCGGCACCGAGGCCAGTACGGTCAATGCCGCGCACACTCGGTAATAGAACTCGACCGCTCCGGTATGCTGCTCGGCGAGTACAAACAGCAATGTAACGACAAAGCCCTGCGCCAGCGCCCATTGGCCCCAAAAGGTCAGTCCCTTGAGGCCGGTATTTCGATTGATACGAAGAGTAAGATCCATGCGATATCCCCAAAAGACGTCCATTCAGGTATCGACAGTCGAACCGCGAGTTGTTTAAGCAGGATTGTTATTGTTTTAACTAATGCCCTGGGACTAACAACGTCGAGAGATCGAACTGTCGTCAGTCAATAGACTAAGTTATTGAGGGGGAGGGCTGTCTGACGAGTTCTAACAAGATGGCAAAGTGCCAACTTTTGAGCGCAAAGTGCGTAGTGTTAGAAAAGGTCGAAATTTATGGGGGGAGGTGTTTGGAGCGAGGGGTAACAAACAAAGTGCACTTTTTATTATTGTAATAGCACTGTCACATGTTTGTTCCAAATGGGTCAGGCGTGATGCGCCTCTGATACAACTTCCTGGATCAGGCAATAGCCTCGATTTCTCACCGCACGAAATAATCGCTCACCTTTGCTGGCACTTTTGAACTTGTCCTGCAATCGACTCAGGCACATTTCAAGTCCGCGATATTGTTCCGGTTCCCGGCCGATGCTCAGAATCAGATCATCCCTGCTGACGACACGATCCTCATGATGGAGCATCTTTTTGACGAGGGCCGCTTCCAGTCCAGTGAGGTTGATCTCGACGTTCTCTTTGACCAATACACTTTGATCATCGTCGAGTTGCCAGGCCTCGCTGTAAGCGTCGTTGCCTTCGGTTTCCCGGGGTAATTCACCGAGTTCAGCTTGATTGGATTTGACGACGGGACGCGCCCCGGCTTGCGCCGCCAGCCATTCCGCCTCGAGGGTCGCGAGTATGTTCTGGGTTTCATGTTCGATCGTGTGGGCGACATTTTTCCTTGTCCCACTGGGGTAGGTGAACTCCATCAGCACAGGGGCGGAAGAGGGCGGGGCAACACCTTCGATAAACATTTGTGCCTGGGATGTACCAAACGAGTTGAAGCGCTCGCTGGACAGTATGGTTTCGAGCTCACGCTGGGAAGTTATGCTGTGAGTCACGACAACAAAATATTTTCTGGGGAGGGTTGTACTTATTTCCACGTCGCTCTCCTAAAGTAGTCACCAAAGTTTGGTTAAAGATGATCGGCAGGGGAGTAATAGCTCCCTTGGAAGTAATCAAAGGGCAGCGCCCGGGCCAATGAATGGCTCTCGATATGCTCTACTCGATCGGCAATAAAAGAAATCTTGTTGTTGTGGGTCAGTGCCACCATGCGGTCATGGAGTCGATTGAAAAACTCAGGATCACTATTGAGTTTCAAACACAGGTCCAGGGAAGAAATCGATACCTTGATGTAGTTGAACAGATTCAGAGTACTGAAGCGTGTTAGTGCTTCCCTTTGGATGTTGTAGTCATCCAACGCGATTTCTATACCATGATCTTTCAAGTGATACATATGATAAATAATGTTTTTTTTATATTTGGAATCCACTTCCCAGAATGGTCGACCCTTGAGTGACACGACCAATGTGTGGCCGAAATCGCGCAGGTTGTCGCCAGCCTGGATCAGCTCGTTGGTCAGCGCAAACCTAGCAAGGCCCAGTTCAGACAGGCTGAGGATCGTTCGGTTCAGATATTTTTCCGGGTTGTGCGAGCGGCGCTCCTTCAGGGAGAAGGGCTCCCGGTGCATGTGCACCCATGGGTCGCTGTAGCGCTCACACAATTGACCCGCCTGCGTCGTCCACGACGACGTAGCGGGAGGGGGGCTCGTACTTATTTCACTGGCAAACGGGCGATCATCACGTGACAGGATCAGTTGTCGGGTGAGATAGCGATACGGGGCCTTTGCGGGGGAAATACCTCCAGTCGCATTCATGCAACAACTCCTTTCCATAGGTAAATCAGGCGGTCGAGATCAGACCCCTCATCAAACGGTATCCATACCCGCGAATGCTTTGAATGGCATTGGTGCCATACATGCCTTTGATTTTTCCGCGAAGACGACTGATGGACTTCTCCAAAGCCCTGGGGTCATAAAAATTGGTGTTCAGCCCCATGATTCTGGCGATTTCATCGTGGCTTAATATGTGGTTACTGGTTTGCGCGAATGCCTCCAGAATTTTCATTTCTGCAAACGAAATCTCCAGCTTCTTGCGAGTGCCCATCAGGCATATACGCGTAGGATCCAGCACCAGGTTGACGTCTCGTTGCCACTCTTCACTGCTGAAGAACTCGGACAGAAGCGCAGTGCTTTCGTCGGACAATGTATTCATCTTGATGCAGCAATCGGCGCCAGCAAGATAAAACTTCATCTTGTTGTAGGTGCCTCGGCCCGTGATAACAGCGCATATGATTGGATTCAAGTTGGTAGAGCGAAGGTTTTCCACCAACGCCAGGCTCTCATCGAGTGCATGAGGGCTGTCAATAATGATGAAGATAGCCCGATACAAATCCGGGTGCTCATTCTTCTTATGTAAATTAGTGTAAGCGCTAGCATCAAGAGCTATATCTGATTGCACGTGCCTTGCGACTAACGCTCTAAAATTTTCGGCCACGCTGCGGGTACGGCCCAAGGTGAGAACACCGTGTTCCTCATTTGTCGCGCGCTGGCTTCTAGTCGCTAATTTCCCTGTAAGCATCATGCTTTTTGACTCGAATGGGTGCTGACATCAGGATGTTAAAGCACCGGTTCTCATCTGTGACTGACAATTGGTAACATTCAAAACGCATTTTCAGGCGTTGCGAGCGAGTTTTCTAACATAAACAATCTTTTAATTGCTTCTTGCGGTGAGCTGAACTAACGAAATGGCGTCCCAGCATGATGGCCATATGCAATAGTGCCACTATTTTTAGCGGATGGCGATTCGTATTTGCCTCTAAAAGGCCATCACGTTCTTGAGTGGTGATTACGGGGGATTGGCCCCCAAATATGATGAATATGTGTGCCGCGTCACATTTTGCCCGGGGCGGGATTCACGTCTCTACAGCGGCGTTTTCGCTAGTTCGTTAGACGGACGATTACTAACAATTCTTGAGGCTGTGGTTTGATAGGACTTATTATCCGTCGAAGCTTTTCATTGTTTAGTGGGCAATAAGTGTGTGTCTGCTGTGTAGTTGTTTAATATCTTGATGCAGTTGATGGGCATTCAATAGGGATGGCCTGGCGGAGGATTGATGGAGTTTTGGACGTTTATACAAGTGCTGGTGTTAGGCGCAGTAGAAGGGCTGACAGAGTTCTTGCCTATTTCCAGTACGGGTCACCAGATCATTGTTGCGGACTTGTTGGAGTTCGGTGGCGAACGCGCCATGGCGTTTAATATTATTATTCAGCTGGGTGCCATTCTGGCCGTTGTCTGGGAGTTTAGGCCTAAAATATTCGAGATCGTCAAAGGCTTGCCAACCCAACGCAATGCTCAACGTTTCACGTTTAACTTGTTTATTGGTTTTCTTCCCGCTGTTGTATTAGGTGTGTTATTTGCCGATAAGATTCATGAGTACCTGTTTAATCCGATTACCGTCGCTGTCGCTTTGGTAGTGGGCGGGATCGTCATGTTGTGGGCAGAGCAGCGGGAGCATGTTGTGCATGTCGAACATGTGGATGACATGCGCTGGCCAGATGCGTTGAAGGTAGGTTTCGCGCAATGCCTGGCGATGATCCCGGGCACTTCCCGCTCGGGCTCGACCATCATCGGCGGATTGCTGTTTGGACTGTCGCGCAAGGCCGCGACCGAATACTCATTTTTTCTGGCGATGCCCACGATGGTCGGCGCCGCCGTGTATTCCGGCTACAAGTACCGCGAACTGTTCCAGGCCAGCGACCTGCCCGTATTCGCCCTGGGTTTTGTCACCGCGTTCATCTTTGCGATGATCGCCGTGCGCGGCTTGCTCAAGTTCATTGCCAGCCACAGTTACGCGGTATTCGCCTGGTATCGGATTGCCTTCGGCTTATTGATTCTGGCGACTTGGCTATTTGGCTGGGTGAACTGGATGGCCGCCGCAGCGGCCTGACCGTCCTTAATAGAAGGGAGGGGTTAGCGCCCCTCAAGCAACTCCGCCGCTTGATCCAGCAACACCAAAGGCTCTTTCGCCTTGTGAATATCCACCGACAACAACTGCCGAAACTTGCGCGCCCCCGGAAACCCGGTGCCCAGCCCCAGCACATGTCGGGTGATATGGTGCATCGAACCGCCGGCATCGATGTGCGCCGCAATATAAGGCCGCAACTGCGCCAGCGCCTCGGCCCGAGTAATCACCGGCGCCGTGCTGCCGAACAGTTGCTGATCCACCTCAGCCATCACATAAGGATTGTGATACGCCTCGCGACCCAGCATCACACCGTCAAACGTCTGCAGATGCTCGTGACACGCCTCCAGGGTTTTGATCCCGCCGTTGAGAATAATCTCCAGCTCCGGAAAATCCTTCTTCAACTGCGCCGCCACGTCATAGCGCAGCGGCGGAATGTCCCGATTCTCCTTCGGCGACAACCCCTCCAGAATCGCAATCCGCGCATGCACCGTAAAACTCGTGCACCCCGCATCCCGAACCGTACCGACGAAATCACACAACTGCGCGTAACTGTCCCGCCCGTTAATCCCGATCCGATGTTTCACCGTCACCGGAATCGACACCGCATCCCGCATCGCCTTCACACAATCCGCCACCAACTGCGGATGCCCCATCAACACCGCGCCGATCATATTGTTCTGAACACGATCGCTTGGGCAGCCGACGTTCAGGTTTACCTCGTCGTAACCGTGCTCCTGGGCCATGCGGGCGCAAGCGGCCAGGTCGAGCGGGACGCTGCCGCCTAGTTGAAGGGCTAGCGGGTGTTCGGCTTCGTTGTGACGGAGGAAACGGTCGTGATCGCCGTTCAGAAGCGCGCCGGTGGTGACCATCTCGGTGTAGAGGAGGGCGTTTTTGGAGAGTAGGCGTAGGAAAAAGCGGCAGTGCCTATCAGTCCAATCCATCATCGGCGCGACGGAGAAGCGGCGAGAGAGTGGGGCAGGTGTTGGTGTCGCGGTGATTGGGGGCATTGGCGGTTCTGGAGTGCGGGGCTGGGAGGTGGGGAGTTTATCAGGATTGGGGGTGTGGGGCTTGGGTGAGCCTTGAGCGCCAACGCGTGTGGCTTAGATGAGCCCGGTTCTTTGGCCTTATGGAGCTCTCATGTAGCGCTCGGACTTTGCCGCGGCGTTAAAAATGGGACTCCAAAGATAGAGGGTATTTATTTTGGACGCAGTGCCTAGACATAAATGAAACCCGGCAAAATCCCGGGTTTTTTGGACGCTTCAAAGGTCATCCAGATCGGGGAAGTTGATCCTGCCCATAATCCAGGGCTCTACGACCTCACTACGCATCGAACGTAAAAACGAACCCCATTCCTTTCGATTGTGGGCATCGGGCCCTGTCACCGTGAGCAACAGATATTCATCTCTAAAGTCGTCGTAAGCATAAATCAGCCAAAAGTCGTTATCAGGATCATCCACCGATGCTGTGCGGTAATACTGACGGCTGATGTTTGCCCAACGCTTTTGTATTTCCGTTGAGCCGGCAAGGTGGATGTGATGCATATCGCTCAGGTCCAGCCTCTCATCCCTGCCAAAAATCGCAGGCAGATCACCGAACAATTTGTAGTTGTAGAACTGCGCAGCAATTGTTTCCCAGTGTTTTATTTTTTGAAAGACTGCAGCAATTTTGACTGCTGGCATCCAGACCTACTTTGTAATAGGAAGCGTGCCAGTGATCACAAACGCATCGAACACTTTCTGCCCCTCACGTGCAGCTTCCCGAACATCCAGAAACGTCAGTTCTTTATGGATGACTTTTCTGCGGGGCTTGTCGGTTTTTTTAGTGGTGGCCATCGGAGCCTCCGAAGGTTGTGTATTCATACTGACCAGCTTATGTGATTGGTGTTATCCGGGCAAACCGCAGGGCGGAACACGGGGCTGTTTTCTGTTGCTGCCTTATTAAGGCGAAAGGGGCGTCCACGAATGGTGCCCCCCATACGTAACGTCAAGCCGGTTCAGCATCCATCCGTCGTGCAATCACATCCAGCACATCGCAACCATCGCGCAACGGCACACAACACAGCAGCGCGAAGTCGCTCAGAATCACGGTGTCACTGGTGAGGTCCCCGCGCATCGCGAGGTTTTCCAGAAGCTGCGTCACGGCTCGAATTCTGTAGCTGGCGGTGCTGAGCAGTGAATGCAAAGGTTGTGTGGTGTTTACAAATAGGCTCGGCAGGTCGTCGGCGTTGCTGGTTAAAGCCATGTATTCGTTCATATGAAGCTCCATTAGTTTGAAAGAGCTACTACTCAATCGTCGCCAAACGACTGGGTGGTAGCCGTACGCGGGTTGGCGAACCGGGCAATGGAGAAACCGGCAGACCCTGAGGTCTCCCGCGCACAGCCACCATAAAACAGGCAGCCAAGTGCGTTCTGAAGCGCTTCGAAAATGATCAAAGTTTTCAGTTCAATTGCCATCGAGTCGCCAAACCCGACACGCCATTTGGGCGTCGGAATGACTATAGGCCTCGTGACAAAAGCGCTGCAATGCTCAAGTGTACGGACAGTTCCGAGTCTCGTGTAGGACATTGCTCTTTTGAACACTTTCTCTTTTTTTTGGGAAAATGATCGATGTTGAAGCCGCTGGTTGTGAACGTTGTAACGAAAAAGGGCGACCTTCAAGGCCGCCCATTTTTTAGCATTCAACTATGTGCCATAGACCCTCGACCCACCTACTCACCGAGTAGTCTTCAACCCCGAAACCCCCGCCATCGTCCCACTCCCACAATTAACAAACGAAGAAGTCTTCAACCACCGTTGATCGGGATAATAAGAAAACAACAACTGCCCATCCTTCATCGAATCAATCAACCGATGCGCAATCGCCGGCCGTACCGCTGGGCATCCCAGGCTGCGACCAATTCGCCCATTAATCTTTGCCAGTTTCGGGCTGACATACGGCGCGCCGTGAATCACGATCGCCCGATCAAACGCATTGTCGTTAAATCCGGGTTCCAAGCCTTCCATCCTCAACGAATAGCCGTTTTGCCCGACATAACTTGACTGGGTGCGGTATAAGCCAAGGCTGGTGGCGAAGCTTTCGTTCTGGTTGGAGAAGTTGACGGCCATGTTTTCGCCGCTGTTGCGGCCATGGGCGACGAGTTCATGAAACAGCAATTTGCGCTTCTTTAAATCGAACACCCACAGGCGTTGTTCAGTCGAAGGCAGGGAGTAATCGATGACGGCGAGTCTTTGCACGGGGGCTTTGCCCTGGGCGATGCTGCATTGGGTGGCGCGTACGGCCAGGCCAATGACGTTGGCGTTAGCACCGGGGGCCGCTTTGGCGAGGGCGGCGGCGAGCGAATCGGCGTAGGCTAGCGGTATTGACGCAACCGTCAGTAGCAGGGCCGAGCATAGAAAGCCAAAGCGGTTTAGCGCCATAGAGATGTCTCATTAAGTTATTTCGAGTTTAGCAGGGCAAACGACAAGTGCTGAACGCACGAGATTAAGGATTATCCATGAGGCAACTATCAAGGTTATTCGTCATAAGCCATGTCTTTTTTATGGGCTTTCTGATCAGCGGCACGGCCTTCGCTGAAACTTCGCCGATCGCGCCGGAAAATCCGTCGATCAGCATGATCGAGGCGATACCCGACGATAACGTCGCCCAGGAGATTCACGCGGTGTTGGAGCCGATGATCTCGGCGTTTCCGCCGCTGCAAACTCGTCCACGCCATCAGCGCATCGACGTTAACCGCGTGGTCCTGGATTTCTATACCCATCGCCAGTTCCGGGCGGCCTGGACCAACCCTGATGATGTCGCGCAACTGCTGAAAAGCCTCAACGACACGCAAATCGATGGTCTGGAGCCCGCAGATTTTCGCGGCGATGATTTGGCCATGGCCCAGGCGTCGATGCAGAACACGGCGCCAACCCCCGCACAACAAGCGGCCTTCGACCTCGCGGCCACCCGCACTTACCTCACGGCATTGCTGCAATTGCGCCGGGGTAAGGTCGATCCTACGCGGCTGGACATGCACTGGAATTTCGACATTACCGGTGCCGATCCACGGGACGATGTGAATAACTTTTTCATCGCGCTGGACACCCATGATGTCGCCCGCGCCTTTGCCCAGGCGCCGCCGCAAGAGGCGGTTTACGTCGGTTTGCGGGAAGCCTTGGCGCAGTTGCGCAAGATTCGCGATCGCGGCGGCTGGCCGAAAATTACCGAAGGGCAATCGCTCAAGCCCGGAATGGACGGCCCCGCTGTGGCGCAGTTGCGCGCGCGTTTGGCGGCGGTTGGTTATCTGGACTCGAAGCACAGCAAAAATAATGAATACGACGATGCAGTGATCGCCGCCGTGAAAAAGTACCAGACCGAGCAGTATTTGGGCGCGGACGGCGTAGCCGGGGCGACGACCCTCGCGGCGTTGAACGTGCCGGTGCAAGCGCGTATCGATCAGGTGCGGGTCAACATGGAGCGCGCGCGCTGGCTGCTTTATAAACTGCAAGGAACGTTCGTGATTGTCGATATCGCCGGGTACAAGGTCGCGCTGTATCGCGATGGCCTGCCGGTCTGGCGTTCCCGGGTGCAGGTGGGTAAACCGTTTCGCAGCACGCCGATCTTCCAGGCCGAGATTACTTACGTCACGTTCAACCCGACCTGGACCGTGCCGCCAACGATTTTGAAAGAAGATGTATTGCCGAAGATTCTGAGTAACCCGAATTACCTTAGCGCCAACCGGATTCGTCCGCTGGATCGGGAAGGGAATGTGCTCGATCCGGCGACCATCGACTGGAGCCACCCGCAGGGCATCACTTTGCGTCAGGATGCGGGGCCGGAAAACTCGTTGGGCCAAGTGGTTATCCGCTTCCCGAATGACTACGCGATTTACCTGCACGACACGCCGCACCGCGACTTGTTTGCGAAGAACGTCCGCGCCACCAGCTCGGGCTGTATCCGGGTGGAGAATCCGTTGCAATTGGTGGAGTTGCTGTTTAACGATCCGGTGCGCTGGAACAGCGCCGGGATTCAAAAGCAATTGGCTAACGGCAAGACCGAGAACATTCGCTTGCCGGTGAAAGTACCGGTGTTGTTGGCGTATTGGACGGTGGATATGGGCAGCAATGGGCGGGTGGCGTTTAAGCCCGATGTGTATGGCTATGATAATCCGGTGTTGAAGGCGTTGAATTTGCCGGCGAAGTTACCGGCGCTGGATTTGCAGGCTGCGGCGGGGCAAGTAAGGCCGTAACTCTTGCGTAGGAGCTGCCGAAGGCTGCGATCTTTTGATTTTAAAGATCAAGATCAAAAGATCGCAGCCTTCGGCAGCTCCTACGGGGAGAGTGATTCGCCTCAGGCGCCATTCCTGAGCAACTGACCCAGCGCCTCAAGCTCACTTTTCTCAACATCTGAAACCATTACGAACCGCATGTGATCCGCTTCCCACGACACCACGTTGAAACCACGGATCGACCGCGTCAGCGGTGGCTTATCCGCGTCGGTCGTCGGCAGGATAAAGACGTTAATGATATGTTTCGCCCGCCCGTAAGTTAGCGCTGCGGTCGTCTGATTCTGCAGATAATCCAGCCGCCCACCCAACAACGGAAACCCTTGCGCCGCGTAATCGAAAACCGGTGGCGAGAAGTCCAGTTTGCCGGTGAACCAAGGCTTCACCGTGTGACGGTCGGACGACACCACATCATTCAAATGCTCGCCCATCAATGAGCGAACATGGCTCGACACCGCCTCATCCATCAGCGGTTGTTCACTGCCGGGCGTTGCCACGAATAGCACCACCGCCAAGGCCAGTGCCGCCGCTGAAAAGGCGGGAGCGAACCAATTTCGCCAGCGCTCCACCTTGCTGATCCTGGGGGCGACAGGGGCAAATACACTGGCAGTCAACGACGCCGGCGCCGTGAAATACGGAGCATGCCGCTTCACACTCACCGTCAATAACCGCGCCTCTTCCAGCAATCGCGCGCACTCGGCACAGCCGGCCAGATGATCCGCGACATTCGCAGCCATTGCCGTGTCCAGTTCCTTGTCCAGATAGCCATGAACCAGCGTCTGGCAAGCCGTGCAGTCGAGTTTATTCATGATCGTGCATCTTCTGTAATTCGAGCTTGAGCATGGCGCGGGCCCGGGCCAGTCTCGACATGACGGTGCCGATGGGGATGTCGGCCACCAGGGCGATGTCCCTGTAGGGCAAGTCTTCAAGTTCCTTCAGAACAATCACCTCACGAAAAATCGGCGGCAGGGCACACAAGGCTTGCTGGATCAGCACCGCGTTTTCCGTGTGGATGGCCAGCAGTTCCGGGGTTTGGCTGTGGCTCAGCGTCGGTTCGTCGTCGGTGAGTTCATCGCCGATGGCGACCCAGCGGTGGCCGGCCGCAGCCTTGAGCCAGGTGTAGCTTTCGTTACGCACGATGGTCAGGAACCAGGCCTTTGGATTGCCATCGGCGAAGCGGTGCAAAAACCGAAAGGCGCGCAGCGCACTGTCCTGCACGACATCGCGCGCGGCGCTGTCGTTACCGGTGAGCCAGCGCGCGAGGTTATAGGCCGCGTCCATGTGGGGCGCAAACAGTTCCTCAAATCGCTTCATAGTGTTTCCCGCACCGTCCCACTCCTGTAACTGTGATTCACGGTGTTTTATTCCCGGGGAAAAATATATTTTTCGACGCGGAATAAAGACTCGTCCTACTCGGTTGTACCTCGTGTCAGCTACTTCACTGTAGTCCGCCAACGAGGGCAAACCGATGGACATTCAATCAAAACATCAACGACGTACCGATGGTCCGCTGAGTCTCGACCGTCGAACGCTGCTCAAGTGCTCGGCTTGGGCCGGGGCCGGCGTGCTCTGGGCCTTGAGCGGCGGCGTTCCCCGGGCCTTTGCGCTGGACAGTTCCGGCAACGTCACCGACCCCAAGGCATTGGCCAGCACCTTCCATTTTGTGCAGATCAGCGACTCGCACATCGGCTTCAACAAAGAGGCCAATCCGGAGCCTGTGAAGACCTTGCAAGTGGCCATCGACAAGGTCATCGCTCTGCCGAAACGGCCGGCGCTGATCCTGCACACCGGCGACATCACCCACCTGTCCAAAGCCGAAGAGTTCGACACCGCCGCGCAACTGCTCAAGGGCCTGCCGTCCACCGTGCACTACGTGCCGGGCGAGCATGACACCCTTGACGAGGGCGGCGGCAAGCTCTATCTCGAGCGTTACGGCAAGGGCACCAAAGGCAATGGCTGGTACAGCTTCGATGATCACGGCGTGCATTTCATCGCGCTGGTGAACGTCTTCAACTTCCAGGCCGGCCGTGAAGCGAACCTGGGCGCCGATCAACTCGCCTGGCTGGCCGACGACCTTCGCGCCGTGAGCACCAGCACGCCGATCGTGGTGTTCACCCACATTCCGTTGTGGACGATTTATCAGCCGTGGGGCTGGGGCACCGAGGACGGCGACCAGGCGATTGCCATGCTGCGCAAGTACGGTTCGGTGACGGTGTTGAACGGGCATATCCACCAGGTTATCCAGAAGGTCGAAGGCAACATCACCTTCCACACCGCTCGTGGCACGGCTTATCCACAACCTGCACCGGGCACGGCGCCGTCACCGGGGCCGATGACAGTGGCGGCGGATCAGCTGCGCAATTATCTGGGGGTCACCGATGTGCGGGCGACACAGGGCGAGCATCCGCTGGCGCTGATCGATTCGACACTGGTTTAAGGGGAGGGCGCGAAGATGAAAAAGCTATTGCTGACGATGGTGTGCCTGATGCTGTCGATGCCGGTGTGGGCTCAGGACGTGAAAATCGATATCAAGGAATTCATGTTCGGGCCCAAGGATATGACCGTGGCCGTCGGGACCAAAGTGACGTGGGTGAACGATGACCAGATCCCGCATACCGTGGCGGAAACCCACAAAGTGTTTCGCTCGGGGGCGCTGGATACCAATGACAGCTTTTCCTACGTGTTCAACACGCCGGGGGAGTTTGAATATTTCTGCGCGCTGCATCCGCAGATGATCGGGAAGATTGTGGTGAGCCAGTGAAATAACCACCGATCTCCTGTGGGAGCGGGCTTGCTCGCGAAAGCTCTGTATCAGTCAACACATGGGGCGACTGACACTCTGCCTTCGCGAGCAAGCCCGCTCCCACAAGGGGGAAGTGTTGTGATCTAGAGATCCAGCCCTTCCTGAATCACCGACAGCAGATTCACCTCAGTCAACGCCACCGCATCTGGTTGTTGCCCGGATTGTTCGATCGACTGCAACCACCACTGGGTTTCGCCGTGTTCGCCGACAGTGCGCAGCAACGGAATCTCTTTGCCCTTGAGGTGAATCTCGACCCGGCCTTCTCCGTCAGCCGTGAAGCGCACGATCGGCACGAAAGTGATGCTGTGGTGATTGCCTTCAATCACCAATTGGTCGATGGAGTAGGCGTAAGTGGCGCCTTCAGGATGGCGCTCGAAAACATGGGTGGGGTTGCGCCGGATGCTCAGGCCAGCCTCGAGCAGCGGCTTCAGCCACGCTTCGATCTGGTGATACATTGCGTACACTTCGCCCGGCCAACTGTCGATCGCCTGATCGGTGCCGAGGGTTGCGTCGACGCCGGAATGCCGGGTTTCTCTCAGTTTTGCGGCGAGCTCGTCTGCCTTACTCATGTCGATTCCCTGTCGTGATGTAAGAGTGATCATAGCGTTATCAAGGTAATGCACGTTTTGCCTTGCGTCATGCGATTGAAACACCCGCATGGCAAAACAACCCCTGGCCGATCATCGGCCAAGGACTCAACCAATCATCATTCCCAAGGAGTGGGTATATGAAAAAGTTTTACGCAGCCATCGCGATCCTCGCGATTACGTTCGGCAACATCGGGCTGAGCAGTGCCCGGCAATCACACCAAGGCAAAGCGCCAGTCGAGTCGGTGGCAGGAGTATTCGATTACTACCTGCTGACGCTGTCCTGGTCGCCGACCTTCTGCCTGACCCACAAAGACGACGTGCAATGTTCCGGCAAAGGCTACGGCTTTGTGCTCCACGGCCTCTGGCCGCAATACGCCAAGGGCGGCTGGCCGGAGTCGTGCCCGCCGATGGTAGCGTTGTCACCGGCCGAACGCACGCAAGGGCTGACGCTGTTTCCGACGCCGAAGTTGCTTGAGCATGAATGGTCGAAACACGGTACTTGCAGCGGTCTCGGTGCGACGGGTTATCTGGATGCGGCGGACAAAGCCGTTGCTGCCGTGAAAGTCCCCGAGCAACTTCAACCTTTCAGCGGCACGCATTACTTCACGGCGCAGAAAATCAGTGACCTGTTCCGCGAGAGCAACCCCGGGATTCCGGCGGACGGTATTGCTGTGCTGTGCAGTGGCCCGGAGTTGTCGGAAGTGCGGGTGTGCATGGGCAAGGACCTGGAGTTTGGTGCGTGCGGGAAGGGCGTGAAAACCCAGTGCCGGGCGGGAGATATCCGGGTTCCGCCGTCGCGCTGATCTCGCCTAATTAAAACGCAAAACCTGTAGGAGCGGGCTTGCTCGCGAAAGCGGTATGTCAGCCAACATTGCTGTCGATTGATATGGCCTCTTCGCGAGCCAGCCCGCTCCCACAGGATTGCGCTGGTTCACATCCTGCGACGATCTCTGTACTCGGCATTTGAACAAATCCGCCACTTCCCTCATCCTTGCGCGCTTATTCAATGGATTGTCTGAAAAGCCTGCTAGGAGCTTGTGCATGAGCGGAAAACCCGCCGCCCGCCTCACCGACCCCACCGCTTGCCCGCTACCGGGACACGGCACCAACCCCATCGCCAGCGGTTCGCCCAATGTGAACTTCGATGGCCTGGCCGCTGCGCGCATGACCGACAAATCGGCCTGCGGCAGCCCGATCACTGGCGGCGTCTCCGCCACGGTGTTTATCAACGGCTTGAACGCAGCAACCCTCGACAGCGTGGGTGGCCACGGCAATGTGGTCATTGGCGGCTCGGGCACGGTGATTATTGGCGATACCGTTGTTTCTGCCCCGTTCACCGGGCTATTGCCGATGCCGGTCAACTTCACCGACAAGTTGAAACTGGTAAACGCGACGACCGGCGAGCCGATGCCGAATCATCCATACATGATTCAGCGTGCGGATGGGCGGCAAGAGCATGGCGTATCTGACGCGTCGGGATTCACCCACACGATCAGCTCGCACCTTCCTGAAAGCATCAAGTTGTTTTTGGAGGAGTGAGGTATGGCGAGTGAAACGGTTACGTGTGCGAAAGGCAATACGTATAAGCAGCAAAGTGAACATACGCTGACGGACAAGAAGGATGTCAGCGAGAAGACTGTGCCGATTGAGAGTACCAAGGCGATAGTGTTTTTTATTGGCGGGGCGGGGGATAAGGAGAAATATTATTTTTCCGGCCCTTTTGAAAATGTCAAAGAAGCTAAGCTGAAATTCGATAATAAACTTGAATGCCTGATGGCTGAAGGGAAATACACGTCAGAATGGCTGGGGTATAACGAGGTTCGCGGTAAGAAAGATATACAGAAGAATGTATTAAACATAATTCCATATAAGTCATGCCCTATTTATATAGTCGGGCATAGCCTGGGAGGGTGGAACGGTGCCCACCTGACGACGATCATGACTGGGTGGGGTTACAAGATAAAGATGCTGGTGACACTTGATCCTGTGGGAGAGGGGGCTCTAGTTTGGCTGGGGTCAGATATTTATATGGACCCTCCAGTTCCGACCGCAGAGCGGTGGCTTAATGTGAAAGCGACTCCCTCTAAGCCGAATGATTCAGACAGTGTGGCGGATTTTGGCGAAAAATGGATCATTGGCAGTGGTCCTGCAATTAATGTGAATATGGATACAAATCATGCTAACGCGAATGCGATGTTTACTCGGCCTGTCATAGGTACGCAGTCTGTTGGCGATCTAGTGCATGAATCCATTATGAAAGAGCTCGCAAAGTGAAAGTTATAATTCTGCTAATGCTTGCGATGATGTGTTCGGCTTGCGCAAAGGATCACAATATACCTTCGGCAAGTTTGAGCTATGCGTCTGTTGTAAGGAACACGAGTAAAATTACTTATGGCATTAGTTTTGGTTCGGATACGAATATCCTAGACCTTTATGGGCAGGGGATGAGAGAGGGTGCATCCTCAACAATTTTTAATTGTGCATTGGGTGCGGATCAGGATTTTTCCAAGGGTCATAGTATTCAGCTTACGGCGATCGGAGCAATCGATGTTGACGAATCTAACCGGGCTGCCGGCAGGTTTAACTATGTAAGCAATGTTTTTTTATATGAAACCAATGATCGCGGTAGTCTGGCGAGGAATTTGTCTATCAAAGAATTAAATAGTCTTTTGTCAGATAAGAAAAATATCCCCTGCAAAGTCGTCATTACCGCCTACGGCTACAAACCCTACTACTCAAACACGCTGAACATACCTACTGCTGATCTCCTGCGTGAAATCAACAAGCCCTGAAAACCCGGAGGCGCGATTTCAACCCCGCGCCTCCCCACTCAACGCCTCCTTCAAAAACGCCACCAACCCCCGCTGCAACCCGGTCAACGTGCCCTCACGACTCACCAACGCCAACTCCGATGCCGGCAACTCAGGCAAATCCGTACACACCGTATGCTCCGGCAGCACTGCCGACTCCGGCAACACGGAAACCCCCAATCCCGAAGCCACCGCCGCCTGAATCCCGGTCAAGCTATGGCTGCCAAAAGCTACGCGCCATGGCCGCTGAGCCTTATCCAGTAAGCGAGTCGCGCGCTGCCGGTAAATACACCCTTGGGGAAACAACGCCAACGGCAACACCCCGTTGGCCGAATCCACTCCCGCACCTTTCACCCACACCAACACCTCCGGCCAGGACGCCCAGCACGGTCCGCTGTCCGGTTCGCGTTTGATCAGGGCGATATCGATGTCACCGGCATCGAGTTTCTGCTTGAGGTCGAGGCTCATGCCGCTGATGGTTTCCAGTCGTGCCTGCGGTCTTGCCTGGCTGAAGCCGGCGAGCAGCATTGCCATGCGTCGGGCGTCGAAGTCTTCCGGTACGCCGAGGCGCAGGATCTCCAGATCGACGTCGCTGGCCAGGGCCTGCACCGCCTCCGAAGACAGCGCCAGCAAGCGCCGGGCGTAACCAATCAACCGTTCGCCATGTTCGGTGACGCTGACGTTCTGCCCGGTGCGGTCGCGGATCAGCAATGGGTGACCGATCAGCTCTTCCAGTTTGCGCAGTTGCTGGCTGACCGTGGACTGGGTCCGGTGCACGCGCTCGGCGGCGCGGGTGAAGCTGCCTTCGTCGACCACGCAGACGAAGCTCTTGAGCAATTCAAGATCGAGCATGGCGGGCCTCCTGATATTCGATTTTCAACTGAGATTGCGGTATAGATTTAATTTCACACTATCACCAAGCGCTCATAAGCTGAAGCTCTCATCTCAGAGGATCTTCCCATGACGCTCCAGCACACCCCGCGCCCCGAGTGGTTGACCTTCGATTGCTACGGCACGTTGATCCAGTGGGACGAAGGCCTGAAAGCCGTGGTTGCCGAGATTTTGCGTGACAAGGGCGATCACTCCGTCGATGTCGATCGCCTGATCGCGGTGTACGACCGCCATGAACATCGGCTGGAGCAGATTCCGCCGCACCGTTCGTTTCGCCAATTGAGCACCCAGGGTTTGCAACTTGCCCTGGAAGAATTGGGGCTGGCGAGTCTTCCCGAAGACAGTCAGCGGCTGGCGGGGGCGATTCCACGGATGCCGCCGTTTCCCGAGGTGATCGAGACGCTGGCGCAGTTGAAGGCCATGGGCTTCAAACTGTGCATCGTGTCCAACACCGATGACGACATCATCGCCGGCAACGTCGCGCAGCTTGGCGGGCATATCGATCGGGTCATCACCGCGCAACAGGCCGGCGCCTACAAGCCGAATCCGCGGTTGTTTGACTACGCTCATGAACAGCTTGGCGTACGGCGTGATCAGGTGGTGCATATCTGCGCCAGTCCGACCCTGGACCACACCGCCGCCCGGGACATGCAATTCCGCTGCGTCTGGATTGATCGCGGCACCGGTCGGCAATTGCTGCCGGACTATCGCCCCGACGCGATCCTGGGCACGCTGGATCAGGTCGTGCCGTTATTCACTTCCCTTGGCTGGTAACTCACGGAGTCGACGCTATGGCCCATACCCTTGCAGGCAGTTCCCGCCCGGCGCGCTACGCCAATCTGGATCTGGATTCGGAGGCTGCCATCACCGCCCGCACGGAACTGGCGGCGTGCTTTCAACTGGCGGCGTTGTACGGTTTGGAGGAGGGCATCTGCAACCACTTTTCGGCCATGGTGCCGGGGCGTGATGACCTGTTTTTTGTGAACCCCTATGGCTACGCGTTCGCCGAGGTCAGCGCCGAAAATCTATTGGTCTGCGACTTCCACGGCAATGTCGTGGCCGGCGAAGGGCAGCCCGAGGCGACTGCGTTCTACATCCATGCGCGGCTGCATAAACAACTGCCGCGAGTGCGGGTGGCGTTTCACACCCATATGCCGAATGCCACGGCGCTGTGTTTGCTGCAAGGCCCACCGCTGCTGTGGCTGGGGCAGACTGCATTGAAGTTTTACGGGCGCACCGCGGTGGACGAGGATTACAACGGTCTGGCCCTCGATGAATCTGAAGGCGACCGGATTGCCAGTGTGATGGGTGATGCCGATATCTTGTTCTTGAAAAATCACGGTGTGATCGTTGCCGGGCCGACCATCGCCGAGGCCTGGGATGATCTGTATTACCTGGAGCGTGCCGCCCAGGTGCAGTTGCTGGCGATGGCGACCCAGCGCGAGCTCAAGCCTGTGCCCCATGAGATTGCACAGCGGGCGTATGAGCAGATGAGATTGGGGGATGCCGAGAGTGCGCGGGCGCATTTGCGCAGTGCGATGCGGCGGTTGGCCCGGTAGGTTTTGCGGTGACTGTGCGGGCCTCTTCGCGAGCAAGCCATCTCCCACATTGGATTTGTGAACGCCACAGATCCAATGTGGGAGCGGGCTTGCTCGCGAATGCGGTATCCCCAATCTCAGCCCGCTCGAACCGGTAACCCCAGCGCCACCAAATCCCTACGCAATTGCGCGGCATCGAAGAACTGGATCGCATGAAACCCTTCGCGCTGCGCCCCATCGATGTTTGGCCGGTGATCATCAATGAACACCGCCCGACGGCAATCAACGTCATAACGTGATGCCAGCAGCTGGAAAATCTCCGGCGACGGCTTGATCACGCCTTCGGCGCCCGACACCAGAATCCCTTCGAAGCGCTGCAAGAATTCAAAACGCTCAAGGGCAATCGGGAAGGTTTCGGCGGACCAGTTGGTCAGCGCCAGCAGCCGGATGCCGTTGGCGTGCAGTTCATCAAGAATGGTCACGGTTTCTTCGATGGCACCGTCCAGGGTTTCTTCCCAGCGTTCGCGGTAAGCGCGAATAAGCGCTTCCTGCTCAGGATGCCGGGCGATGGCTTCCTCGGTCGCTTCCTGCCAGGTCCGGCCTTTGTCCTGTTGTTCGTTCCAGGCGGTGTTGCAGACCTCCGACAGGAAGGTTTCCATCGCCTCTACGTCGTCACCGAACAATTTTTTGTAAAGGTTTCTGGGGTTCCAGCGGATAAGTACATTGCCGAGATCGAAAACGGCGGTGTTGATGGCGGCGGGGTGAGATTGAACACTCATGTTTTCCTCCATGGGTAAACCTGCGAGGCAGGTCCTGAGGCCTTGGATCCTAGCAGATCGGGTTTTCCATTGGCTCCAGACAACCCCGTAGACTAAGCTCACAAAAAATAAGGGCTTTGGGCCTTCGCCCATGCCGTGCCCTCCAGGAAACACCTTTGCCTATCCCCATTCACGACTCGCACCACGCCCCCGGCGCCCTGAAACGCTTGCCTCTGCTCAAGGCCTCGGCGTTTTTTATCGCGGCGGTGTGCCTGTGCCTGTGTGGCTTGCTGTACCTGCAATTGGAGCAGTCTCGGCGCCATGACCTTGCACTGGCAGAAGTCGCGTCGTCGAACCTCACCCGGGCCATGGCGCAGCAGGCTGAAGACACGTTCATGAAAGCCGATCTGGTACTGACCAGCCTGGCCGACTGGATTCAGGCCGACGGTTACGATACGACCCAGCAGCCGCGCCTGCATAAAACTTTCATCCAGCGGGTGCAGGCCCTGCATCAATTGCACGGGATTTTCCTGTTCGACAAGCAGGGCCAGTGGGTGGTGACTTCATTCCAGGACTTGCCCCGGGGCTCGGGCGTGTCGGATCGCGAATACTTCAAGTTCCACCAGCAAAACGTCTCGTCCCTGGCGCACATCGGTCCGGCGATCCGCAGTCGTGAGAACGGCGAGTGGATCATTCCGGTGACCAAGCGCGTCAACGACAAGGACGGCAACTTCCAGGGTGTGTTGCTGGCCGGCATCAAGATGGCGTACTTCGATCAGTTCTTCAAAAGCTTCAGCATCGATGAGCAGGGTTCGATGTTTTTGGCGCTCACGGATGGCACGTTGCTGGCGCGGCGACCGTTTGTGGAATCGCAGATCGGCACGTCGCTGGCCCAGGGCGCGATTTTCCAGAGGCACTTGCCCAGCGCCAATTCCGGCAACGCGATGATCAGCTCGGTGGTCGATGGCACGGTACGGTTGTATGGCTACCGTCAGTTGGAAGCCTATCCCTTGGTGGTGTCGGCGGCGTCCTCGAAGGACGCGATTCTCCAGGACTGGTACGCCACGGCGTTTCAATCCAGCGTCATTGTGGCCTTGGTGGTGTTGGGCGTAGGACTGTTCGGCTGGGTGTTCATTCACCAGGTGCGCGACGGTGGGCGAATCGAAGCCGATCTGCGCCAGGCCCAGGAAGCGCTGGAGCTGATCGCCACCCATGACAGCCTGACCGGCCTGGCCAACCGGCGCCTGTTCGAGCGGGCGCTGGACATCGAGTTCGGTCGCGGTTCCCGACAGGCGAGCCCGCTGAGTCTGGTGATGCTCGATATCGATTTCTTCAAGCGCTACAACGACACCTACGGTCATGTGGCAGGGGATCATTGCCTGGCGGAAGTGGCGCGAGCGCTGAAGAGTTGCTGTCATCGCAAGGCAGATCTGGCAGTGCGCTATGGCGGTGAAGAGTTCGCGGTACTGCTGCCGGACACCGACATTCATGGTGCGTTAGTGATTGCCGAGCAGATTCGCCGTAGCGTCATGGACAAAAACATCACCCACAGCGGCTCGCCCACCGGGTACGTGACCGTCAGCCTGGGTTGTTATTCATTTGTGCCCTCCGGACGGGACAGCGTCGAAGTCTTCATCCAGCGCGCAGACGCCGCGCTGTATCAGGCCAAACACTCCGGCCGAAACCGTTCGGCGGTGCTGTCGATGGAGGGCGGCGTCGAGGCATTGTTGCGTTCGGATCGCTGAGTCGGTGAACAGGCAGGCGCTGATCCCGACCTTCGGCATCAGAAGCTGCCTTTACGCGTTCAGCTGCCCGTGCCACCGCCAGCTCCACCCGTCCCGCCACCGGGCGCCCCGGTGCCACCGCCCGCGCCGGAACCGCTGGTCCCGCCATTGCTACCATTCACGCCCGAGCCTGTGCTCGAAGAGTTAGTGCCGTTATTGGTTTCTTTACCGCCGGACGGCGCGCCGGGTGTGCTGTTGGGTGGCAGCGTCGAGCCGCTGACTCCACCCGACTTGGTGCCCGTGGCGTCAGGTGAATCGTCGGCGGAATAGGCGACCATCGGCGCGGCGCACAGCAAGCCCGCCAGCAGCAATGAGGTGATTTTTGTCGTGATCATGGTACGTCTCCAGAATTGAGTCGTTACCTGATATTGGTGTTCGTGGAGGCGCGGTTGGTGCCGGCAAGATGACGAATGGCTGTGGGAGCGGGCTTGCTCGCGAAAGCGGTGTATCAGGCTCATCAATGCCGGATGTACCGACGCTTTCGCGAGCAAGCCCGCTCCCACAGTGAGTTGTGGTGTTAGTGAGGGTTGTAATCGGCCAGTTTCTTTTCCAGATGCTGCCGAACCTGCGGCCACTCATCATCGATGATGCTGAACCGCACCGAGTTGCGCTTGCGCCCGTCCGGCATGATCCGTTCGTGGCGCACGATGCCTTCCTGCTGCGCGCCGAGCCTGAGGATCGCGTTGCGTGACTTCTGGTTATTTTCGTCGGTGGTGAATTGCACGCGCACGCAATCGAGCGTTTCAAAAGCGTGGCGCAGCATCAGGTATTTGGCTTCGGTGTTGACGAAGGTTTTCTGCCAACTGGCGCCGATCCAACTGCTACCGATTTCGAGCTTGCGATTGAGCCGGTCGACTTTCCAGAAGCGTGTCGAACCGATGACCTTGCCGGTGTCCTTGAGCACGATAACGAATGGCAGGACGGTGCCGGCATCGCGGCCATCGAGGGCTCTTTTCAGGTAGCTGTCGACGGTGGTCGAGGAGGGCACGACGGTGACGGTCAGGTTCCACAGTTCACCGTCGCCGGCCGCCGCGACCAGCGCATCGGCATCGGTGTATTGCAAGGGGCGCAGGATGATTCTGTGGCCTTCGAGGCTGGTTTGCATGGGGCGCTATTCTCGGCAAATCGGGCAGGGCGTTGAATGCCTATTACGCCGCACATTGCTTTGTCGGCGCAACCACCAGAACGGGCCGGTGTCACAACCTGGACACCTCGCCGCCAGGAGCCTTGGCCGATGAAGAATCTGCGAATCGCGACGTTCAACGTCAATGGCCTGCGGGCCCGTCTGCCCAACCTGCTGGCCTGGCTGGCGCGAGAACAACCGGACATCGTTTGCCTGCAGGAACTCAAGTCCCTCGACAGTGCGTTCCCGGCCGCCGAACTGGAAGCTGCCGGCTACGGCGCGATCTGGCAGGGCCAGCCCTCCTGGAACGGTGTAGCGATTCTGGCCCGGGATGCGCAGCCACTGGAGAGCCGTCGCGGTTTGCCCGGTGACGATGGCGACACCCAGAGCCGCTACCTTGAAGCCGCGGTGCACGGGGTTTTGGTGGGGTGTCTGTACTTGCCCAACGGCAACCCGCAACCGGGCCCGAAGTTCGAATACAAACTGGCCTGGTTCGAACGGTTGATCAGTTATGCACAGGCGCTTCAAGTCAGCGAACATCCGGTGGTCCTGGCCGGCGACTACAACGTGGTGCCCACCGACCTCGACATCTACAACACACGCTCGTGGCTCAAGGACGCGTTGCTGCAACCCGAGAGCCGTGAGTGTTATCAGCGATTGCTGGACCAGGGCTGGACCGATTCCTTGCGTCATCTTTATCCGGAAGATCGTCTCTACACGTTCTGGGATTATTTCCGACAGCACTGGCAGAAGAATTCCGGGTTGCGCATCGACCATCTGCTGTTGAATCCGGCGCTGAGTCCGTATCTGCAAGAGGCCGGTGTTGATGCCTGGGTGCGCAACGAGCCCCATGCCAGTGACCATGCTCCGACCTGGATCCGACTGGGGGCGCGCAAACGCCGTTGATTTTGGCGCGGCTGACGATTGGCTAAATCAATTGTCGGTCAAACCGCTTTATCCCTTATATATGGCGCCCATCGGCGGAGCGATCCGCGGCCCCGCGCATAAGGACTGAGCAATGAGCGAGCCACGCCTCAAGAATCTGAATCTGTATTTGCAACGCCTGGGTTTCAGCACGCCTCCCGCGCCCACGCTGGAAACCCTGCGTCAACTTCAACTGCGCCATACCGGTGCATTTCCGTTCGAGAATCTCACGACGTTGTCGGGCGAGCCGGTGCTCATCGACTTGCCGTCCGTGGAGGATAAAGCCCTGCACCAAGGGCGCGGCGGTTACTGCTATGAACTGAACAACCTGTTCCTCGCCTTGCTGCAGGAACTGGGCTTTGATGCTCGCGGTATCAGCGGCCGTGTGGTCATGGGCCAGCCCGAAGGGGCGTGGACGGCGCGCACCCACCGCTTGAGCCTGGTGATCCTGGACGGCGTGCGCTACATCACCGACGTTGGCTTCGGCGGCATGGTGCCCACCGCACCTCTGCTGCTCGATAGCACCGACGAACAGCCCACCCCCCACGAACCCTATCGCATCGAACAACATGTCGACGGTTACACCCTTCGCGCGAAGGTCGGGGATGAGTGGCGGGGGATGTATATCTTCGACCTGCAACGCCAGGAAGACATCGATTACACCGTCGGCAACTGGTACGTCTCGACCCATCCTGATTCGTCGTTTGTCAAACAGCTGATGGTGGCGCGTACCGGGGAAGGGTGGCGGCGCACATTGAACAACGGCAGCTTTGCAATTCATCGGATCGGCAGCGAAAGCGAACGGCGCCAAGTGACGGATGTGGATGAGTTGATCGGGCTGCTGGAAGGCGAGTTCGGGATTCGGGTGCCGGTGAATGCTCGGTTGCGGCAGGTGCTTGAGCGCTTGATTGAGCCCAAGGAACAGTCCTGACCGAGTCGCAGGGCAGCGTTCAGGGATCCTCCGCATACGCATCGACGCTGATGTAAAAGTAGTCGATGGCTGGCCAGGATTTTCGATCGTGGACCAGCGTCTCTCCTGAACCCATCCCGATGAAGTAACCAATGTCGGTCTGCTTGTCTCGATAGAAATGCGCCGTCGATTCCCATACGCAACACACTCGCTTGAGGGCAGGCAGGCCAAATTGTTGCTTGAGGTAGTGTTCAGCTTTAGCGGCGTTGGCGCCCGACACTTGGTAGCGGGCCGAGAACGGCTGTCCCTGGCGATCAACTGACTGCTCGCAACCCTGAAACTCGATGAGCGCGGGCTTGTTGCCAAGCTTTGCCAAGAAATCATCACAGGCGAGTTCAGCTCTGGCGCTGCCGGCGAACACCATTAGCAGCATCGCAAGAAGCCTGAAAAGAGATGGCTGTTTCACTGAATTCTCCCGCAGCAGATCGCCATTACCGTAGCTCATTTTTCTTTTTGATCACCGCCCTGGAGCCTGTCCAGGGCGACGTATCGGGGCTGTTGCCTAGGGCCGGACATCCGGCTCCATCACCCGATGGATTTCGCTGAGGGCGTCTGCGAGTTTTTTCTCCAGGCATTTCAGATCGGTCGCCGTTACGCCTTTTTTGAGATGGCCGCCCCTGACACCGCTGTGTGGGTCGTCCTTCGCCGTTGGCCCCTTATCGCTGAGCAGCGCCTGGCGCAACGTGTTGTTGATCACCGTTTGATACCCAAAGCCCTCGTTCTCCGCGAGCGTGCGAGCTGCCTCGATAACGGCGTCATCCAGCATGATGGTAATGCGGGTCTTGCCTTTGCTGGAGGCAATCGCCCCGCGCTTGGCGTTACTGAAGTCGTACTCGTCTTTCATGGTCATGCCTCCCTGTATTGGCGGCGCTCGTTTCTGGTGGCGATGCGCGCGGAAATAATTCGAACGATATTCGGGTCGCGGCAGGTGTAGGCAACCACCAGCACACGTCCTTTGGCATCCTGGCCCATGGTGATCCATCGTTGTTCATCGTGATCGAGGTCCTGCAACGTCAGCGCTCGCTCGTCATCAAATACTGGCTCGGTTTCTGCAAGGCTGACGCCTCTATGCTTGAGTTTGTTGGCTGCATTTTTTGCTTTGTCATACTGAATTGCGAATGGCTTCATTATGCATACTTTATATGTATAAAAAAGAGGGCATCCGTGCCGGCGGTCGCCATGAAGGCAAAAGATTAGCGGGGGGAGGGGGATATGCAGGGATGGATGTATTGCAAGGTTTTTGCTGGCTCAGGTGCGCCGTTCCGCGAGCAGGATGACCAGATGTTCATAATTTGGCTGACCAGTTGTATACAACTCTATAGACATTTGTCCTGAGTCTTGCATACAGTGTGCGCATAACAAAAACCAGGGAACCCCCCAACCATGAAAACGCCCCATGTTTCACACCAACGGCCCGAGGATGAAAACCTTGGGATCGGCGCGAATATGGCTTACGGCCTGCAACACGTTCTGACCATGTACGGCGGCATCGTCGCAGTACCCTTGATCATCGGCCAGGCGGCCGGGCTCTCACCGGCGGACATCGGTTTGTTGATTGCTGCTTCATTGTTTGCGGGGGGCTTGGCGACGTTGCTTCAAACGCTGGGCTTACCGTTCTTCGGCTGCCAGTTGCCGCTGGTACAGGGCGTGTCGTTCTCGGGCGTCGCGACCATGGTGGCGATTGTCAGCAGTGGCGGGGAGGGCGGCTTCCAGTCGATCCTCGGCGCGGTGATAGCCGCCTCGCTGATCGGCCTGTTGATCACACCGGTGTTCTCGCGAATTACCAAGTTCTTCCCGCCGCTGGTCACGGGCATCGTCATCACCACCATCGGCCTGACGCTGATGCCAGTGGCCGCACGCTGGGCCATGGGCGGTAACAGCCATGCCCCGGACTTCGGCAGCATGGCGAATATCGGTCTGGCAGCGGTGACCCTGGTGCTCGTGCTGCTGTTGAGCAAGATCGGCAGCGCGACCATCTCCCGGCTGTCGATCCTGCTGGCCATGGTCATCGGCACGGTGATCGCAGTGTTCCTCGGCATGGCAGACTTCTCGTCCGTCACTCAAGGCCCGATGTTCGGCTTCCCGACACCGTTCCACTTCGGCATGCCGACTTTCCACTTCGCCGCGATCCTGTCGATGTGCATCGTGATCATGGTGACCCTGGTGGAAACCTCCGCAGACATCCTGGCGGTGGGCGAGATCATCGGCACCAAAGTCGATTCCAAACGCCTGGGCAATGGCCTGCGCGCCGACATGCTGTCGAGCATGATCGCGCCGATCTTCGGTTCCTTTACCCAAAGTGCCTTCGCCCAGAACGTCGGACTGGTGGCCGTGACCGGCATCAAGAGCCGCTTCGTGGTCGCCACCGGCGGCATCTTCCTGGTGATTCTTGGTTTGCTGCCGTTCATGGGCCGGGTTATCGCCGCCGTACCGACCTCAGTACTCGGCGGTGCCGGCATCGTACTGTTCGGCACCGTGGCGGCGAGCGGCATCCGTACGTTGTCCAAGGTCGACTACCGCAACAACGTCAATCTGATCATCGTCGCCACCTCCATCGGCTTCGGCATGATCCCTATCGCTGCGCCGAACTTCTACGACCACTTCCCGAGCTGGTTCGCGACGATCTTCCATTCGGGCATCAGCTCGTCGGCGATCATGGCCATTGTGCTGAACCTGACCTTCAACCACTTCACCACCGGCAACTCGGACCAGCAGTCAGTGTTTGCGGCCGGCACCGAACGCGTCCTGCGCTACCAGGACCTGGCGGCGTTGCGCGAAGGGGATTACTTCAGCGAAGGCAAACTGCATGACTGCGACGGCAAGGAGATCCCGATCATCGAGGCCGACCATGGGCATGCAGAGCCACGGGCGGCGCATTCGAAAAGTGGGGAGCATGTCTGACGGCTGCACCCGCTAAAAGGGCTGTAGATCAAAAGATCGCAGCCTTCGGCAGCTCCTACAGGTGAATGCGAATCCTGTGTAGGAGTTGCCGAAGGCTGCGATCTTTTGACTTTCCATAGCCCACAAAAAAGCCCCTGAACCTTTCGATTCAGGGGCTTTTCGATGTTGCTGTCTGGCTCCACGACCTGGACTCGAACCAGGGACCCAGTGATTAACAGTCACTTGCTCTACCAACTGAGCTATCGCGGAATGGCGTGTATGTTACTGATTCAAAAAGAGAAGTCAAGCATCCATTGCTAACTTCATCGATTCAATGGCATGAGTGGTGTTTTAGCGCTGATTGGCGGTTACCAGAATCGTGGTAGAGGTCTACCATAGCTGCCCGGAAGTGGTGACACGCGCTACCGGCCATTCGCCGAAAAGGTAAGCGCCATGAATCATCCAGCACTCACATCGCACAACAACGGGGTGTTCGCATGAGCATCGCCCAGATCAGCCTGCCCAAGGGTGTCGGCCCTCACGCGGAGAAACTGTTCGACGCCATCACTCAGGCCAGCACCGCCGACGATTTGAATCGCGCCGGTGGCAAGGCTGAAGGCTTCGTCCTTGGCTTGGAAAGCGCCAAGGCGATCAAAAGCCAGGTGGCCGAATCGCTTTACGTGGCTTATGACGACGCCGCCAGCCAGCGCGCAACCGAACTGGCTTAACCGCCGAAGGTGAAGGTGCCGAGCATCAGCTTGGCATACAGCGACGTGGCGGCCAGCTGCACCAGCCATAAGGCCAGCCCGCCGAGAAATACGCCTGCAGCCACTTGCAGCACCAGGTTGTTGCCGCGTTTGGTCGGCGTACGAGGCGCGAAATGCTCCAGCTCGTCCCGGTCAGCGCGTAGGTCATCGTTTTTCATGTGGGTTCTCGTCGATATTCCAGGGTATACACAAAACCCTGTGGGAGCGGGCTTGCTCGCGAAGAGGGAGTGTCAGTCGACAGCGAAGTTGCCTGATACACCGCTTTCGCGAGCAAGCCCGCTCCCACATTGGATCTGTGTGCAGTTTAGAGGGCGCAGACATCGCTTTGACACTTATCTGCGACAAATAAAAAACGGGAAGCCCAAAGGCTTCCCGTTTTTTGTACCGCGCGAGACTCAGATCACCTGAACGATGGCCTTGGTCACTGCGTCGATATTGCTCTGGTTCAGTGCAGCCACGCAGATGCGGCCGGTGTCCAGGGCGTAGATGCCGAACTCGCTGCGCAGGCGGGTCACTTGCTCAACGGTCAGGCCGGAGTAGGAGAACATGCCGCGTTGACGACCGACAAAGCTGAAATCCCGCTGCGGGGCTTGCTTCGCCAGCGCTTCAACCATCTGGATGCGCATGCCGCGAATCCGCAGGCGCATTTCGGCCAGTTCCTCTTCCCACTGCGCGCGCAGTACCGGGCTGTTGAGCACGGCGGCGACGATGCTTGCACCGTGGGTCGGCGGGTTGGAATAGTTGGTGCGGATCACGCGTTTGACTTGCGACAGCACGCGGGCGCTTTCTTCTTTCGATTCGCTGACGATCGACAGGGCGCCAACGCGCTCGCCGTACAACGAGAACGATTTGGAGAACGAGCTGGACACGAAGAAGGTCAGGCCCGACTCGGCGAACAGACGCACAGCGGCGGCGTCTTCGTCGATACCGTCGCCAAAACCCTGGTAGGCCATGTCGAGGAACGGTACGTGACCCTTGGCTTTCACCACGTCCAGTACGTTGTTCCAGTCCGACGGGCTCAGGTCCACGCCGGTCGGGTTGTGGCAGCAGGCGTGCAGCACAACGATCGAGCCGGACGGCAGGGCGTTCAGGTCTTCCAGCAGGCCGGCACGGTTAACGTCGTGGGTCGCGGCATCGTAGTAGCGATAATTCTGCACCGGGAAACCGGCGGTTTCGAACAGCGCGCGGTGGTTTTCCCAGCTCGGGTCGCTGATCGCCACGACAGCGTTCGGCAGCAGTTGCTTGAGGAAGTCGGCACCGATTTTCAGTGCGCCAGTACCACCAACGGCTTGGGTAGTGAGGACGCGACCGGAGGCGATCAGCGGCGAATCATTGCCGAACAGCAGTTTTTGCACGGCCTGGTCGTAGGCGGCAATACCGTCGATGGGCAAGTAGCCACGGGAAGCGTGTTGAGCGACGCGAATCGTCTCGGCTTCGACAACGGCGCGCAGGAGTGGAATTCGCCCCTCCTCGTTGCAGTAAACACCGACCCCCAGGTTGACCTTGTTGGTACGGGTATCGGCGTTGAATGCTTCGTTGAGGCCCAGGATTGGATCGCGTGGTGCCATTTCGACAGCGGAGAACAGGCTCATTTTTGCGGCGGCTCTGAATGGAGTGTGGAGGGACGTGTCGCGCTCCAGCCGAATGCACTAGAGCGGTGCACAAACGGGGAGCTAGTATAGAGGCCATCTGCGATTGATGGCGACAGACGATTCGCCTTTTACGGTAAGTTTTTCCGATTATTTTTCGACCGTTAGTCGATTGGCATCGTCAAAGACTTCGAGGGATGTAGGACGTTTGCCTTGAAAGCGCGGGCAATCGGCTCCACATTGAGCACAATCCAGTTTTTTCCTCGGGCGGCGTCGGTCGTTTGCGGTCTTTCTCGTTCCTGCCGGTTTGACCGTGCGGGGGTGAAACCAGAGGTATTTCATGTCTGAATTCCAGCTAGTCACCCGCTTCGAGCCCGCCGGCGACCAGCCGGAAGCCATTCGCCTGATGGTCGAGGGCATCGAAGCCGGGCTGGCGCACCAGACGTTGCTCGGTGTGACCGGTTCGGGCAAGACCTTCAGCATCGCCAACGTGATCGCCCAGGTGCAGCGTCCGACCCTGGTGCTGGCGCCGAACAAAACCCTGGCCGCGCAGTTGTACGGCGAATTCAAGGCGTTCTTCCCGAACAACGCTGTCGAATACTTCGTTTCCTATTACGACTACTACCAGCCCGAAGCCTACGTGCCGTCGTCGGACACCTTCATTGAGAAGGATGCGTCGATCAACGACCACATCGAGCAGATGCGACTGTCCGCGACCAAGGCGCTGCTGGAGCGCAAGGACGCCATCATCGTCACCACGGTGTCCTGCATCTACGGTCTGGGCAGCCCGGAAACCTATCTGAAAATGGTCTTGCACGTGGATCGCGGCGACAAGCTCGATCAACGCGCCTTGCTGCGTCGTCTGGCGGACCTGCAATACACCCGCAACGACATGGATTTTGCCCGGGCGACTTTCCGTGTGCGTGGCGACGTGATCGACATCCACCCGGCGGAATCCGATTTTGAAGCGATCCGCATCGAGCTCTTTGATGACGAAGTGGAGAAAATTTCCGCCTTCGATCCGCTGACCGGCGAAGTCACCCGGCAGTTGCCGCGTTTCACGTTCTATCCGAAAAGCCACTACGTGACGCCACGGGAAACCCTGCTGGGCGCCATCGAGGGGATCAAGGTCGAGCTTCAGGAGCGCCTGGATTACCTGCGCACCAACAACAAACTGGTGGAAGCCCAGCGTCTGGAGCAGCGCACCCGTTTCGACCTGGAAATGATCCTTGAGCTGGGTTACTGCAACGGCATCGAAAACTACTCGCGCTACCTGTCGGGCCGTGAATCCGGTCAGGCACCGCCAACCTTATTCGATTACCTGCCGGCCGACGCCTTGCTGGTAATCGACGAATCCCACGTCAGCGTGCCGCAGGTCGGCGCCATGTATAAGGGCGACCGCTCGCGTAAAGAGACGCTGGTGGAATACGGCTTCCGCCTGCCGTCAGCGCTGGATAACCGGCCGATGCGTTTCGACGAGTTCGAAAGCATCAGCCCGCAGACGATTTTTGTCTCGGCAACGCCGGGCAATTACGAAGCGGAACACGCCGGTCGCGTGGTCGAGCAACTGGTGCGCCCGACCGGACTGGTGGACCCGCAAATCGAAATCCGTCCGGCGCTGACCCAGGTCGACGATCTGCTGTCGGAAATCGGCAAGCGCGTGGCGTTGGAAGAGCGGGTGCTGGTCACCACGTTGACCAAGCGCATGTCCGAAGACTTGACCGATTACCTCGCTGACCACGGCGTGCGGGTGCGTTATTTGCACTCGGACATCGACACCGTTGAACGGGTCGAAATCATCCGCGACTTGCGCCTCGGCACCTTCGATGTGCTGGTGGGGATCAACCTGCTGCGTGAAGGCCTGGACATGCCGGAAGTGTCGCTGGTGGCGATTCTCGATGCGGACAAGGAAGGCTTCTTGCGTTCCGAGCGCTCGCTGATCCAGACCATTGGCCGCGCCGCGCGGAACCTCAATGGCCGGGCGATTCTGTATGCCGACCGGATTACCGGCTCCATGGAGCGGGCGATCGGCGAGACCGAGCGCCGTCGCGATAAGCAGATTGCGTTCAACCTGGCCAACGGCATCACGCCTAAAGGTGTGTTCAAGGATGTCGCCGACATTATGGAAGGCGCCACGGTGCCGGGTTCGCGCAGCAAGAAGCGCAAAGGCATGGCCAAGGCTGCCGAAGAGAGCGCCAAATACGAAGCGGAATTGCGTTCGCCGGGCGAAGTCGCCAAGCGGATCAAGGCGCTGGAAGAGAAGATGTACGCATTGGCGCGGGATCTGGAGTTCGAAGCGGCGGCGCAGATGCGCGATGAGATTGGCAAGTTGCGGGAGCGGTTGATCTCAGTCTGAGTTTTGCAGCGGCTGTTATGGCCTCTTCGCGAGCAGGCTCGCTCCCACAAGGTTCAATGTGATCCCTGTGGGAGCGAGCCTGCTCGCGAAGGGCGCGACTCGGTCTTAATGCGCCTCGCCAGCCTTCAACCCCGCCGGCAACGCCTTGGTCAGCAACACCGCCAACATACTGATCCCCAGCGCAATCCCGACAAAATGAAACGCATCGTTGTAGGCCATGATCGACGCCTGCTGATGCACGATTTCACTCATCTTGCCCAGCGCCGCCGTGTCGCTGCCAAACCGGTCCGCCATCGATGCCATGCGCTCCGCTACCTGCGGATTGCTCGGCACAATCGATTCGCGCAAGTAATCAAAATACGTCTTGGTCCGCGCATCCAGCAGGGTGGCGAGGAGGGCGATGCCGATCGCGCCGCCGAGGTTACGCAGGATATTGAACAGGCTCGACGCCGACCCCGCGTCCTGGGGCAGGATGTACGCCGTGGCGATCAGCGAGATGGTGACCATGATCAGCGGCTGGCCCAGCGCGCGGATGATCTGAATCTGATTGAACTGCGGTCCGGCAAAGTCCGGATTCAACACGCCCGAGGAAAAACTCGCCAACCCGAACAGCCCGAAGCCGATGGTGCACAACCATTTCGGCGGGATGAACTTCATCAACTTCGGCACCAGCGGAATCAAAAACAGCTGCGGCACCCCCATCCACATGATCACTTCGCCGATCTGCAGGGCGTTGTAGTTCTGGATCTGCGCGAGATACAACGGCAACAGATAGATCGAGCCGTACAACCCGACGCCCATGCCCAGGCTGGAAATACTCGACAATCCAAAATTGCGATTACCGAGGATGCGCAAGTTGATCAGCGGATTCGGTTTGGAGAACTGCACGATCACAAAGGTGATCAAACTGAACAGCGCAATGCTGCCCAGGCTCACGATCAGGGTCGATTCCAGCCAGTCCTTGCGATGACCTTCTTCAAGAAACACCTGCAAGCAGCCGAGGCCGACGCCGAGGGTGAGAATGCCCATATAGTCGGTGCTTTTGAGCAGTTCCCAGTGGGCTTCTTTCTTCTCCAGGCCATACATCAGGCCGGCGATCATCAGCAGGCCGGGCGGGATGTTGATGTAGAAAATGTATTCCCAGCCCCAGTTTTCCGTGAGCCAGCCGCCAATGGTCGGGCCGATGGAAGGGGCGAAGGTAGCGGTCATGGCGAACATGGCCATGCCTTTGGCGCGGTGATGTTCCGGGAGTTTGATCAGCGTCAGGGTGAAGGCGAGCGGGATCAGCGCGCCGCCGGTGAAGCCCTGCAAGGCGCGGAAGACGATCATGCTTTCGAGGCTCCAGGCCATCGAGCACAGCAGCGAGGCGCCGAGAAACCCCAGCGACACCCACACCGCCAGGCGCCGCGCCGACAGCAGCTGCACCAGCCACGCCGTCAGCGGAATCATGATGATTTCCGCCACCAGGTACGAGGTGGAAATCCACGAGCCTTCTTCCAGGGTCGCCGACAACGCGCCCTGAATGTCCTTGAGCGAAGAGTTGGTGATCTGGATGTCGAGCACCGCCATGAAGGCGCCGAGCATCACACTCATCACCGCGATCCAGTCCCGCCGGGTCGGTTCCCCGGCCGGGCGGATCAGTTGATCACCGGCCATCGTCAGGGGCGTCTTTGATGTTCACTTTGACGTTGACCGACATACCCGGGCGGATCTTGCCGTGCAGCGGATTGTCCGCGGCGAACGTCAGTTTTACCGGAATCCGTTGTACGACTTTGGTGAAATTGCCCGTGGCATTGTCCGGCGGCAACAGGCTGAACTGCGCCCCGGAAGCGGCGAACAGGCTGTTGACCCGCGCTTCAATCGGCGTGTCGCCGTAGGCATCGAAGGTCAATTCGGCTTTCTGGCCGGGCTGCATGTGGCCGATCTGGGTTTCCTTGAAGTTGGCCTGAATCCAGATGTCCTGGTCCGGGACGATCGACAGCAAGTAAGCGCCGGCCTGCACGTATTGGCCGTTGCGCGCGGCGCGTTGACCGATCAGGCCGCTGATAGGCGCGTGGATTTCACTGCGGGTCAGGTTAAGTTGCGCCTGGGCCAGCTCGGTCTTGGCGTTGGCGATCATGGCGTCGAGGCGTTTGATTTCGGCGCTCAGGGCGTTGACTTGCTGGCGCTGACTTTGCGCATCGGCCTGGGCCTTCGTCACTTGCGAGCGGGCAATGTGGTTGTCGGCGGATAGGGTGGTCACCCGTTCTTCCGAGACATAGCCGGGTTTGCGCAGGGTTTCGGCGCGGGACAAATCAATCTGCGAACGGCTGAGGCTGGCCTGGCTGGACGCGACTTGGGCATCGCTCGCCGCGATCAGACTGCTTTGTTGCGTCAGTTTGCTCTGGGCTTGCACGCGTTCGGCTTCGCGCATGGCGAGGGCGGCGTTGGCGCGGTCGACGGCGAGGTGAAAGTCGTCGCCCTCGAGCTTGATCAGCAACTGGCCTTTCTCGACGTGCTGGTTGTCCTGCACCAGGACTTCATCGATGCGTGCGCCCAATTGGCTGGAGACGCGGGTGATCTCGCCCTGGACATACGCGTTGTCGGTGCTTTCATAAAAGCGCCCCTTGAAAAACCAATGGGCAAAGAAGCCCCCGGCGATCAACAGGACGATCAACAGGAAAATGAACAGGCGACGCTTGAGTTGGGCAGGCATGGGGCAGACTGTAGTCGAGAAGTGTAAGGAAAGTTATCAGCAGGAGAATCTGGCATACAGCCGATAAACGGTAAATGCCATCGGCTGATATTCGGCCATTCACCACGGCATACGGGCGTTGTAGACGCAACCTTGGCTTAAATGCCCTGCTGACTGGAGCCGGGCGGGTATCGCCTGTTACCATTCGCCCTTTGTTTTATCTTCATTCGAGACTTGCCATGACCACCGTCCGCACGCGCATCGCGCCATCGCCTACCGGGGACCCCCACGTAGGTACCGCTTACATCGCATTGTTCAACTACTGCTTTGCCAAGCAGCATGGCGGTGAGTTCATCCTGCGGATCGAAGACACCGATCAATTGCGTTCGACCCGCGAGTCCGAACAGCAGATTTTCGACGCCCTGCGCTGGTTGGGCATCGACTGGAGCGAAGGCCCGGACGTCGGCGGCCCGCACGGTCCTTACCGCCAGAGCGAGCGTGGCGACATCTATCAGAAGTACTGCCAGCAACTGGTTGAAATGGGCCACGCCTTCCCGTGCTTCTGCACCGCCGAAGAGCTGGACCAAATGCGCGCCGAGCAAATGGCCCGCGGCGAAACCCCGCGTTACGACGGCCGAGCGCTGTTGCTGTCGAAAGAAGAAGTCGCGCGTCGCCTGGCCGCTGGCGAACCTCACGTGATCCGCATGAAAGTGCCGAGCGAAGGCGTGTGCGTGGTGCCGGACATGCTGCGTGGTGACGTCGAGATCCCGTGGGATCGCATGGACATGCAAGTGCTGATGAAGACTGACGGCCTGCCGACGTACTTCCTGGCCAACGTGGTCGATGACCATTTGATGGGCATCACCCACGTGCTGCGCGGTGAAGAGTGGCTGCCTTCGGCGCCGAAACTGATTCTGCTGTACGAATACTTCGGCTGGGAACAACCGGAGCTGTGCTACATGCCGCTGCTGCGTAACCCGGACAAGAGCAAGCTGTCCAAGCGCAAGAACCCGACCTCGGTGACCTTCTACGAGCGCATGGGCTTCATGCCGGAAGCGATGCTCAACTACCTGGGCCGCATGGGCTGGTCGATGCCGGACGAGCGCGAGAAGTTCTCGCTGCAGGAAATGGTCGACAACTTCGACCTGAGCCGTGTGTCCCTCGGCGGGCCGATTTTCGATATCGAGAAACTGTCGTGGCTCAACGGCCAGTGGCTGCGTGATTTGCCGGTGGAAGAGTTCGCCAGCCGCTTGCAGACCTGGGCGCTGAACCCTGAGTACATGATGAAGATCGCGCCGCACGTGCAGGGCCGGGTTGAAACGTTTAGCCAGGTCGCACCGCTGGCCGGGTTCTTCTTCGCCGGTGGCGTGAACCCGGACGCGAAGCTGTTCGAGTCCAAGAAGCTCTCGGGTGATCAGGTTCGTCAGTTGATGCAGTTGATCCTGTGGAAACTCGAAAGCCTGCGTCAGTGGGAGAAGGACAGCATCACCGCGACCATCCAGGCCGTGGTCGAGTCTCTGGAGCTGAAACTGCGCGATGCGATGCCGCTGATGTTTGCTGCCATCACCGGGCAGGCGAGTTCGGTGTCGGTGCTCGACGCGATGGAAATCCTCGGCCCGGACCTGACGCGTTTCCGTCTGCGCCAGGCCCTCGACTTGCTCGGTGGCGTGTCGAAGAAGGAAAACAAGGAGTGGGAAAAACTGTTGGGCAATATCGCCTGATTCCCACCGTACTCTGTAGCAGCTGCCGGAGGCTGCGTTGGGCTGCGTAGCGGCCCCTTACGGCAGCGACACAATCTGTCTGAAAGGGCAGGGCAGCCGAATCGCGAGTGTTGCACACTCGAACGCAGCCTGCGGCAGCTGCTACAGGAACGGGTATGGCCTCGGATTTATGGGGTTTGGCGGTAAGTGATTGTTATGTCGGCAAAAAACTTTGAAATATTTTAAAAATAAGTTTGACAGCCTTCCGATGCGCCATTAAGATTCGCCCCGTCCTCAGCGATGAGGGGCTATAGCTCAGCTGGGAGAGCGCTTGCATGGCATGCAAGAGGTCAACGGTTCGATCCCGTTTAGCTCCACCAATTTTACAACTCAAGGTCTGGCCACACCGGCCTTGAGGCGATCAACACTCAGCGTTGATCAGTTGTATAGAAGGGTTTGTGTCCCCTTCGTCTAGTGGCCTAGGACACCGCCCTTTCACGGCGGTAACAGGGGTTCGAGTCCCCTAGGGGACGCCACGATTACCCGCTCTGCGGGATTTATAAGGGTCATTCAATTATTGAATGGCCCTTTTGTTTGTCTGGCGTTTGGCCAATTCTCCTTTTTCTTCAAAACTGTTCTTCAGACCAGCGGTCACACCCATGACTTGCGCAAATTTATTATGCGAATAATATTCTAGTCGTAATATTCGGAGGCAACGATGAACGATAAAAAAGCTCAAACCCGCGAACGCATCCTCAAGGCTGCCAGCGCAGCGCTGATCCAGCGCGGCCCGGCCGAGCCGAGCGTGGGCGAAGTGATGGGCGCGGCCGGCCTGACGGTTGGTGGCTTCTATGCGCACTTCGAAAGCAAGGACGCGATGATGCTGGAAGCGTTCAAGCAGTTGCTCGGCCACCGTCGAGAGCTGATTGCCGACATGGACGCCGAATTGACCGGCGAAGAACGCCGCGCATTGGTCGCTGCGTTCTACCTGTCGCGCAAACACCGTGATTCCTCTAGCTCAGCGTGCCCGATTCCGGCTTCGGTCGGTGAACTGGGGCGTCTGCCGGATGAATTCCGTGTGGCGCTGAATGAACACGTGGAACTGATGGTCGCGCAATTGGCGGCCAGCCCGGAAGACACCGACAAAGCCTTGGCCGACATGGCCTTGATGGTCGGTGGTTTGGCTCTGGCGCGGGCGCTAGGGCCAGGCGAATTGTCCGATCGATTGCTGCGCGCCGCCAAATCAGCGGTGCTATGACCTGAAGGCAGTGGCCTGAGGAGTGGAGCGATGAGCACGTTAAAGTGGGTTCGTGGCGTTAATGGCACCTTGGGCTGGTTCGCACCACAACTGGTCGCGAGCAAAATGCGTCTGGCGTTCATGACGCCGCGCTCGTTTGCGCCGAGTGACTGGGAATTACCGTTGCTGGCGAAATCCGAGCGGATCACGCTGCGCTTCGGCCTCTCGGCGTTGCGCTGGGGTCAGGGGCCGACGGTCCTGCTGATGCACGGATGGGAAGGCCGGCCTACCCAGTTCGCCAACCTGATCACCGCGCTGGTGGACGCCGGTTACACCGTGGTGGCCCTGGATGGTCCGGCCCACGGTCGGTCGCCGGGTCGCGAGGCCAATGTGGTGCTGTTCGCCCGTGCCATGCTTGAAGCGGCCGCTGAATTGCCGCCCCTGCAAGCGGTGATCGGCCATTCCATGGGCGGCGCCAGTGCGATGCTCGCGGTTCAGTTGGGGTTGCGCACCGAAACTCTGGTCACGATCGGCGCTCCGGCGCGGATTCTTGGCGTGCTGCGCGGTTTCGCCCGAATGGTCAAGCTGCCGCCCAAGGCGCGTTCAGCGTTTATCCGTCAGGTCGAGAAAGACGTCGGGATGCGCGCTGCCACCCTGGATGTCGCGCACTATCAGCTCGATATGCCGGGGCTGATCGTCCACGCCGAAGACGATCGCTATGTCAGCGCCAAGGAATCCCAACTGATTCACGAAGCCTGGTTCGACAGTCGCCTGCTGCGCCTGGAACAGGGCGGTCATCACCGAGTGATGGCGGACCCTCGAGTGATTGATGGGGTGCTATCACTGCTGGCCGGCCGCAGCCTTCAAGCGCGGCAATCGGCCTGACATCCGTTACACTGCCCCGGTCGCAATTATCTGACCGGGAGTGGGGCATGGGCTGGGATCGGACAACGCCATTTATCATTGATCTGCAAGTCGGCGCCGAGGACATCGACGGGCTCGGCCACGCGAACAACGCGGTGTACGTGACTTGGCTCGAGCGCTGCGCCTGGCGCCATTCGCAGCGCCTTGGCCTGGACCTGGTCGAGTACCGTCGGCTGGATCGGGCGATGGCCGTGGTTCGCCATGAGATCGATTACCTCGCCGCTGCCTACGAAGGCGACGAGTTGCAACTGGCAACCTGGATCGTCGATTGGGACCAGCGCCTGAAAATGACCCGTCACTTCCAGCTCAAGCGCCCTAGCGACAACACCACGTTGCTGCGGGCCCAGACCACGTTCGTCTGCATCGAACTGTCCACCGGCAAGCCCAAGCGCATGCCGGCGGAGTTTATCGAGGGCTATGGCCCGGCGTTGCAAATCCTGGATACGACCAAAATCTAAATGGGGGAGCGGGCTTGCTCGCGAAAGCGCCGGCACATCCACCTCCGATGTGACTGACAGACTGCCTTCGCGAGCAAGCCCGCTCCCACAGGTGAATATTCCATCGCGGAATCCAGTAAACTGCCGCACGTTTTTCGTTGAGTGTGTTTTCCATGCAAATTGCTTTGGCGCCCATGGAGGGGTTGGTCGACAACATCCTGCGGGACGTGCTGACCCGCGTCGGCGGTATCGATTGGTGCGTGACCGAATTCATTCGGATCAACGATCAACTGCTCACGCCTGCCTATTACCACAAGTTCGGTCCGGAACTGCTGACCGGCGCGCGCACCGCGTCCGGCGTGCCGTTGCGCGTGCAACTGCTCGGTTCCGACCCGGTGTGCCTGGCGGAAAACGCTGCGCTGGCTTGCGAACTGGGTTCGGAAGTCATCGACCTGAACTTCGGTTGCCCGGCCAAGACCGTCAACAAGTCCCGTGGCGGCGCAGTCCTGCTCAAAGAACCTGAGCTGCTCAATCAAATCGTCGAAACCGTGCGTCGTGCGGTGCCGGCGCATATCCCGGTCACCGCGAAAATGCGCCTGGGCTTCGACAGCCCGGACGGCGCGCTGGTCTGCGCCACGGCCCTGGCCGAGGGTGGCGCCGCGCACATTGTGGTTCACGCACGGACCAAGACCGATGGCTACAAACCCCCGGCCCACTGGGAATGGATTCCGCGCGTGCAGGACGTGGTCAAAGTCCCGGTGTTCGCCAACGGCGATATCTGGAGTGTTGAAGACTGGCGCCGTTGCCGTGAAATCAGCGGCGTGGAAGACATCATGCTCGGTCGAGGCCTGGTGTCGCGCCCGGACCTGGCCCGACAAATCGCCGCCGCACGCGCCGGTGAAGAAGTGGTCGAGATGACCTGGGCGGAGTTGCTGCCGCTGATCCAGGACTTCTGGCTGCAAGCCAAGGCACAGATGACGGCCCGTCAATCGCCGGGGCGCTTGAAGCAGTGGCTGGCGATGCTGACCCGCAATTATCCGGAAGCGGTGGAGTTGTTCACTGTCCTGCGCCGTGAGACCGAGCTGGATCACGTTTCCCGTTTACTGGGTCTGCAAGTCGCCGAAGCGGCCTAAAAAAAATCTGAAAATAATCTCTTGAAATGCAATCAGCGGTCCCTATCTAAGGGTTACGCGATGCCGAATTCGGGTCGTGGAGACAAAAACCTTGCTGATTGTTTTCAGGAGATTTGAATCATGAGTACTGCATTTTCCCTCGCGCCACTGTTCCGTTCCTCGGTAGGTTTCGACCGTTTCAACGACCTGTTCGAAACCGCCCTGCGCAACGAGCCTGGCAGCACCTACCCACCGTACAACGTTGAAAAGCACGGTGATGACCAATACCGCATCGTTGTCGCGGCCGCCGGTTTCCAGGAAGAAGACCTGGAGCTGCAAGTCGAGAAAGGTGTGCTGACCATCAGCGGCGGCAAGCGTGACGCCAATGACAGCGTGACTTACCTGCATCAAGGCATCGCCCAGCGTGCGTTCAAACTGTCGTTCCGTCTGGCGGACCATATCGAAATCAAGGCCGCCGACCTGAGCAATGGCCTGTTGAGCATCGACCTGTTGCGGGTGGTTCCGGAAGAGGCGAAAGCCAAGCGCATCCCGATCAACGGGACGCAAAAACCAGCTCTGCAACATTAATCAGAGCGATGAAAAGGGCGCCACTGGCGCCCTTTTTTGTGCCCGGGGAAATGCGTTATTTCAGGAGTTTCAAAAACCCCTCCACCGGCAACGGCCGACTGTGCAAATACCCCTGATACAAATGGCAGCCCAGCCCCTGCAGAAACTCCAGTTGCTCCGGCGTTTCAACCCCTTCGGCAATCACCTCCAGCTCCAGGCTGCGGGCCATGGCGACGATGGCGCGAATGATTTCGGCATCGTTGGGGTCGGTGGTGGCGTCGCGGATGAACGACTGGTCGATTTTCAGCGTGTCCACCGGCAGGCGCTTGAGGTAGGTCAACGAGGAGTAACCGGTGCCGAAGTCGTCCATGGCGAAGCTCACGCCGAGTTTTTTCAAGCGGCGCATTTTGTTGATGGTGTCTTCCAGGTTCTGGATGACGATGCCTTCGGTGATTTCCAGTTTCAGCAGCGAGCAGGGTAGGCCATGGCTGCTTAGGCTGCGTTCGATGCGTTCGACGAAATCGTTCTGGCGGAATTGCCGCGGGCTGATATTCACGCACAGGCTGAAATTGAGCGGATCGATCAGGCCCTTGGCGATCAGTTGTTTGAAGGCATCACAGGCTTCGTCGAGGATCCAGGTGCCGACTTCCAGAATCAGCCCGCTGTCTTCCAGGACCTTGATGAATTCGGTGGGCGATTGTGCGCCGAGTTCCGGGTGGTTCCAGCGCACCAGGGCTTCGGCGCCGATGATGCGGTTGTCCTGAGCATCGACCTGGGGTTGGTAATGCACGCTGAACTCGCCACGGGACAGGGCCAGGCGCAGGTCGGTTTCCATGCGCAACCGTTCGCTGGCGGCCTTCTGCATGGTGTTGTGATACATCTGCGTGGTGTTGCGCCCCGAATCCTTGGCCCGATACAGGGCAATGTCGGCGCGTTTGAGCAGGTCGGTCGGGGTCGAGCCGTGATCGGGGATCAGCGCGATGCCGATGCTCGGCGTGACTTGCAGGCGTTGGCCGTCGAGGAACATCGGTTCCGAAAGCAATTCGCGCAAGGTGTCCGCCAGCTCCCGAACCTGTTCGCTGACTTCGCTGCGCGAACCTTCCAGGCCGCTGAGCAACACCACGAACTCGTCACCGCCGAGCCGCGCCACGGTGTCTTCCATGCGCACACTGGCTTCGAGCCGCGCGGTGATGATCTTCAGCACCGTGTCGCCGACCGGGTGGCCGAGGGAATCGTTGATGTGCTTGAAGTGGTCGAGGTCGAGAAACATCAAGGCGCCACGCAGGTTGTGGCGCTTGAGCAGGGCGATCTGCTGACTCAGGCGATCCATCAACAGCGCGCGGTTCGGCAGGTTGGTCAGCGGGTCGTGGTAGGCCAGGTGACGGATCTGCGCTTCGGCGTTTTTCAGCAGGCTGACGTCCCGGGCGGTCAGTAACAGGCACGCGGTTTCGTTGAGCGTGATGGGTTCTACCGAGACTTCGACGGTGAGCAGATCCCCGCGTTTATTGCGCCCGAGCATCTCCTGGTGGTGTACGCGGCCCTTGATTTGCAACTCGGCCAGCAACGCCGAACGTTGTTTTTCTTCGGCCCAGATGCCGACCTGATACACGGTTTTGCCCACCACTTCATCAGCACGATAACCGGTCAGGCGACAGAAACCGTCGTTGACCTCCAGATAACGCCCGGTGTCGCGTTCGGTAATGGTGATGGCGTCGGGGCTGGAGTGGAACGCCTTGGCGAATTTCTCTTCGCTGGCCTTGAGCGCTGCTTCCGAACGCTGCTGCTGGGTGATGTCGCGCAGGGTGGTGACGATGCACGGTTGCTCGCCGACGCTGATCTGCCGGCTGGAAATCACGCAGGTCAGGGTTTGTCCGTCCTTGTGCTGAACCAGGATCGCGACGTTGCTCAGGCCTTGTTCGCGGATCACTTGCTCGATCCGTTGCAGGCTTTTCGCCGAAGCGTCCCACAGGCCGATTTGATCCGCGCTGCGGCCAATCACGTCGTCGGTGGTCCAGCCGAAAATCTGGGTGAAACTGGAATTGATCTCGATGAACTGGCCGCTTTCCTGGCGGGTGACGCAGATCGGGTCCGGGCTGACCTGGAACAGCGTGGCGAATTTCTCTTCCGAAGCCACCAGTTGCTGTTCGCGTTCGACCTGATCGGTGATGTCCAGCAGGGTGCCGGCCATGCGCAACGGCTGGCCGTTTTCATCGCGATACAGCCGCGCACGGCTTTCCAGGAAGCGCGAACTGCCGTCGGGCAATTGCACGCGATAAGTCAACTGATAATTACCGGCCGGGCCTTCGCGCAGGCTGCGGTAGGCGTTGCGCATGCTGTTGCGTTCTTCGCCGGGCACGCCTTCGAAGAACTCATCGAAGGCTTCATGGAATGGCTTGGGCTCCATGCCGTGCAACTGCGCCGCCCGCGCCGAGCCGTAGAGCATGCCGCTGGGAATGTGCCAGTCCCAGGTGCCGAGTTGCGCCGAGTCCAGGGCCAGGTCGAGGCGTTCCTGGCTGTCCTTGAGTGCGTGTTCGGCGGCTTTGCGTTCGGTGGTGTCGAGGAAGGTACTCAGCAAGTAAGGCTGGCCTTCAAGCTCGACCTTTTGCGCGCTGAGGATGCCATCGTGGACCTGGCCGTTGCTGGCGCGAAACTGCACTTCCATGCTGATCAATTCGCCCTTGGCCTTGGTCGCTTTGACCAGCATGGCCCGTTGTTCAGGATGCACCCACAAGCCCAGTTCCAGGGTGGTGCGGCCAATGACGCTTTGCACCGGCCAGCCGAACAGGCTTTCGAAATATTGATTGGCCTCGCTGATCAGGCCGTCTTCCTGGCGGGTCAGCAGCACCATGTTCGGGCACAGGTGGAACAGCGTGGCGAAGCGCTTTTCCGAGCTGCTCAGGGCTTGTTCCCGCTGCCGCTGGTGGGTGATTTCACGAATCACCCCGATCATCCGCGGCCGGCCGTGTTTGTCCGGCAACAGGCTGCCGTTGATCTCCAGCCAGTGCAGGCTGCCGTCGGGCCAGCGGATGCGGTGATGCATCGCTTGTTCCAGCGGCGCGCCGGCGATCACCTGATGGAACGCGCGAATGGTTTTCGCCCGGTCCTCCGGGGGCAGCAGGTCGAGGTATTCGAGGTCCGCCGGCAAGGGCTGCTTGGGGTCGAAGCCGAACAGCGCTTGCGTGCCCCGGGACCAACTGATCTGCCCGCGTTCAATGTCCCAATACCACGCCCCCAGGCGCGCGCCGTTAAGCGCGGCCAACAACTGCGGCGCGCTTTCCCAGCTCTGCTCTGACCGCTGCGGGTCAATGGCCTGAATACGCGGCATCGGCGGAATACGGTCAACAGATTTGGGCATTGGCAGCAGGCCTTGGGCTGAATGGGGCGTTAGGCACGGGGTTTTGCAGCTCTATAGGAGTAGCACAAGTTAGCCGTGGGTCCCTGGCAGATCAATTTGTGCATCCAGCAGGGCCATAAAGGCACGTGCCGCATTCGAAAGCGTCCTTTCCGTGTGCAAGATATAGCCTAGCTGGCGAGTGAGTTGTATGCCCGGCAAAGCTATTCGCGCCACCTGATCATCGAGCATGGTGCGGGGCAAAACGCTCCAGGCCAGGCCGATCGACACCATCATCTTGATGGTTTCCAGATAATTCGTGCTCATGGCGATGTTCGGCGTCAAGCCCTGTGCCTCGAACAGACGCTGGACGATGTGGTGGGTAAAGGTGTTGCCACCAGGGAAAACCGCCGGGTGCAGGGCGATGTCCGCCAGGGTGACCGGGCCATTGCTGATCAGCGAATGCTCTGGAGCGACCACGAAATCCAGCGGGTCATCCCACACTGGCGAGGCCTTGACCAGCGCATGAGGCTCCGGCGCCAGCGTAATTACCGCCAGTTCGGCGCGGCCATGCAGGATTTCTTCGTAGGCCACTTCCGAATCGAGGAACTGAATATCCAGCGCCACTTGTGGGTAGCGTCGGGTAAATTCCCTTAATAACGGCGGCAAGCGGTGCAGTCCGATGTGGTGACTGGTGGCCAGGGTCAGACGGCCGGTCACTTCGCCGGTCAGGTTGGTCAGGGCGCGGCGAGTGTCGTCCAGCACGTTGAGAATCTGATAAGCCCGGGGCAGCAGGGCGCGACCGGCTTCGGTCAGGCCGACTTCACGGCCCAGGCGATCAAACAGGCGCACCTTCAATTGCTGTTCCAGCCCGGCGATGCGCTTGCTGATGGCCGGTTGGGTCAGGTGCAGCCGTTCGCCCGCGCCGGAGAAACTCCCGGTCTCGGCAATCGCGATAAAGGCGTTGAGGTTGGCCAGATCCATTGTTGTATTCCAGTTGGTTATCCAAAGCATAAAAAATATGAATTTGAGTTATTTAATGTAACCCCCTAGGATCGACCTCACAAGCCAAGGGGTTATTGAACCGCTGCACGACCCAAGGCATAGAAAATAGAAGCAAGCTGATGAGGACCGTCTGATGGCCGGCAAAACGCTTTACGACAAGCTCTGGGATTCCCATGAAGTGAAACGGCGCGACGATGGGTCGTCGCTGATCTATATCGACCGCCACATCATCCATGAAGTGACTTCGCCCCAAGCTTTCGAAGGCCTGCGCCTGGCCGGGCGCAAGCCTTGGCGTGTCGATTCGATCATCGCCACCCCGGACCACAACGTGCCGACCACCCCGGATCGCAAGGGCGGCATCGAAGCGATTACCGACCAGGTCTCGCGTTTGCAGGTTCAGACCCTCGATGACTACTGCGACGAATACGGCATCACCGAGTTCAAAATGAATGACGTGCGCCAGGGCATCGTTCACGTGATCGGCCCGGAGCAGGGCGCGACCTTGCCGGGCATGACCGTGGTCTGCGGCGACTCGCACACCTCGACCCACGGCGCATTCGGCGCGTTGGCCCACGGCATCGGCACTTCTGAAGTCGAGCACGTGTTCGCCACGCAGTGCCTGGTGGCCAAGAAAATGAAAAACATGCTGGTGTCGGTCGAAGGCAAATTGCCGTTCGGCGTGACCGCCAAGGACATCGTGCTCGCGGTGATCGGCAAGATCGGCACCGCCGGCGGTAACGGCCACGCCATCGAGTTTGCTGGCAGTGCGATTCGCGACTTGTCCATCGAAGGCCGCATGACCATCTGCAACATGTCCATCGAGGCCGGCGCTCGCGTAGGTCTGGTGGCTGCGGACGAAAAAACCGTGGAATACGTCAAGGGCCGTCCATTCGCCCCGAAAGGCGCGGAATGGGACATGGCCGTCGAAGCCTGGAAAGATCTGGTCTCCGACGCCGATGCGGTATTCGACACGGTGGTTAAGCTCGACGCGACCCAGATCAAGCCACAAGTCAGCTGGGGCACTTCGCCCGAGATGGTCTTGGCGGTTGATCAGAACGTGCCGGACCCAGCGAAGGAAATGGACCTGGTCAAACGCGGTTCCATCGAACGCGCCTTGAAATACATGGGGTTGAGCGCCAACCAGGCGATCACCGACATTCAACTGGACCGCGTATTCATTGGTTCCTGCACCAACTCGCGGATCGAAGACCTGCGCGCCGCGGCGGTGATCGCCAAGGGCCGCAAAGTCGCTTCGACCATCAAGCAAGCCATCGTGGTGCCGGGCTCGGGCCTGGTGAAGGCGCAAGCCGAGGCTGAAGGCCTGGACAAGATTTTCCTCGAAGCCGGTTTCGAGTGGCGTGAACCGGGTTGCTCGATGTGCCTGGCGATGAACCCGGACCGTTTGGAATCGGGTGAGCATTGCGCCTCGACGTCCAACCGCAACTTCGAAGGGCGTCAGGGCGCCGGTGGCCGTACGCACCTGGTGAGCCCGGCCATGGCCGCGGCGGCTGCCGTCAACGGTCGTTTCATCGACGTTCGCGAACTGATCTGAGGAACCGCACATGAGAGCTTTTACCCAACACACCGGTTTGGTCGCGCCATTGGACCGGGCCAACGTCGACACTGACCAGATCATTCCGAAGCAGTTTCTGAAGTCGATCAAACGCACCGGTTTCGGCCCGAACCTGTTTGACGAGTGGCGCTACCTGGACGTGGGCTATGCCTACCAGGACAACTCCAAGCGTCCGTTGAACAAGGATTTCGTGCTCAACGCCGAACGTTATCAAGGCGCCAGCGTGCTGCTGGCCCGGGAAAACTTCGGTTGCGGCTCCAGCCGCGAGCACGCGCCGTGGGCCCTTGAGGAATACGGTTTCCGCAGCATCATCGCGCCGAGCTATGCCGACATCTTCTACAACAACAGCTTCAAGAACGGTTTGCTGCCGATCATCTTGAGCGACGCTGAGGTGGATGAGTTGTTCCAGCAGGTTGAAGCGAATCCTGGCTACCAGTTGACGGTTGATCTTCAAGCCCAGACCGTAACCCGGCCGGATGGCAAGACCTATAGCTTTGAGTTGGACGAGTTCCGCAAGCATTGCCTGGTGAATGGTCTGGATGACATTGGCCTGACATTGATGGACCACGAGGCGATTGCGTCGTTTGAAAGCAAGCACCGGGCGAGCCAGCCTTGGTTGTTTCGCGATGCGTAAATTTGCGTAAGGCTTGATGCCGCCTTCGCGAGCAGGCTCGCTCCCACATTTGAAATGCATTCCCATGTGGGAGCGAGCCTGCTCGCGAAGAGGCCCGAATAAACAACACAAGACTCACCCCAAAAAGGAAGTCCCCCATGACCAGCACTGCCCAGCACAGCCAAGTCGTACAAAAGCAATTCGGTGAACAGGCCTCGGCCTATTTGAGCAGCGCCGTTCACGCTCAAGGCACCGAATTTGCGCTGCTACAGGCTGAACTGGCCGGGCAGGGCAATGCCCGCGTGCTGGACCTGGGTTGCGGCGCCGGTCACGTGAGTTTTCACGTGGCCTCGCTGGTCAAGGAAGTGGTGGCCTACGACCTGTCCCAGCAAATGCTCGACGTGGTGGCAGCCGCAGCGACTGATCGTGGTTTCAGTAATGTCACCACGGTCAACGGAGCCGCCGAGCACCTGCCGTTCGCCGATGGCGAGTTCGACTTCGTGTTCAGCCGTTATTCGGCGCACCATTGGAGCGATCTCGGCCTGGCCCTGCGGGAAGTGCGCCGGGTGCTGAAACCGGGTGGCGTGGCGGCGTTCGTCGATGTGCTGTCCCCGGGCAGCCCGTTGTTCGACACCTACCTGCAAAGTGTCGAAGTGCTGCGCGACACCAGCCATGTGCGCGATTATTCTGCCGGCGAGTGGTTGCGCCAGATTAGCGAAGCGGGGTTGCATACCCGCAGCACCACCCGTCAGCGGCTGCGGCTGGAGTACAACAGCTGGGTCGAACGCATGCGCACACCGCAGGTGATGCGCGCGGCGATCCGCGAGTTGCAGCAGTCGATGGGCAATGAAGTGCGCGAATATTTTGAGATTGAGGCCGATGGTTCGTTCAGTACAGATGTGCTGGTGCTGATGGCTGAAAGATAAGCGATAGAATTTTTCCGGGTGTGCCTGAGGGCGCACCGACTGATGACATGAGGAAAGCATGAGCAAGCAGATTCTGATTCTCCCAGGTGACGGTATTGGCCCGGAAATCATGGCCGAAGCGGTCAAGGTGCTGGAGCTGGCCAACGACAAGTACAGCCTGGGCTTCGAGCTGAGCCACGACGTGATCGGTGGCGCCGCCATCGACAAGCACGGCGTGCCGCTGGCCGACGAAACCCTGGAGCGCGCTCGCGCTGCCGACGCCGTACTGCTGGGCGCTGTGGGCGGCCCGAAATGGGACACCATCGAGCGTGATATCCGCCCGGAGCGCGGTCTGCTGAAAATCCGTGCGCAACTGGGCCTGTTCGGCAACCTGCGCCCGGCGATCCTGTACCCGCAACTGGCCGAAGCGTCGAGCCTGAAGCCTGAAATCGTTGCGGGCCTGGACATCCTGATCGTCCGTGAACTGACGGGCGGCATCTACTTCGGCGCGCCACGCGGAACCCGTACCCTGGAAAACGGCGAGCGTCAGGCCTACGACACCCTGCCGTACAGCGAAAGCGAAATCCGCCGTATCGCCCGTGTCGGCTTCGACATGGCCATGGTCCGTGGCAAGAAGCTCTGCTCGGTGGACAAGGCCAACGTGCTGGCGTCCAGCCAACTGTGGCGTGAAATTGTCGAAGAAGTGGCCAAGGATTACCCTGAAGTCGAACTGAGCCACATGTACGTCGATAACGCCGCCATGCAACTGGTGCGTGCACCGAAGCAGTTCGACGTGATCGTCACCGACAACCTGTTCGGCGACATCCTGTCGGACCAGGCGTCGATGCTCACTGGCTCCATCGGCATGCTCCCGTCGGCGTCCCTGGACACTAACAACAAGGGCATGTACGAGCCGTGCCACGGTTCGGCGCCGGACATCGCGGGCAAAGGCATTGCCAACCCGTTGGCGACCATTTTGTCGGTGTCGATGATGCTGCGTTACAGCTTCAACCTGCAGGATGCGGCGGATGCGATCGAGAAGGCCGTCAGTCTGGTTTTGGACCAGGGCCTGCGCACCGGCGACATCTGGTCGACCGGTTGCACTAAAGTCGGTACGCAGGAAATGGGCGACGCAGTAGTCGCCGCGCTGCGGAATCTGTAATCTCTCGGGCCCGCTGCCACTTTCAACTTCGAAAGCAGCGGCCCACTTTTTAAAGAAGGTGTAGTTGCGATGAAACGTGTAGGTCTGATCGGTTGGCGCGGTATGGTCGGTTCCGTGCTCATGCAGCGGATGCTGGAAGAGCAGGATTTCGATCTTATCGAGCCGGTGTTTTTCACCACTTCCAATGTCGGTGGCCAAGGCCCGTCCGTGGGCAAGGACATTGCTCCGCTCAAGGACGCTTACAGCATTGAAGAGCTGAAAACCCTCGACGTGATTCTGACCTGCCAGGGTGGCGACTACACCAGCGAAGTCTTCCCGAAACTGCGCGAAGCCGGCTGGCAGGGCTACTGGATCGACGCCGCTTCCAGCCTGCGCATGCAGGATGACGCGGTGATCGTGCTGGACCCGGTGAACCGCAAGGTCATCGACCAGCAGCTCGACGCGGGCACCAAGAACTACATCGGCGGCAACTGCACCGTCAGCCTGATGCTGATGGGCCTGGGCGGTCTGTTTGAAGCCGGCCTGGTGGAGTGGATGAGCGCCATGACCTATCAGGCGGCCTCCGGTGCCGGCGCACAGAACATGCGTGAACTGATCAAGCAAATGGGCGCGACCCACGCCGCGGTCGCCGATCAACTGGCCGACCCGGCCAGCGCGATCCTCGACATCGACCGTCGTGTGGCTGAAGCCATGCGCAGCGACGCGTACCCGACCGAAAACTTCGGCGTACCGCTGGCCGGCAGCCTGATCCCGTGGATCGACAAGGAACTGCCGAACGGCCAGAGCCGCGAAGAGTGGAAGGCCCAGGCCGAGACCAACAAGATCCTCGGTCGCTTCAAGAGCCCGATCCCGGTGGACGGCATCTGCGTGCGCATCGGCGCCATGCGCTGCCACAGCCAGGCCCTGACCATCAAGCTGAACAAAGACGTGCCGATCGCCGATATCGAAGGGCTGATCAGCCAGCACAACCCTTGGGTCAAACTGGTGCCGAACAGCCGCGAAGCGAGCATTCAGGAACTGAGCCCGACGAAAGTCACTGGCACCCTGAACGTACCGGTCGGTCGTCTGCGGAAGCTGAACATGGGCACTCAGTACGTCGGCGCCTTCACCGTCGGCGACCAACTGCTGTGGGGCGCGGCCGAACCGCTGCGTCGCATGCTGCGGATTCTGCTTGAGCGTTGATCGGTTGAAGCTGTGAAAGAACCCGTGCCTTGAAAGAGGCGCGGGTTTTTTTATCCACACAGATCGTTCCCACGCTCCGCGTGGGAATGCATCCCGTGACGCTCCGCGTCACATTCAGAAGCGGAACGCGGAGCGTCCCTGGCGGCATTCCCACGCGGAGCGTGGGAACGATCGGGGTGGCAGAAATTGCCTGCACGCCACCCACCCGGTAAAGTGCCGCTCCCCCCGTTTCGCCAGAGGTAGAACCATGAGCCAGTCCTTCGATATTGCCGTGATCGGCGCCACCGGTACTGTCGGCGAAACGCTCGTGCAGATTCTCGAAGAGCGGGACTTCCCGGTTGCCAACCTGCACCTGCTGGCCAGCAGCGAGTCCGCCGGGCATTCGGTGCCGTTTCGCGGCAAGAACGTGCGGGTGCGGGAAGTCGATGAGTTCGATTTCAGCAAGGTCCAACTGGTGTTCTTCGCCGCTGGCCCGGCAGTCACCCTGAGTTTCGCTTCCCGTGCCCGTGCGGCCGGTTGCTCGCTGATCGACCTGTCCGGCGCACTGTCGGCGGATGAAGCGCCGCAAATCGTGCCGGAAGCCAACGCCCTTGTTTTGACCAGCCTGAAAAAGCCATTCCAGGTCAGCAGCCCGAGCCCGTCGGCCACCACATTGGCCGTGGTACTCGCGCCGTTGCTCGACGTGATCGACCTGCAGTGGGTCAACGTGACCGCCAGCCTGGCCGTCTCTGCCCAGGGCCGCGAAGCCGTGACCGAGCTGGCCCGGCAAACCGCCGAGCTGCTCAACGTGCGTCCGCTGGAACCTACATTCTTCGATCGTCAGATGGCGTTCAACTTGCTGGCTCAGGTCGGTAAACCCGATGAGCAAGGTCATACGCTGCTGGAAAAGCGCCTGGTACGAGAGCTGCGACAGGTCATGGCGCTACCTTTATTAAAGATTTCCGCAACTTGCATTCAAGCCCCGGTGTTTTTTGGCGATAGCTTTAGCGTGACCTTGCAGTCATCGAGCGCGGTCGACCTGGCAAAAGTCAACGCTGCCCTGGAAGACGCGCCGGGTATCGAATTGGTGGAAGCCGGTGATTATCCGACCCCGGTAGGTGACGCGGTAGGGCAGGATGTGGTCTACGTTGGTCGGGTACGCTGCGGTGTCGACGACCTGTCGGAACTTAATTTGTGGCTGACGTCAGATAACGTACGTAAAGGCGCCGCGCTCAATGCTGTGCAGGTGGCTGAATTGTTGATAAAAGACCTGCTGTAAAAGATACTTGGCAACAATTTGTCGAATGATTCTAGCCGAGCGCTATGCTTGGCCGGAGTGCTAAAGGCAAGTCACCCTACGGGACTTTCCGGGGCATCAAAGAAATGATCGCGCGCGACGACCCTTCGCCGCCGCGCGCAATGCCTTACGGCAGCGACTTTCAATACCTTCTCGCTGGCCGAGGAATGTTCAAACAAAGGATGAGGCTATGGTTCAAGTTCGCAAACTGGTGTTAGCAATAGCGGCCGCCTCGGCGCTGTCCTCCGGTATGGCGCATGCTCTCGGGCTCGGGGAACTGACCCTGAAATCGACGCTGAACCAGCCCCTGGTGGCGGAAATCGAGCTGCTCGACGTCAAGGACCTCACCGCTGCCGAAGTGGTGCCGAGCCTGGCCTCGCCGGACGATTTCGCCAAGGCCGGGGTTGATCGCCAGGCGTTTCTCAACGACCTGACCTTCACCCCGGTGCTCAACGCCAGCGGCAAAAGCATCCTGCGCGTGACCTCCAGCAAACCGCTCTCCGAACCGATGGTGAAATTCCTGGTTCAGGTGATGTGGCCGAACGGTCGCTTGCTGCGCGACTACAGCGTGCTGCTCGATCCGTCCAAATTCTCTCCGCAAACCGCCGATGCCGCCGCACAACCTGCGCCGTCTCAAGCGGTGACCGCACCGATGACCGGTGCCACCAAGCCATCGACCTACACCACCACGCCGCGCGATACCCTGTGGGAAATCGCGGCCAAGGCGCGCAATGGCGGTTCGGTGCAGCAAACCATGCTGGCCATCCAGGCGCTGAACCCGGAAGCCTTCATCAACGGCAACATCAACTTGCTGAAAACCGGCCAGGTCCTGCGCATGCCGGATCAGACGCAAAGCACCAGCCTGCCGCAACCCAAGGCTATCGCTGAAGTCGCCGCGCAGAACACCGCGTGGCGCCAGGGTCGTCGTTATGTGGCCAAGCCTGGCACCGGCCAGCAGCAACTCGATGCCACCAAGCGCGGCAGTGCCGACGCCACTTCGACCCAGGCTGCGAAAGACAAGCTGAGCCTGGTGTCTGCCGAATCCGGCAAGGGCCGTAAGGGTGCCGCCGGTGATGCGAAGAATCTGAGCAATAAACTGGCGGTGACCCAGGAAAGCCTCGACACGACCCGTCGTGACAACGCTGAACTGAAAAGCCGCATGACCGATCTGCAAAGTCAGCTGGACAAGCTGCAACGTCTGATCGAACTGAAAAACAATCAACTGGCCAAGTTGCAGGCTGAAGGCGCGGCGGGTGCTCCGGCTGCTCCAGCGGCGACGGCTGCTGCCCCGGCGATTTCCGCTGAACTGACGCCGCCACCGGCTCCTGCGGCAACCCCGACTGAAGCTGCGCCGACTGCCACCGCTCCGGTAACGCCTGCGCCGGTCGTGACGGCGCCCGAGGCCACTCCGGCCCCGGCTGAAACCCCAGTCGAACCGACACCTGCGGCTTCCGACGATCAGACCTTCAATGACCTGCTGACCAACCCGGTTCTGCTGGGTCTGGTGGGCGGCGGTGCCATCGTTCTGCTGTTGTTGCTGTTGCTGCTGGCCCGTCGCCGCAAAGCCCAGCAAGAAGCCGAAAAGCACTTGCGCATGGCGCGTGCCCTGGCTGAAGAGCAAGAGTTTTCCACCGAGCAAGACTTGCCGGAAAGCAGCTTCGAAGGCCTGGAAGTACCGCCGCCAGCGGTGAAGCTCGCGACACCCGCTGCACCAACACCTCCGCCAGCGCCGCCTCCGGTGATTGCACCGGTCATCGTCACTCCGCCGATCGCCGCGCCACTGGTTTCGCCAGCCGCCGAGCGTAATGACGACGTGCTGAGCCACGCCCAGTCGCACATCAACGCGGGTCGCCTGAATCAAGCGGCTGCATTGCTCGAAGACGGTATCAAGCAAGAGCCACAGCGCAGCGACCTGCGCCTGAAGCTGATGGAAGTCTATGGTCAGCAGGGCGATCGTGATGCATTCGTCGCCCAGGAACGCCAACTGGTGGCCAATGGCGATAACTTCGCCCAGGTCGAACAGCTGAAAAGCCGTTTCCCGGCCATGGCACTCGCCGCGGCTGGTGGCATCGCTGCTGCTGCCATCGCCGCCGAGCTGGACGCCCAGTACGTCAAGGATCTGCTGCTGGATGAGCCTGAGGCGCCGGCGCCGGCTGCTGAAGACGATCTCGATAGTGCGTTCGACTTGAGCCTGGACGACCTGGAAAACGCTTCTCCGGCAGTGGTTGCTCCGGCACCCGCACCGGAACCCTTGGCCGAGTTGGACGAATTCCCGCTGGACGACGACCTGAGCTTTGAGTCGGTGCTGCAACAGCAAACCGACATCAAGGAAAACCTCGACGACCTGTCGGACTTCGATCTGGACCTGGACCTCGGTGGCGATGCTTCGCCAGCAATCCTGGCCGAAGACGATTTCCTGCTGGACCTGGACGAAGGCGTCAAAGACCTGCCTCCAATCGACGCACCCGCTGTGAGCGAAGCGGCATTGGATGACCTGGAACTGCCGGCCGATTTCGATCTGTCCCTGGCTGACGAAATGGACGTTCCTGAGCCGAAGGATGCATTTGCGGCTGAACTGGATGATGTCAACGCCGAGCTGGATCGTCTGTCCCAGACCATCAACGAGCCGACCTTCACCGCCGAAGACGCGGCCGCCTCGGTGGCTGACGAGCCAGAGTTCGACTTCCTCTCCGGCACCGACGAAGTCGCCACCAAACTCGATCTGGCACAGGCCTACATCGACATGGGCGACAACGACGGCGCCCGGGACATCCTCAACGAAGTGGTGACCGAGGGTGATGCGGGGCAGAAGAGCGAAGCCAAGGAAATGCTTTCGCGCCTGGCTTGATTCCGGATCGGTAGAAAACAAAACGGCAGCCCATCAGGGCTGCCGTTTTCATTTCTGCATCACCGCAAATCCCCTGTGGGAGCGGGCTTGCTCGCGAATGCGGTGTGTCTTCAGCGTTGATGTTGACTGGCACACCGCCTTCGCGAGCAAGCCCGCTCCCACAGGGGGGGCATCTGCTGGGTTTATCAGGCCAACAAATCCTCATAAAACGCACCAAACGGCCGGGTAGGGTGGGCAATCTGGATCTCCAGGATCCACAGCCCGACATTCGGGCAGTCTTCGAAATTGCCCAAATCCCCCGCCCGATAGATCGCATGGGGAAAATCACTGACCCGATGCCCCTTGATCTCCAGGTTCAACTTCCAGCCCATGGCCGTCGCTTGCTTGTCGGCATAACGGTACAGCTCAGGGCCCGCTACTTGCTCCGTGCGCCAGTACTCGTGAACCTGATCAAACAGGGTTTTCGCCGCCACGGCGCAGGCCTTCATCTCGGGATCGTTGCCAACGGTGAAGGTCGCGCCTGAGTCGCCTTCATGGCGGTCCCAGACCACACCGAGGTCGATAAAGAAAATATCGTTTTGCGCCAGCACGGGATCACCGTCGGAACGTTGCTTGAAGGTTTTCAGGGTGTTTTCGCCGAAACGGATCTTAGACGGGTGCCAGATGCGGTCCATGCCCAGTTCGTTGAGCACTTCCAGGCTCATCGCCTGGGCCTCGGATTCCAGCATGCCGGGTTTGACGCGGCGGGCCATTTCGTCGATGGCTTCCCAGGTCTTGCGTTTGGCGTGGAGCATACCTTCCAGGCTATAAGCCAGGCCTACGGCTTCTTTCAGTGTGGCGGTCATCATCAGGTCTCGGTTTTTGTGTTTTCGTTGTGTAGTTATCTATATAGCGAAGTCGGCCGGAGCGATGCAATGGTTCAAACGCCACACAGCGCTGGCGTCATTGACCTGCGGCCTTATAATGCCCGCCTTTGCGTAGATCAGCAGGCTGTCACCCCTTGGCAAATATAGATAATCCGGCTGCCGAAATGGCGGCCGACGGCTTTTTCCGGATCGCGTTGGGCGTTGAATACAAAGGCTCGCGGTATCGCGGCTGGCAGCGTCAGGCCTCTGGCGTGCTGACCGTGCAGGAAACCCTGGAAAACGCCTTGTCCAAAGTCGCCGATTCGCCGGTGTCGCTGCACTGCGCCGGACGGACCGATGCGGGCGTGCATGCCTGCGGCCAGGTGGTGCATTTCGATACCCAGGTCGAGCGTTCGCTGAAAGCCTGGGTCATGGGCGCCAATATCAATTTGCCCCACGACGTCAGCGTGAGTTGGGCTCAGGTCATGCCGGCGCATTTTCATGCGCGGTTCAAGGCCATCGCCCGGCGCTATCGCTACGTGATCTACAACGATCAGATCCGCCCGGCGCACCTGAACGAAGAAATCACCTGGAACCACCGTCCGCTGGACGTCGAGCGCATGGCCGAAGCCGCGCAGTACCTGGTCGGCACTCATGACTTCAGCGCGTTTCGTGCCGGTCAGTGCCAGGCCAAGTCGCCGATCAAGGAATTGCACCACCTGCGCGTGACGCGACACGGCAAGATGATCGTGCTCGACATCCGCGCCAGTGCCTTCCTGCATCACATGGTGCGCAACATCGCCGGAGTGCTGATGACCATCGGCGCCGGCGAGCGCCCGGTGGAGTGGATGAAGGAAGTGCTGGAGAGCCGCATTCGCCGTTCCGGCGGGGTGACGGCGCACCCGTATGGCCTGTATCTGGTGCAGGTTGAATACCGCGACGAGTTCCAGTTGCCCGAGCGTTACATCGGGCCGCACTTCTTGACCGGTTTCGCCGAACTTGACGGCTGACGCCCTCGAACGCATTTGTTACCATCCGGGACTTTCTCGGATTGGCCTTGGGGTTCTATCGACATGTCAGCCGTTCGCAGCAAGATTTGTGGGATTACCCGCATAGAAGATGCGTTGGCGGCAGTCGAGGCCGGGGCCGATGCCATCGGGTTTGTGTTTTATGCGAAAAGCCCACGGGCGGTGACGTTTCAGCAGGCGAGGGCGATTATCAAGGCCTTGCCGCCGTTCGTGACCACCGTGGGGTTGTTCGTAAACGCCAGTCGTTGCGAGTTGGGGGAAATCCTCGACGCCGTGCCGCTGGACTTGCTGCAGTTTCACGGCGACGAAGACGCTGAAGAGTGCGAAGGCTGGAACCGGCCGTATATCAAGGCGTTGCGGGTCAAGGCCGGGGATGACATTGCGGCGGCATGCGATGCCTTTCCAAGTGCCAGCGGAATCCTGCTCGATGCCTATGTCGAAGGGGTGCCGGGTGGAACTGGCGAAGCGTTCGACTGGTCATTGATACCGCAGGGCTTGAGCAAACCGATCATTCTCGCGGGCGGGCTCAATCCTGAAAACGTTGCTGAAGCGATCACTCGGGTCCGGCCATATGCAGTGGATGTCAGCGGCGGGGTAGAGGCGAGCAAGGGCATCAAGGATCACGCAAAGATCCAGGCATTTATCAAAGCGGTACGTGATGTGACGGCTGGCTAACTGCCGCCGTCCATAACTTCACTTGCACGAAAGCAGGCACGGCTGAGGGTTTTTGGGGTGTACGCAGGTCAGTCTCGCTGACCCGGCAAACCAGGGATCATCGCCACACACATGAATTTAGCTCAAGGGCATACGCGGGGCTGCGAACCAAAGCGTTCGGGCCGCCGGTACTGGAGAAAGAAAGCATGAGCAACTGGTTAGTAGACAAACTGATCCCTTCGATCATGCGTTCCGAGGTCAAGAAGAGCTCGGTGCCTGAAGGTCTGTGGCACAAATGCCCGTCTTGCGAGGCTGTGCTGTATCGTCCGGAGCTGGAAAAGACCCTGGACGTTTGCCCCAAGTGCAACCACCACATGCGTATCGGCGCCCGCGCCCGTATCGACATTTTCCTCGACGCTGAAGGCCGTGCCGAACTGGGCGCGGACCTCGAGCCGGTTGACCGTCTGAAATTCCGCGACGGCAAGAAGTACAAGGATCGCCTGACCGCTGCGCAGAAAGCGACCGGCGAAAAAGACGCACTGATTTCCATGAGCGGCACCCTGCTGGGCATGCCGGTGGTGGTCTCGGCGTTCGAATTCTCCTTCATGGGCGGTTCCATGGGCGCCATCGTCGGTGAGCGCTTCGTTCGCGCCGCCAACTACGCGCTGGAAAACAAGTGCCCGATGATCTGCTTCGCCGCCTCCGGTGGTGCGCGGATGCAGGAAGCCCTGATTTCCCTGATGCAAATGGCCAAGACATCTGCGGTCCTGGCGCGTCTGCGTGAAGAAGGCATTCCGTTCATCTCTGTACTGACTGACCCGGTCTACGGTGGTGTTTCCGCCAGTCTGGCAATGCTTGGCGACGTAATCGTCGGCGAGCCGAAAGCCCTGATCGGCTTCGCCGGTCCGCGCGTAATCGAGCAAACCGTGCGTGAAAAACTGCCGGAAGGCTTCCAGCGCAGCGAGTTCCTGCTGGAGCACGGCGCGATCGACATGATCATTCACCGTCAAGAACTGCGTCCGCGCCTGGGCAACCTGCTGGCACAAATGATGGGCCTGCCGACGCCGAAATTCGTCGCCGCGCCAATCGAGCCAATCGTGGTTCCGCCGGTACCTGCCAACATATGACCCAACGTACCCTTGGCGAGTGGCTCGCCTACCTTGAGCAGTTGCACCCTTCGGCCATCGACATGGGCCTGGAGCGCTCGCAACAGGTAGCGTCCCGCATGGGACTGGGCAAGCCGGCGCCTCGGGTGATTACGGTCACCGGCACCAACGGCAAGGGTTCGACCTGTGCGTTCGTGGCTTCGTTGCTGCGGGCCCAGGGCTTGAACGTCGGTGTCTACAGTTCTCCGCACCTGCTGCGTTACAACGAGCGGGTGCAGGTCAATGGCGTCGAAGCTTCTGACGCCGAGTTGTGCGAAGCCTTTGCCGCGGTCGAGGCCGGGCGTGGCGAGACGACCCTGACCTACTTCGAAATGGGCACCCTGGCGGCGTTCTGGCTGTTTCAACAGGCCACGCTTGATGCCGTGGTGCTGGAAGTCGGCCTGGGCGGGCGTCTGGACACGGTCAACGTAGTGGATGCCGATATCGCGCTGGTCACCAGCATTGGCGTCGATCACGCCGATTACCTGGGCGATACCCGTGAGTCCGTGGCCTTCGAAAAGGCCGGCATCTTCCGCCAAGGCGCGCCTGCGCTGTGTGGCGATCTGAATCCTCCCCAACCCCTGCTGGACAAGGCGCGCGAGCTGGCTTGCCCGTTTTTCCTGCGTGGGCGCGATTTCGACCTCGGCATTACCAATCAAAACTGGCAATGGCGTGGCCTCGACGCTCAAGGGCGCGTGGTCGAGCTGCATGACTTGCCGTTGCTGGACCTGCCGATGGAAAACGCGGCGCTGGCACTGCAGGCTTATCTGTTGCTGGGTTTGCCGTGGGTCGACGCGCAGATTATTCAAGCGCTGCAAGCCACGCGGATCGTTGGTCGGCTCGATCGCCGGCAGTTCGAGTGGCAGGGCAAACAGCTGAATGTGTTGCTGGATGTGGGGCATAACCCCCATGCGGCCGAGTATCTGGCCCGGCGCCTGGCCAGTCGTCCACCCGTCGGCAAGCGTCTGGCGGTGTTCGGATTGCTGGCGGACAAGGATCTGGATGGTGTTGTCGGCGAATTGAATGCTAGTGTCCAGTCATGGGCTGTCGCGCCGCTGGATTCACCGCGAGCGCGCCCGGTTGCGGATTTACACACGGCCTTGCAGAACCTTGGCGCGTCGGTAACGTCCTATGGCAGTGTGGCGGCCGCCCTGGAAGAGCAGTGCGCACTGGCGACGAGCGACGACGAGATTCTGTTGTTTGGATCATTTTATTGTGTTGCCGAGGCCCTTGAATGGTTGGCCCGGCGCTCCACGGAGGAAGCGGCAAATGGCTTTGCTGGATAAGGCGTACAAACAGCGCATGGTCGGTGCCCTGGTGCTGATCGCACTGGCGGTGATTTTCTTGCCGATGCTGTTTTCCCGTCAGGACGAACAACGTCAGGTAACCGTGCAGGCGCCGTCTGCACCACAAGCACCTTCGGCGCCGCAGTTGCAGGTCGAACCGGTGGTCGTACCTGAGCCGCAAGTCCTGCCTCAGGAACCGGTACCCAGCGACGACGAGATTGCCGATCAGCAAGCACCATCGACGCCGATCGAACCGGCTGCCCCCGTGGCTCCGGCTCCGGCACCTGTCGCAAAACCGGTAACGCCACCGCCTGCGCCTGTCACCAAACCTGCACCGGCCCAGCCGATTGCGGCCGCACCGGCAAAACCGGACACCACCCAGAGCCGCGTCGATGCCAATGGCCTGTCGGTCAGCTGGTCGGTGCAACTGGCCAGTCTGTCGAGCCGCGCCAGCGCCGAAAGCCTGCAGAAATCCCTGCGCAGCCAGGGTTACAACGCCTATATCCGGACTGCCGATGGCAAGAATCGGGTGTTTGTCGGGCCGCTGATCGAACGTGCAGAAGCCGATCGCTTGCGTGATTTGTTGGGTCGCCAGCAGAACCTGAAAGGTTTTGTCGTACGTTTCCAGCCTGAGCGCGGTTAATACTATCGCCCCGATTTGAAATGCACTGACAATCGCAGCTTACCGATAAGCATGGGCTCTGCTAAAATGCGCCGCCTTATCCGTCTGTAGGCTGCACTGTGCCATTTACCTGGGTTGACTGGGCGATCGTTGCAATCGTCGCCATCTCCGCATTGATCAGTCTGAGCCGCGGCTTCGTCAAAGAAGCATTATCGCTGGTGACCTGGATCATCGCAGGAGTCGTCGCCTGGATGTTCGGTGGTTCACTGTCCGAGTACCTCGCCGGATACATCGAAACGCCTTCGGCCCGTGTGATCACGGGCTGCGCCATCATGTTTGTCGCCACGTTAATCGTAGGCGCAATGATCAATTATCTTATCGGCGAGTTGGTTCGCGTCACCGGGCTGTCCGGGACCGATCGATTCCTCGGCATGGCCTTCGGCGCTGCGCGTGGCGTGTTGCTGGTGGTCGTGGCGGTCGGGCTGTTGAGCCTGGGCCCGGTACAGCAGGACAGCTGGTGGAAAGAATCACAGCTCGTGCCAAAATTTTTATTGGTCGCAGACTGGTCCAAAAACCTGATCCTCGGGTGGAGCAGTCAGTGGCTTGCCAGCGGAATCAGCGTACCCGCTGAAATTCCGTTCAAGGAACACCTCTTGCCGACGGCCAAAACGCCTCAGTGAGTTGTGTTCAGTTCAGATCCATTAAGTAGGGGTTGCGTCGCATGTGTGGCATCGTCGGTATCGTCGGTAAGTCGAACGTCAATCAGGCGCTGTATGACGCGCTAACCGTCCTCCAGCACCGCGGCCAGGACGCTGCCGGTATTGTCACCAGCCATGATGGCCGGTTATTCCTGCGCAAGGACAATGGTCTTGTGCGTGACGTGTTCCATCAGCGTCACATGCAGCGCCTGGTCGGCCACATGGGCATTGGCCATGTGCGTTACCCGACCGCGGGCAGCTCGACTTCGGCCGAAGCCCAACCGTTTTACGTCAACTCGCCGTACGGCATCACCCTGGCGCACAACGGTAACCTGACCAACGTTGAACAGCTGGCCAAGGAGATTTACGAATCTGACCTGCGCCACGTCAACACCAACTCCGATTCGGAAGTGCTGCTCAACGTGTTTGCCCACGAACTGGCCCAGCGCGGCAAGTTGCAGCCAACCGAAGAAGACGTGTTCGCCGCCGTGACTGACGTACACAACCGTTGCGTCGGTGGCTACGCCGTCGTGGCGATGGTTACCGGCTACGGCATCGTCGGTTTCCGCGACCCGCACGGCATCCGCCCGATCGTCTTCGGCCAGCGTCACACCGACGAAGGCGTCGAGTACATGATCGCCTCCGAAAGCGTGTCCCTGGACGTGCTCGGCTTTACCCTGATTCGCGACCTGGCACCGGGCGAAGCGGTCTACATCACTGAAGACGGCAAGCTGCACACCCGTCAGTGCGCGACCAACCCGTCCCTGACCCCGTGCATCTTCGAACACGTCTACCTGGCGCGTCCGGATTCGATCATCGACGGCGTGTCGGTCTACAAGGCCCGCCTGCGCATGGGCGAGAAACTCGCCGACAAGATCCTGCGCGAGCGTCCCGAGCACGACATCGACGTGGTCATCCCGATCCCGGACACCAGCCGCACCGCGGCCCTGGAGCTGGCGAACCACCTGGGCGTCAAGTTCCGCGAAGGCTTCGTGAAGAACCGCTACATCGGCCGGACCTTCATCATGCCGGGCCAGGCTGCACGGAAAAAATCCGTACGCCAGAAGCTCAACGCCATCGAACTGGAATTCCGCGGCAAGAACGTGATGCTGGTGGACGACTCGATCGTTCGCGGCACCACCTGCAAGCAGATCATCCAGATGGCCCGCGAAGCCGGCGCGAAAAACGTCTACTTCTGTTCCGCAGCCCCGGCCGTTCGCTACCCGAACGTCTACGGCATCGACATGCCGAGCGCTCACGAGCTGATCGCCCACAACCGTTCGACCCAGGACGTGGCTGACCTGATTGGCGCCGACTGGCTGATCTATCAGGACTTGCCTGACTTGATCGAAGCGGTCGGTGGCGGCAAGATCAAGATCGAGAAGTTCGATTGCGCGGTGTTCGACGGCCAATACGTTACCGGCGATGTCGACGAGGCTTACCTGAACAAGATCGAGCAGGCACGCAACGATGCCTCCAAGGTCAAGACCCAGGCAGTCAGCGCGATCATTGATCTGTATAACAACTGAGTAATTACCGGCCCTGAGGGGCCGGTTTTGTATCTACCAAAAGAGCAAGGCAAGGAGTGACAGCATGAGTCAGGATTGGGATGCCGGTCGGCTGGACAGCGACCTCGATGGCGTAGCGTTCGATACCCTGGCCGTACGCGCCGGTCAGCACCGTACGCCGGAAGGCGAACACGGTGATCCGATGTTCTTCACTTCCAGCTACGTCTTCCGTACCGCTGCCGACGCGGCGGCGCGTTTTTCCGGTGAAGTGCCGGGCAACGTTTACTCGCGTTACACCAACCCGACCGTCCGCGCGTTCGAAGAGCGCATTGCCGCGCTGGAAAGCGCCGAGCAAGCGGTGGCCACGGCCACTGGCATGGCCGCGATCATGGCCGTGGTGATGAGCCTGTGCAGCGCTGGCGACCACGTGTTGGTATCGCGCAGCGTGTTCGGTTCGACCATCAGCCTGTTCGAGAAGTACTTCAAGCGCTTCGGCATCGAAGTCGACTACGTGCCGCTGGCGGACCTGTCCGGCTGGGATGCAGCGATCAAGGCTAACACCAAGTTGCTGTTCGTCGAATCGCCGTCCAACCCGCTGGCCGAGTTGGTCGATATCGCCGAGCTGTCTAAAATCGCTCACGCCAAGGGCGCGATGCTGGTGGTCGACAACTGTTTCTGCACGCCTGCCTTGCAGCAGCCGTTGAAGCTGGGCGCAGATATCGTCGTGCACTCGGCGACCAAGTTCATCGACGGCCAGGGCCGTTGCATGGGTGGCGTGGTGGCCGGGCGCAGTGAGCAGATGAAGGAAATCGTCGGTTTCCTGCGTACCGCCGGGCCGACCCTCAGCCCGTTCAACGCCTGGATTTTCCTCAAGGGCCTCGAAACCCTGAACCTGCGGATGAAGGCCCATTGTGCCAACGCCCAGCAACTGGCCGAATGGCTGGAGCAGCAGGACGGCATCGAGAAGGTGCATTACGCCGGTCTCAAGAGCCATCCGCAGCACGAGCTGGCCTTGCGTCAGCAGAAGGGCTTCGGCGCGGTGGTGAGTTTCGAGGTCAAGGGCGGCAAAGAGGGCGCGTGGCGCTTTATCGATGCGACCCGTCTGATCTCGATCACCGCTAACCTTGGCGACACCAAGACCACCATCACCCACCCGAGCACCACCTCTCACGGCCGTCTGGCGCCGCAAGAGCGTGAAGCGGCGGGCATCCGTGACAGCCTGATCCGCATTGCGGTCGGCCTGGAAGATGTAGCCGACCTGCAAGCCGATCTGGCGCGCGGGTTGGCTGCCTTGTGATCGAGTTGTCCACACCGAGTACGGGCACCCATGGCCGCGTTGCGCTGGTCACGGGGGCCGCGCGCGGCATCGGCCTGGGCATCGCCGCCTGGCTGATCAGCGAAGGCTGGCAGGTGGTGCTGACGGATCTGGATCGTGTGCGCGGTTCGAAAGTGGCGAAGGTGCTCGGCGACAACGCCTGGTTCATCGCCATGGACGTCTCCAACGAAGGGCAAGTGGCGCTGGGCGTTGCCGAGGTGCTGGGGCAGTTCGGGCGTCTGGATGCGCTGGTGTGCAACGCGGCGGTGGCCGATCCGCATAACATCACCCTGGAAAGCCTCGATCTGGCCTATTGGAACCGTGTATTGGCGGTCAACCTGAGCGGGCCGATGTTGCTGGCCAAGCACTGTGCGCCGTACCTGCGTGCTCACAACGGTGCGATCGTCAATCTGGCCTCGACCCGCGCCGGGCAGTCGGAACCCGACACAGAGGCTTACGCGGCGAGCAAGGGCGGTCTGTTGGCCCTGACTCACGCGTTGGCGATCAGCCTGGGGCCGGAAATCCGTGTGAATGCGGTCAGTCCCGGCTGGATTGATGCACGGGACCCGGCGGCACGTCGCGCCGAACCGCTGACCGATGCCGACCATGCCCAGCATCCGGCGGGCAGGGTAGGGACGGTCGAGGACGTGGCGGCGATGGTGGCGTGGCTGTTGTCCAGGAACGCCGGTTTCGTCACGGGCCAGGAGTTCGTGGTGGATGGCGGGATGACCAAGAAGATGATCTACAGCGCGTAGTTCGCTTCGGCCTGGAAGCGTTGATATTGGGTGTGCCGTCGTATTCGCGAGCAGGCTCGCTCCCACACTGCAAAGCATGCTGCCTGAATAAACGCGATCCACTGTGGGAGCGAGCCTGCTCGCGAAAGCGGTCTGGCAGTTACCGACCCCGTACGGAATGACATGATTTTGTCTTTTTCAGAAAAACTTCAATCCTGCTATTGACTTAGGTTCGCTACCTGCGTAAATTTCGCGGCCTCGGAGATGCAAACGGGTGATTAGCTCAGCTGGGAGAGCGTCTGCCTTACAAGCAGAATGTCGGCGGTTCGATCCCGTCATCACCCACCACTTCCGAGAGTCTTGCGAAAGCAAGATGGAAGCTTTTAAAAGCCTCCACCGACGCGCAGCGGTAGTTCAGTCGGTTAGAATACCGGCCTGTCACGCCGGGGGTCGCGGGTTCGAGTCCCGTCCGCTGCGCCATATTTCCGAAGCAGGTTTTTAGCCTGCTTCGAGATTGAAAAGCCTCGAAGCTTTCAGTCAGACGAGTTAATTGGATGCAAGTCCAAAGCGATACGCAGCGGTAGTTCAGTCGGTTAGAATACCGGCCTGTCACGCCGGGGGTCGCGGGTTCGAGTCCCGTCCGCTGCGCCATATCTGCCTCAAGGCCCACTGAACGCCTTGAAGCTACGAAGAAAAGACGCTGGTCATGCCAGTATCCACTTCGAGTCGATAGCAAAGACCCTGGTCGAAAGACCGGGGTTTTTTGTGTCTGCAATTTGGCTTTTCTCTCCTTTTCCCTGGTCCTCGGGGATTCACATCCGCCGTCCCGGTGCGGATCTGCAATGAATTCTGACGTTTCGTGATAATTCCCCTCGATTAGCCGCAGCCCCGATTGGCCGGTGCTTGCGTGCCGAAAATCCCCGTCCATCACTGATTTATTCAAGTATTTACTGGGTGCAAACCGCACAAAGCGCTTTATTTGAAGTCCCATCACTAATTAGAATGAGTCGCATTTAAAATATTTCTTCGCGCAGGGTTCCATTAGATGAGTGATGCAGCGATGCCGACGGGGCAAACCTTCCACGACCTGTACCGCGACCACCGGGGCTGGCTCGAAAGCTGGTTGAGACGACGCATGAGCAATGGCAGTGATGCGGCGGACCTGAGTCAGGACACGTTCGTGCGTTTGCTCGCCAGCTCCCAGTGCATCGCCGACCTGCAAGAACCCCGCGCCTACCTGGCGACAGTCGGCAAACGCCTGCTGACCAACTTCTACAAGCGCCGCAGTCTGGAGCAAGCCTACCTCAGTGCATTGGCGCTGCTGCCTGAGGACTGCGTGCCGTCCCCCGAGCAGCGCTGGATCCTGCTGGAAACCCTGCAAGCCCTGGACGAATTGCTCGATGGCTTGCCGAGCCCGGTGCGACGGGCGTTTCTCTGGAGCCAGCTCGAAGGCCTGGGTTATCAAGAGATCGCCGAGCGCCTGCAAGTTTCGGAACGCACGATCAAGCGCTACATGGCCCAAGCCTACGAACATTGCCTGCTGGTGGAGCTGTGATCGGTTCCGCACCTTCGGCCGAAGCCCGTCAAGTCGTGCGGGCCGCCGCACAGTGGCTGGCGCTCATGGAGTCCGGCTCCGCCAATGAGCGCGATCGCGCCGAGTTGCAGAGCTGGCGCGACAGTCATTCCAGTCACGAGCAGGCCTGGCAGAAAGCTCAACTCCTGCGCCAGCGTTTTGCCGATCTGCCGACAGCCTTGGCGATGGCCAGCCTGGATCGTCCACAAGCAAGTCGACGCACCGTGCTGAAACGCGCTGTCGGCGCCGTGGCGTTGGTGCCGACTGCCTGGCTGATCAGTCGACAGTTGCCGCTGGATGTCTGGAGCGCCGACCTGCGGACCGCGACCGGGGAGGGCAAGAAAGTCCAGTTGAGCGATGGCAGCACGTTGCAATTGAACACCGCGAGCGCCGTCGATATCGATATGAAGAATCGACTGCTGAAACTCGTGGAAGGCGAAATCGCGCTCAATGTGCCTGGCTCTTCGCCGCTGACGATCCAGACGAACTTCGGGCAAGTGATCGTCAGTCAGAGTGAAGTCTGCGTTCGCCAGGGCCAGGCAGGTTGCAAGGTGTCCGTGCTGAAAGGCTTGGTGCAGTTGCAGCCTCTGCGCGGCCCGGTCTTTTCGTTGCGCGGCGGCCAGCAAGTCAACCTTCAGGCGATGGGGGCGGGTGCCGTCGAGCCCTTCGACGTGCTCGCCCCGGGCTGGCGTGACGGCGTGCTAATGGCGCAGAACCAACCTCTGGGGGATTTTCTGCGTGAACTCAGCACCTATCGCCCCGGCGTGTTGCGCTGGGAGCCCGAGCTGGAATCCCTGCGCGTCACCGGCAGTTTTCGTCTGGAAGACACTGATCGCATCCTTGCGTTGCTAGCGGCCAGCCTGCCGCTGGAGGTGCATTCGCGTACGCGTTATTGGGTAACGCTACTGCCGCGCAAAAATATTGTTTGAGGCGTGTCCCCTTTTTTCGCGTCGCTTGTCATTGAAGGCAAGTGAAACGAAATCAGAGAGATTCTCAATGCCCGCAGTGATGCCTTGCAGTACGCGTCTGACTCCCTCCAGGCTGCGCCCGTTGTTGCACTTGAGTCTGTTGTTGAGCCTGAGTGCCTGTCCGTTGTTCATCACGGCCGGCTGGGCTGATGACGCGTCTCGACGCAGTTATCAGGTGCCGGCCGGCAGCCTCAGCTCCGCGCTGACCCGTTTCGCCGGGCTGGCCGGGGTCAATCTGTCCGTGGACCCGGCGCTCGTCAGTGGTCGCAACAGCCCTGGTCTTTCCGGTGAGTTCGCGGTCGAGGAGGGCTTCGCCCGGTTGCTGCAGGGTTCCGGTCTGCAACTGCAACCGGTCGGCGAGCAGGCGTACATCCTGACCCCGGCGCCGGAAGGCGGCAGCCTGCAACTGGCGCCGACCTCGATTCTCGGTGCCACAGGTGGGTCGGATGGCGAGGTATATGCCGGTGGCCAGGTCGCGCGTAAAGGTTCGCAAGGCTTGCTGGGGTCGAAAGACTTCATGGAAACGCCGTTCAGCATGACCACCTACACCGCCGAGGCAGTCAAGAACCAGCAGGCGCGTACCTTGGGCGATCTTGTGGCCAGCGATCCTTCCGTTCGCGCCACCAACCCGGCGGGCGGGCGTTATGAGCAGTTCACCATTCGCGGGCTCAGCCTGTTCAACAGCGATGTTTCCTACAACGGCCTCTACGGCGTCCTGCCGACCTATACGATCGACATGGAGATGGCCGACCGCGTCGACATCATCAAAGGCCCGAGCCAGCTGATCAATGGCATTTCGCCCCGGGGCAGCGTCGGTGGCGGGATCAACGTGGTGCCCAAGCGCGCCACTGACAAGCCGATCACCTCGTTCACCACCAACTACGCGTCCAACAACCAGATCGGCGGTGCCGTGGATATCGGTCGGCGCTTTGGTGAAGATGACAAATTCGGGATTCGCTTCAACGGCGTGAAGCAGTCCGGCGATACCGAATGGGATCACCAGAGTGTCGACCGCGACATGTTTGTGCTGGGTCTGGATTTTCGCGGTGAGCGCTTGCGCCTCTCGACGGACGTCGGGCATACCGAGCGTGATACCGATGCGCCGCAAGAGCGTGTGATCGTCGGCGCCAATGCGCAGGTTCCCCATGCCAGCGAAGTCCGCAGCAACTATGCGCAACCGTGGAGCAAAGCGCGGACCAAGGACACTTTCGGCACGGTGAATGGCGAATTCGATGTCAGTGATTCCGTGATGCTCTACGGTGGCGTGGGCGCGCGGAAAAGTAATCATGACTTCCTCCGGCATGCCGTTTCCATCACCAATGACGCCGGCGATTTCAGCGTTCAGCCCCGCGACTTCACCCGCGACGAAAATGTCCGCACCGCGAATTTCGGTGTGCGTAACTGGTTCCATACCGGCCCGGTAAGTCATGAAGTCAACCTGGCGGCCAGCTATTTCTACATGGACTTTGAAAATGGCGGCGCCCGTTATGCCGCGTCCCCTAGCAACCTTTATGACCCCGTGGAAACACCGACACCGGTCCGACCGACGCGACAGGACCCCAAGGTCTACACCGAGAACCGTTTCAGCGGCGTGGCGTTGTCCGACACTCTGGGCTTTTTCGATGACCGTGTACTGCTGACACTCGGTGCCCGCTGGCAGCGCGTGAAGGTCGACGACTGGTCGGACAATATCAAAGGCGACACGGCCTACGACGAGGAAAAAGTTTCGCCGTCGGGCGGCATTCTGTTCAAGGCCACCGACAAGCTGTCGCTGTACGCCAACTACATGGAAGGACTGAGCCAGGGCAAGATCGCGCCGTCGACTTCGGTGAACGAAGACGAAATCTTCCCGCCGTTCATCAGCCGTTCGGTTGAGGTCGGTGCCAAGTATGACGCGGGCCCGTTCGCCGTCACCGCCGCAGTATTCCGGATCAAGCAGCCCGCCTATGAGACTAACGCCCAGACGCGCGTCTTCGGTCCGAACGGCAAGCGCGAAAACACCGGTGTAGAAGTGAGCATGTTCGGTGAACCGCTCAAAGGCGTCCGCCTGCTCGGCGGCGTCATGTACATCGACAGCGAGTTGAAAAACACCACCAACGGCACCTTCGACGGCAACCGCGCACCCGCCACCCCGAAATACAACGTCAACGTCGGCGCCGAATATGACGTGCGATCCGTGGAAGGCCTTACCCTGACCAGCCGCGCCATCTATTCCAGCTCGCAGTACCTGGACCAGTCCAACGTCAAGGAAATCGACGCCTGGACGCGTATGGACGTCGGCGCTCGCTACGCCTTCAAGGTCGACGAAAAGAACATCACCTTGCGGGCCAACGTCGAGAACGTGGCGGACAAGCGCTACTGGAGTTCAGCCGGTGCCTCGGATGACAGCGAGCCTGGTTTGACGCTCGCGACTCCACGAACCTATCTCCTGTCGGCCACCGTCGACTTCTGAATCGATCCCACCGAGCGTTGCGCCACAAGGAAGGGCGCCGCCGGTAGTTTCATCAACAGATTCCTGCAGAGAAAAAATCCATGTCCCTCCTGACTTGATAATCCATTGCAATACTTTTCTATAAGTTAGTGCCTGTTTCAAGGTAATAACAAAGTTGTCAGTTTTATAACAAGAACATGGCCGGATAATGGCACTGATGATCATCTGCCAGGTTTTTCATAACTTGTGATGTTGTGTGCGCGAACAGTTTTAATAACTGATTATCGAGTTATGTAAATATTCCAAAAAAGTGCGAGCCAGCAGTTGCGTCCATTTCTAAATGGGAATAGTTTGCATGTCGAAACTTATCGAGGATAAACCGATGTTGAATGATGGCTTATTGCACTCTAACACTTTGCAAAAAACCAATGCCGACTATCTGGCTCGACAAAGCAAGTTCGAATCCAATGTACGCAGTTATCCACGCAAGTTGCCACTGGCAATTGCCAAGGCGCACGGGGTCTGGGTCACCGACGTCGAGGGCAATACCTACCTCGACTGCCTGGCCGGCGCCGGTACGTTAGCCCTTGGGCACAATCACCCGGCTGTCATGGCCTGCCTCGACAGCTTCCTCTCCTCTGGCCTGCCGATGCACACCCTGGACCTGACGACGCCGGTCAAGGACGGTTTCAGCGAAACCCTGCTCAGCCTGTTGCCGAACCAGGGCCGCGATTACTGCCTGCAATTTTGCGGGCCGTCCGGGGCCGATGCGGTGGAGGCGGCACTGAAACTGGCCAAGACCTACACCGGGCGCAACAACATCATCAGTTTTTCGGGGGCTTACCATGGTATGACCCACGGCGCCTTGGCCCTGACCGGCAACACCGCGCCGAAAAATGCGATCGCCAGCCTGATGCCCGGCGTGCAGTTCATGCCGTTCCCCCACGAATACCGTTGCCCGCTGGGCATTGGTGGTGAGGCCGGGGTCGAAGCCCTGACCCACTATTTCACCCAGTTCATCGAAGACGTCGAAAGTGGCGTGTCGTTGCCGGCGGCGGTGATCCTTGAAGCAGTGCAGGGCGAGGGCGGAGTCAACTGCGCCCCGGTCAGTTGGCTGCGGGCGATCCGCGAGGTGACTCGCAAGCACGGCATCCTGCTGATCCTCGACGAAGTGCAGACCGGTTTTGCCCGAACAGGCAAGATGTTTGCCTTCGAGCATGCCGAAATCGAGCCAGACCTGATCGTCATGTCCAAAGCCCTCGGAGGCGGTTTGCCGATGGCGGTGCTGGGCATCCGTCGCGAATTCGACGCGTGGGAACCGGGCAACCACGCCGGCACGTTCCGCGGCAACCAGATGGCCATGGCCGCCGGGCTGGCCACGTTGCAAGTGCTGCAACAGCAACACCTCGCCGCCCACGCAGAACGCCGTGGCCAGTGGCTCAAGGATCGGTTGGTCGAGTTGCAGGCGCGTTATCCGGCCCTTGGCCAGGTACGCGGTCGCGGCCTGATGCTGGGCATCGAGATCGTCGACGAACGCGAGCCCGCCGATCGCCACGGACATTTCCCGATGGACCCGGCGCTGGCCGTGGCCATCCAGCAACAATGTTTTAAACAAGGCTTGTTACTGGAACGTGGCGGGCGCAAGGGCAATGTCATCCGTTTGTTGCCACCGCTGATTATCGACGATGAACAATGCCAGCAAGTGATCCAGCGTTTTGATAACGCTGTGGCGGCGGCTTTATCGCAGTTGCGTCCTTGATTTAACTTTTCCACATTGCATTAACAAACTGACAAGTTTCAGTTTAATGACGTTGGTGCAACCACCATTGATTGTTTAAAAGGCTCAACGAAGTGATGTCGTTATGTGGAGTTTCTTCGGCCGTTAAATCAGTCGATCAGCAACTAATTTTTTCGCGAGATAACGTATTCAGTGACCTCACGGGCTACTGTGGAGCACCCATGAATCATCCAAATCGCAATGTGTTACCGAATATGGTCAGTGAGTTGGCAACGACCTGTGCGTTGCTGAATTGCTTGATCAAAGAGTTTGCCTTGCCGGAGAACTGCCTCAGTTACAGTTGGCCGACGCAGATGCAAGGTATCGCGCCGGGCAGTTACCTCGAAGGCCTGGAATGGAAGGGCATTCCCCTGACCATCAAGCTGCCCAACCAGCAGCAGTTCTTTGTGATGGTAGACCGCCGCGATGGTCTCGGCAGTCACCGTTACCTGTCAGACGTCTATGCCCGCCGCGGCGAAGGCGACTGGTCGTGCCTGGGGTTTGCCGAGTTCGTCGAGCAGTTGCTCGCGGCGTGTGAACACATGACCCGCGCCAGCAACGACGAGTTGCTGGATCAGGTGCTGCAAAGCCAGTTGTTGACCGCGGCCATCGTCGGCCACAACACGCCGAAGGACTGTGACCCACTCAGCGGTTACCTGGCCAGTGAGCAAGGCTTGTGGTTTGGTCACCCGAACCACCCGGCGCCTAAGGCGCGATTGTGGCCGGCGCATCTGGCCCAGGAAACCTACGCCCCGGAATTCCAGGCGCGTACGGCGTTGCACCTGTTCGAAGTGCCGCTGGAAGGCTTGAGCGTCGGCGCCAATGGCTTGAGCAAAGCCCAGGTGCTGGCCGGTTTTGCCGATCAATCCCAGGCTCGGCCGGGGCATGCGGTGATCTGCATGCACCCGGTCCAGGCGCAACTGTTCATGCAGGATGGCCGGGTGCAGCGTCTGCTGAAATCCAAAGACATCGTCGATCTCGGCGCAACGGGATTTATGGCCAATCCCACGGCGTCGATCCGCACCTGGTACATCGAAGGCCATGAGTTCTTTATCAAGGGCTCGCTGAACGTGCGCATCACCAATTGCGTCAGGAAAAACGCCTGGTACGAACTGGAAAGCGCGCTGATGATCGACCGCATTTTCCGCAACCTGCAACTGACTCAGCCCGAGACCCTCGGCGGGTTGTCGGTGGTGGCCGAGCCGGGTCTGTTGAGCTGGGCGCCGCACAGCGCCAGCGAAGCCGACAGCCATTGGTTCCGCGAACAGACCGGGGCGATCCTGCGCGAGAACTTCTGCCTCGATAGCGGCACCGACTGCAGCATCATGGCCGGCACGTTGTTCGCCCGAGGCCTGCATCTGCGGCCGTTGGTGCATGAGTTCCTCACCCGCTTCAACGGCAATGACATCGACGACCAACAGCTGTTGAGCTGGTTCGATGACTATCAGGCGCTGTTGCTGCGACCGGTGCTGGCGTTGTTCTTCAATCACGGCATCGTCATGGAACCGCATCTGCAAAACAGCGTCCTGGTGCACGACAACGGTCGCCCGCAACGCCTGCTGCTGCGGGATTTCGAAGGGGTGAAACTGACCGACGAATTGGGCGCCTCGCGAATCGACGCCGACGTGCATCCGCGAGTGCGCGAGTCGCTGCTCTATACCCGCCAGCAAGGCTGGAACCGCATCGTCTATTGCCTGTTCGTCAACAACTTGTCCGAAGCCGTGCTGGCCCTGAGCTGGGAGCGTCCGCACCTGGCACCGCTGATGTGGCAACGGGTCGAGCAACAACTGATCAGCATCCGCGCCGAACTGACTCGTGCTGCGCCGGAGCTGGATGCGCTGATCGCCGGCCAACCGATTGCCTGCAAAACCAACCTGAAAGTTCGTTTGGCGGCCAAGGCTGATCGTCAGGCCGGCTACGTCACCCTGGAGTCGCCGTGGGGCAAGGAGGTCCAGCATGGATAAGCTGCCCGCCGTTGTATTGGCCGCTATCGACGAAGCCCGCACGCAACAGGAGGATCCGTTGGCGCTGTTCATCTATGACCTGGATGCGCTGAAACAGCACGTCACCCAGGTGATGGCGGCACTCCCGAAAGGCGTGGAGCTTTACTACGCGATCAAGGCCAACAGCGAACCGCAAATCCTCGCCACCGTAGCGCCGTTGGTGCACGGCTTCGAGATTTCCTCCGGCGGCGAAATCGATCGACTCCAGGCCTGCCCGACGCCCAAGCCGTTCATCTTCTCCGGCCCCGGCAAACTGGATTCCGATCTGCGTTCGGCGTTGCAGCATCAGGTCGAAGCGATTCACATCGAAAGCCTGAATGAAATCGTGCGCCTGCAACGGCTGGCGCTGGAAGCGGGGCGGGTGCAGGACGTGTTGCTTCGCATCAACCCGGAACTGCCGTCGCCGCTGTCGAGCAAACTGGCGATGGCCGGCACCGCCACGCCATTCGGGATTGACGAGTCGGAACTGGCCCAAGCGGTGAGCTGGGTGGATAACGCCAGCCACCTGCGGCTCAAGGGTTTCCATGTGCATGCGATGTCCCATCAGTCGCTGGTGGAGCGTCACGAACAACTGCTCGACCTGTATCTGGAGCGCTGGCCGCAGTGGAAGGCGTTGTCGGCGAATCCGGCGACCATCACTCATCTCAATGTCGGCGGCGGCATCGGGGTGAATTACCTCGGCCCGCAGCAGTTCGATTGGCAGCGATTGTGCGCGCACCTTGAGGAATCCCTGGCGGCATGTGCGGATGCGCCGATCGTGCGCTTCGAGCCCGGTCGTTTTATCAGTGCTTATTGCGGCTACTACGCCATTGAAGTGCTGGACACGAAGACCAGCCATGGCAAGCACTTCCTGGTCTGTCGTGGCGGCACTCACCATTTCCGCCTGCCGGTGGCGCAGGGGCACGATCACCCAGTCATTCATTTGCCCAGAGATCACGCAAAACCGGGCGCGTTGAAACAGGACTGGACCGTGGTCGGGCAACTCTGCACACCCAAGGACGTGCTGAGCCGCGACTGCCCACTGACCGGCGTTGAAGTTGGCGACATGTTGGTACTGCCGCTGGCCGGAGCCTATGGCTACAACATTTCCCACGCCGATTTCCTCTGCCATCCGCGACCGCCACAGCTGTTCGTAGGAGGCGCCTCTTGGGTTTGACGGTTGCCGTGCCGCGCTGGCTGGTGGTGGTCAATGTGCTGTTGGGCACGTTGACCGTCAGCCTCAACAACAGCTCGCTCAACCCGGCATTGCCGGCGTTCATGACGGCTTTCGACATCGGGCCGCTGCTGGCCACGTGGATCGTCGCCGCGTTTATGGTGAGTATGGGCATGACCATGCCGCTCACCAGTTTTCTCAGCCAACGGGTCGGGCGCAAGCGCCTGTACCTGTGGGGCGTGGCACTGTTTGTCTGCGGCTCACTGATGGGCGCGCTGGCCAACTCAATCGCGCTAGTGATTACCGCGCGGGTGGTGCAGGGCATTGCCAGCGGACTAATGATCCCGTTGTCGTTGGCGATCATTTTTTCGGTGTACGCCAAGGGCGAGCGGGGTCGGGTTACAGGAATGTGGGGCGCGGCGGTGATGCTCGCGCCAGCGTTGGGGCCGTTGTGCGGCAGCCTGATGCTGGAGTGGTTCAGCTGGCGCTCGCTGTTCCTGATGAACGTGCCGATCGGTCTGGTGGCGCTGATCCTTGGCGTGGCCGTACTGCCGGCCTCGGAAGCGTCCGAGCGCAAACCGTTCGACCTGGCGGGCTATCTGCTGATTGCGGCGGGCATTGGCCTGTTGATGATCGCGGTGGGGCGTTTGCGCCACGCCGAAGCCCTGGCGGACCCGCTCAACCTCGGCATGTTGCTGGCGGCGATCCTGTGCCTGATCGCCTTTGTGCGCCTGGAACTGAATCGCGCTTCACCGCTGCTCAATCTGCGGATCTTCGCCCTGCGCGGTTATCGCTTGAGCGTGATCATCGCGGTGGTGCAGTCGGTCGGCATGTTCGAGTGCCTGGTGTTGCTGCCGCTGCTGGTGCAAGTGGTGATGGGTTACAGCGCGATCTGGACCGGTTTGTCGCTGCTGTGCACCGCGGCGTTTGCCAGCCTGTTCGGGCATCTCGGCGGTCGCTGGCTGGATCGGCACGGACCACGGGGCGTGGTGCTCTGGGGGCTGTTGCTGACCGGCGCCGCGACGCTGGGCCTGGGCATGCTCGATGCCGGCAGCTCCATCGGCGTGGTGTTTTTCCTGATGATGGTGCGCGGCGCCGGGCTCGGCCTGTCGTACATCCCGATTACCACCGCCGGGCTCAATGCCTTGCCCGAACCGATGGTCACCCAGGGCGCGGCGATGAACAACATTTCCCGGCGTCTTGTGTCGTCACTGGCCATCGTCATCGCTTCGCTCTGGCTCGAGTTTCGATTGGGGGCCGGGGTTCAGTCCGCCGGTACGCCGGGGGCGATCAGTGAAGTGTTCATGGCCACCGGCATCCTGGTTCTGCTGGCGCTGCCCTGCGCCTGGCGTTTTCCCGTCCACGCATCCGACGAGCCGGCCGAGGCACTGCCTTCGGCCCTCGAGCACCGTTAATTCTTTAATCGACAAGGTATGACAATGGCGACCTCATCTCAGGCAACACCTCAGGTTCCAGGCGTCTGGCTGGCGACCGCTGACACTCAGCGCTATCAACAAGTGGAACAGCGGGTGGTCGGCCAACTGCTGCAAACCCTGCTGTATGAAAACGTGCTGCCGTACCAGCATTCACCTCTGGCCGGCAGCCAATACCGGTTTGTCGTCAGCGGCGCCGATGCCCGGCAACAACCGGTGGAGTACCACTGCACCGGTTTGCTCAGCGCCAGTTTCGAATTGATCCGCCTCGACTACTCCAGCCTTGAACGCGTCGATGCCCAGGGCAAGCACAGCCAACCGCACTTGCATCAGGCCCTGGCCGAACTGTTGAGTGAGCTTCAAGACAGCCCGCACCTGCCACGCTTCACCCATGAACTGGAGCAAACCCTGCTCAAGGATCTGCAATCCCGCAGCCAGGGCTATAAAGCGGCAAAACCGTCCCATCTACTGGACGTCGATGCGCTGGAACAGCACTTCATGGACGCCCACAGCTATCACCCTTGCTACAAGTCGCGCATCGGTTTCTCGCTGAAAGACAACGCCAGCTACGGACCTGAATTTGCCGCGCCAGTCGCCATCGTCTGGCTGGCCGTAGCGAAAACCTGCGGGGCGATGAACATCTCCCGACACCTGAACTACGACGACTTCATTCAACAGGAATTCGGCCTCCAGCGTTGGCAGGAACTCGCTGAGAGCCTCACCGACCAAGGCAAATCGATGGGCGATTACTGGCTGATGCCGGTGCACCCGTGGCAATGGGAAAACGTCATTGTCCCGGTGTTCTATCCGGAGCTGGTCAGCGGTGAAGTGATCCATCTCGGCACCACGGATGATCGTTATAAAGCGCAGCAGTCGATCCGCACCTTGGCCAACGTCACGGACAAACAGCGGCCTTACGTCAAGCTCGCGCTGAGTATGACCAACACCTCCAGCACCCGCATCCTGGCCCGTCACACCGTGATGAACGGTCCGATCATCACCGACTGGCTGCACCAGTTGATCCGCAGCGACAGCACTGCCCGTGACCTCGGATTTGTGATTCTCGGCGAAGTGGTTGGCGTCAGTTTTGACTACGACTATCTGCCCGCCACGCGCATGTCCCAGGCCTACGGGACCATGGGCACCCTGTGGCGCGAAAGCATTCACCAGTACCTGGAAGACGATGAGCAAGCGGTACCGTTCAACGGCTTGAGCTCCGTGGACAACCGTTATGGCGACGGCGAACAGACGCCGTTTATCGACACCTGGATCAAGCGATACGGCCTGCACGCCTGGACCCGCCAACTGCTGCAAGTCGCGGTGTCGCCGATCATTCACATGCTCTACGCCGAAGGCATCGGCATGGAATCCCATGGGCAGAACATCGTCCTGATCGTCAAGCAGGGCTGGTCGCAACGGATCGCCCTGAAAGACTTCCACGATGGCGTGCGCTATTCGCCGCAACACCTCGGCCGCCCCGAACTGAGCCCGACCCTTGTGCCGCTGCCGGCCAGCCACGCCAAGCTCAATCGCAACTCGTTCATCCTCACTGACGATGTGGATGCGGTGCGCGATTTCTCCTGTGACTCGTTCTTTTTCATCGCCCTGGCCGAGATGGCGATCTTCCTGCATCAGCACTATCAACTGGCCGAAACCGAGTTCTGGCAGATGACCGCCGAGGTGATCACCGGTTACCAGGCCGATCACCCGCAACACCGTGCGCGCTACGACGCGTTTGATGTGTTCGCGCCGTTCTACGAAGTCGAAGAACTGACCAAGCGTCGCCTCTTGGGCGATGGCGAACGTCGATTCAAAAAGGTGCCCAATCCACTGCACGCGTTCCGGCCGCAATCATGCTGAGGACCAATCTGCTCAAGCAGAAGCTCCTTATCGGGGAGTCGGCCTACGGTCTGATCAGTTCAATTCCAGCGCCAGCGGCCATCGAGTTGATTGCCGAAGCCGGTTTCGATTTCGTGATCATCGACATGGAACACGTGCTGATTAACCCGGAAACCGTGGAGAACATGATCCGCACCGCTGAGAGCTATGCGCTCACGCCACTGGTGCGGGTGGCGGACCTCAACCCGAAAACCATGCTGCGCCTGCTCGATGGCGGCGCCCAAGGCATTGTGTTGCCGATGATCGAAAGCCCCGAGCCGTTGGCCGAGAGCATTCGCGCTTGCAAATACCATCCGCAAGGCACTCGCAGCCTGAACGCCGGGCGCCCCGGTGCGTTTGGCAAACACAGCCTCGCGGAATACATCGGTCTGGCCAACGAGCAAATCATGATCGTGGCGATGATCGAAAGCGCCGAGGGCGTGCGGCGCGCGGCGGAGATTGCGGCGGTGCCGGGCCTGGACATGATCCTCGAAGGCGCAGCAGATTTATCGCAATCCATGGGGACGCCGTGGCAAATCGACCGGCCCGACGTGCAGCAAGCGCTTCTCGCCAGTTGGCAAGCCGCCAGTGCTTCAGGCGTGCCGTATTGCGCGATTCCACGCCAGCCGGGCGACCACGAACGGTGGTTGGCTCGCGGCGTGAACAGTTTTGTTTTGGGTGACGAGCGTGGCATCGCTTTTCGTGCCCTCCAGGCCAAATTGGCCGCCACTTCAGCAGAAGGAAAATAATCCGATGAACTTCACCACAATGGCCGCCGACAGGGTGATGCAGGATCTGGTCGATTGTTTGCTGGCCGAACATTTTTTCGGGACCGAGCCGCTGAACTTGGTGGCACCCGCAGCCGACCAGCCGTTCACCGGGTTGAGTGCCGATCAGCGCATCTGGGAATGGAAGGGTTCAATTTTCGTCGCCCTGCGCCCCGGCATTACTCAGCACTGGGAGAAGGTGCCGGGTACGCCGGTATTGGGTCGCGAAAATGGCCAACTGATCGAGCTGTCTCCTGAAGTCTTCATGACACAGGTGTTGGCCGGGATGACCGACCGCTATCAGGACAATGAAAAGGGCTTTGCGCTGTTCCTTGATGTGCTGCGCACCAGCGTGCGCCAGACCGAGTTGTCCCTGGCCCATCGGGTCAACAGCGAACGCTTGCTGGAAAAGAGCAACGCCGACTTTTTCCTGACCATGGAGCAGTGGGCTTCATTGCGTGATCGTCCTTACCATCCGTTGGCCAAAGCCAAGCAGGGTTTGAACGACGCGGAATATCAACACTATCAAGCGGAATTCGCCCGTCCGGTGGCGCTGAACTGGGTCGCGATCGACCGCACGTTGCTGCAATGCGGTGACGGTGTGACGGACCTGGCGCTGGATAATCCCGCCGAGCACCTGCTGCCATTCGCGTTGCACGCCGGCCTGCAACACGAGATGCAGCAACGGGGCATTTACGAGAGCCATATCGCGCTGCCGGTGCATCCGTGGCAGTTCGATCATGTGCTGGAAGCGCAGCTCGGCGACGCCTTCGCCAAGGGCGATTGCCAGCGCCTGGAATTCAACGACGGTGATTTCTACGCCACTTCGTCGTTGCGTTCGATGACCCCGTGCTTCAACAGCGCCGACTATCTCAAGTTGCCGATGGCGATCTATTCCCTCGGCGCCTCGCGTTACCTGCCGGCGGTGAAGATGATCAACGGCGGCTTGAGTGAAAAGCTGCTGCGTCAGGCGCGGGGCAAGGACGAAACCCTGCAAGAGAAACTGCACCTGTGCGATGAAACCAAGTGGTGGGCGTTCATGCCGCCGGACGCGACGTTGTTCGACGAAGCACCGCGTCACTTGGCCGCCATGGTCCGTGGCTATCCACCCGCATTGCTGGAAGATCGGGACACCCGACTGGTGCCGATGGCCGCCCTCGGCACGCCGCTGCCCGGCAGCAATCAGCACTTCTTCGATGACTGGATGGCCTACCGTCAACTGCCGGCCAACGCCGCGTCGGTGATGACCCTGTTCCGCGAGTTGAGCCACAGCTTCTTCGACATCAACCTGCGGATGTTCCGCATCGGCATGCTCGGGGAGATCCACGGGCAAAATGCGGTCCTGGTGTGGAAGGCCGGTCATGCCCAAGGCTTGTTGCTGCGCGACCACGATTCGCTGCGCATCTTCGTGCCATGGCTGGAGCGCAACGGCCTTGCCGATCCGGCGTACCGCCTGAAGAAGGGCCACGCCAACACGCTGTATCACGAGCGTCCGGAAGACCTGCTGTTCTGGTTGCAGACCCTGGGCATCCAGGTCAACTTCCGTTCGATCATCGAAACCCTGGCGCAGGTTTACGCGTTGCCAGCCACCTCTTTGTGGAAGGCGATGGGCGAAGTGTTGAACGAGTTGATTGACACCATCGACTTCGACACCGAAGCTCGGGCGATGATTAAACAGCAACTGTTCGAAGCACCGCACTGGCCACAGAAGTTGCTGCTCACGCCGATGATCGAGCGGGCGGGCGGCCCCGGCAGCATGCCGTTCGGCAAAGGCCAGGTGGTGAACCCGTTCCACCGGTTGCATCGTGAAGACTGACCTTCAACCTCATCCCACCAGGCGCACGCTGTTGCGCCTGTCGTTGGGCATGCTTGCCCTCAGGTATTCGATACCGGCGTGGGCGCAAACCGACGCCGCGCCGCTGCGGGTGATCACCCTGTTTCAGGGCGCCACCGACAGCGCCGTGGCGTTGGGCGTTACGCCGTGCGGCATCGTTGATTCCTGGAGCGAGAAACCCACTTATCGTTATCTGCGTTCGGCGTTGGAGACGGTGCCCCATGTCGGTCTGGAAACCCAGCCCAGCCTGGAGGACATCGCGCTGTTGAAACCGGACGTGATCATCGCCTCGCGCTTTCGTCATGAACGTATCGCCCCGTTGCTCAAGCAGATCGCTCCGGTGGTAATGCTGGAGGAAGTGTTCGAGTTCAAAAAGACCCTGGCGCTGATGGGCGTTGCCTTGTACCGCCAGCAACAAGCCAACGAGGTGTTGGCTCAATGGCAGCAGCGGGTAGCGCAACTGCGTCTGCAGTTGCAGCAGAAGTTCGCCGGGCGCTGGCCGCCAACGGTATCGATTCTGGATGTGCGTGAAGACCACATCCGCAGTTACTTGCCGGCGAGTTTTCCGGGCTCCGTCATCACTGAACTGGGCTTTGACTGGAGTGAAGCCAGTCGGGCAGCGAGCGGGGTGTCGATCAAACTCACCAGCAAGGAAAGCCTGGCGGTGGTGAATGCCGATATTTTCTTCATCTTCTTGCGCGCGGAGAAAGCGGCAGTGCAGCGAAATTATGAAAGCCTGGTGCAGCATCCGCTGTGGCAGCAAATGCGTGCGCCGCAACAGGGCCAGGTGTGGCGGGTCGATGGCGTGGCGTGGAGCCTGTCGGGCGGGATGCTTGGCGCAAATCTGATGCTTGATGATGTCGCCCGTCTGGTTACAGCTTCATGAGTAATGGGTTGAAGATGTGGAGCGCGGGCGTTGTCTTGTTGCTGAGCTGCGTGCTGAGCCTGGCGGTCGGCGCGACCTGGATTCCGCTGTCGCAGATTTTCGCGGCATTCGTCCATCCCGATCCATTGAGCGTCAGCCATGTGCTGGTCACCACCACACGCCTGTCGCGCACCCTGATGGCAATGGCCGTGGGCGCGAGCCTCGCGGTGGCCGGTGCCTTGATGCAGGCGCTGACGCGCAATCCGCTGGCGTCCCCAGGACTGTTCGGGATCAACGCCGGGGCGACATTTTTTATCATCCTCGGTTCTTCGTTGTTCTCCTTGGCGTCCCCGGATGCGTGGCTGTGGTGCGCATTTATCGGCGCGGCCGTGGCGGGCAGTCTGGTGTGGTTGATCGGCAACATGGGGCAGGGCAGTCTCAGCCCGTTGCGCATCGTGCTGGCGGGCGCGGCGATGGCGGCGTTGTTCTCCGCGTTCAGCCAGGCATTGCTGGTGGTCAATCAGGATGGGTTGGACACGGTGCTGTTCTGGTTGGCCGGGTCATTGACCGAACGCAGTCTGTCTGTCGCCGCGCCGTTGTTGCTGTGTGGCGTGCTTGGGTTGTTTGGCTCGATGGTGCTGGCAGGGCAGGTCAATGTGCTGAACGCCGGCGAAGAAATTGCTACCGGCCTCGGACAGCGGACGGGTTTGATCCGCTTGTTGATGGCCGTGCTGGTGGTGTGCCTGGCGGGCAGTGCGGTGGCGCTGGCCGGCAGCATCGGGTTTATCGGGTTGCTGGTGCCGCACATGGTGCGCAAAGGTTTGTCCATCGACCATCGCTGGTTGCTGCCGGGCTCTGCGCTGCTCGGCGCGATTGTTCTGCTGCTGGCGGATACCTTGTCCCGGGTGCTGATCCTGCCGCAAGAAGTGCCGGTGGGGGTGATGACGGCACTGTTCGGCGCGCCGTTTTTCATTTTGTTGGCGCGCCGTGGAGGTCGTTATGGATAAGGTCCTGACCTGGCGGCGCAGCGGGTTTTCCCGGCGGATCAATGTCGCGACATTGTGGCGCTTGCTGGTGGCGTTGATGGTGACGGCGCTGATCATGCTCGGCTCGCTGTCCCTGGGCAAAGTCATGCTCTCGCCCCTGGAGGTGCTGCGGATATTGTTCTCGAATCAGGACGCCAGCCTGACGTTTATCGTCGAGCAACTGCGCTTTCCGCGCCTGCTGCTGGCGGCGCTGGTGGGCGCGGCGTTGTCGGTGTCCGGGCTGATCCTGCAAAGCATCATCCGCAATCCGCTGGCCTCGCCTGACTTGCTCGGCATCACCAGCGGCGCCAGTGCGGCGGCGGTGTTGTACTTGTCGTTCTTCTCCGTGGCTCTGGGCCAACAGTATCTGCCGCTGGCAGCGATGCTCGGCGCGGGGCTGGCGGCATTGGCGATCTATCTGCTGGCCTGGAAACAGGGGACTTCACCGCTACGACTGGTGTTGATCGGCGTCGGCATCTCCGCGATGTTGACCGCCGCCACCACGTTCATTCTGGTGTTCAGTCCGCTCACCACAACCTTATCAGCCTACGTCTGGCTGACCGGCAGCGTGTACGGGGCCAGTTGGCCGGAACCGCTGGCGTTGGGTTCCTGGTTGTTGGGCATTTGTCCGCTGCTGGTTTTCCTGGCGCGGCAGGTGATGGTGCAGCAATTGGATGACAGCCTCGCCCAAGGTATTGGCGTGCGCGTGCAGTGGCTGCGGGCCGGTTTGTTGCTGGTCAGCGTGGCGTTGGCCGGTGCGGCGATTGCCTGGGGCGGGGCGATTGCGTTTGTCGGGCTGATCGCGCCGCACATTGCCAAGCGTCTGGTGGCGCCAGGTTTCGGCGGCCAAGCCGTGATGGCGGCGCTGGTCGGCGCGAATCTTGTGGTGTTGGCCGACCTCGCTGGGCGCACGCTGTTTTTGCCGCTGGACCTGCCCGCCGGGATTTTTGTCGCCGTGCTCGGCACACCCTTTTTTCTCTATCTGTTGATTAAACAACGTCATTAAGGAATTCAATGTATGACGTCGATTGCAAGTCGCGGCCTGACCCTGAGTTATCAGCGCCAGGTGATTATTGACGCGCTGGACATGCAACTGCCCCAAGGCAAGATTTCGGTATTGATCGGCAGCAACGGCTGCGGCAAAAGCACCTTGCTCAAATCCTTCGCCCGGCTGCTGAAACCGCAGCAGGGCTCGGTGATTCTTAACGGCGTGGACATCCAGCAAAAATCCACCGCAGCCGTTGCCCGGGAGCTGGCGATTTTGCCGCAAACCCCGAGCGCGCCGGAGGGCATCACCGTCCGGCAATTGGTGGCGCTGGGACGCTATCCGTATCAGAGCTGGATGCAGCAGTGGTCGGCGGAAGACGAAGCCATGGTCAACCGCGCCCTGGCGCAGACCAGTTTGCTGGCCCTGGCGGATCGGCCGGTGGACGCGTTGTCCGGCGGGCAGCGCCAGCGGGCGTGGATTGCCATGACCCTGGCCCAGGACACCGGCATCGTGCTGCTCGACGAACCGACCACATTCCTCGACCTCGCGCACCAAATCGAAGTGCTGGACCTGCTGCGCGACCTCAACCGGCTCGAAAACAAAACCATCATCATGGTCCTGCACGACCTCAACCTGGCCTGCCGCTATGCCGATCACATGGTGGCGGTGCATAACCAGACTGCATTCGCCCAGGGCCGGCCCGATGAGGTGTTGACGGAAGAATTGGTCAAAACCGTGTTCGACCTCAACTGCCGGATCATTCCCGATCCGTTCTTCGGCACGCCGCTGTGCATTCCGTTTGGCCGGGAATTGCCGCAATGAATTTGGCTGGCCATTTCACTGAATCGGAGTGGGCAGTGTTGTCCGGCGGATTGCGGCTCAAGGACAGCGCGGAACGCGACTTGCTGCGTTCGTTGATGGCTCGGGACTTGTTGCAAGAGGACCTGTGCGAGCAATTGCTGGACGCGTTGGGCCCGGTGATCGGCTCGCCGACCCGGGCGATCACCGCCTCGTTGCTCGGCAAGCGTCTGTCGTTTCTGGCAACCGGCGCCTGTTTGTACGCGATGTCGGTGTATGACAAAGGGTTGCTGATGTCGCTGGACAACGCCGTAGTGGAATACGGCCACGATGACGGGTTGTGGACGTCTTCGATGCCGATTAGCCATTCCCTTCCACTGACGTATGAAGCGGGCGAGCGCGAAGCCTGGCGCGAAACCATCGTTCAAGCGCTGTTCGCCGACCTGCTGAAACCCCTGTGGCAAACCTTCAACCGCATCACCGGCGTTTCCCGACGCATCCTCTGGGAAAACACCGCCGTGCGCGTGTATTCGCTGTATGAAAAACGCATGGCGAAAATTGAAGACCCCTTAGTGCGCGAGCGCTGTGAAGCGGATTTCACCTGGCTGATGACCCAAGCCAAACCCGCGTTGTTCGGCCTCGATTACAACCCTCTGAGCCATTTCCGACGACCGCCGACGCTGGTGGACGACGGGCAACGCAGCATTCGCTTTCGCCGCACCTGCTGCTTCTACTACCTGGCCACGGAGCCTGCCGAATACTGTTCGACCTGCCCATTGCTGCGTCCAGGGAAAAAATGCCGATGAGTTACCTGATCAACCCCCGCCAACAAAACCTCAGCCCGGAGTTGATCGCCCAGTACCGGACGATCCCGTCTTCCACCATCGGCCATTTTTCCGATCTCGGCTTCCTGCGCGGGATCAAGCCGCTGTTCAACGACATCTGCATGGTTGGCAACGTAGTTACTGTGAAAGTCTTCCCGCCGGATGGCAGCGTTTTGCGTGAGGCGCTGTTGCTGAGTCAGCCGGGGGACGTGCTGGTGATTGAATGCGTGGGCGACGCAGAGTGCGGATGTTGGGGTGAGTTGCGGACATTGGCCGGACTGATCAAAGGGCTGGCCGGGGTGGTGGTGTCGGGCGCGGTCACCGATGTCAGCGCGCTACGCCAACATGGCTTACCAGTGTTTTGTCGCGACGTCAGCGCGTACACCACGCGTGGCATTGGCGCCCAGGGTGAGGTCAATCAGCCGATCCGGATTGGCGAGGTGACGGTGCGTCCGGGGGATTTGGCTATCGGTGACGATGATGGTGTTTTTATCTTGGAGGCCGGGCGAGCGGCTGAGCTACTGCCCGAATGGTTGGCCAAAGAAGAAACCGATCAGCACCGCCGCGCAGAATTCCTCCAAAGACTCGAAGCCCGACGCACGCAGAACCAGTAGGAGCGAGGCTTGCCCGCGAAGCTTTTAGCGCCAGTGATGACGCCTTCGCGGGCAAGCCTCGCTCCCACAGGACCCGCATTCCATTGATGTATTGCCGCGCAACGCAGCAATATTTTGATTCATTGGTCAGTTTTTTTGTAACCGGTTGTTTGCCGCAAGCGCAGAAACCTATAAAGTTAACCTTTCGGTCAGCTTTGCACTGTCAACACAGCCCTTTGAATCGTCGAAAAGGGCTCCTGCAAGACTCGAGATCCCCAGAACATAACCAGAAGGGCGGACCCATAACCGCCCAGAGGATGATCCATGTCCAACCGTGATATCTCCCGGCGCTCGTTCCTCCAGGGCGGGCTGGTGGCGGGTGTGAGCGTGACGCTCACGCCGCTCAGCTCCCAGGCGCTGGCTGCCTTGATGGAAAACAGCGTGACCGTGCCGTCCGAGCAATGGCTTGGCAACAACGGCAAGGCGCGCTCGCGTAACGATGCCTTGTCCAAGGTCTGCGGCAGCAAAGTCTTTGCCCGCGACATCCGCGCCAAGGACATGCCGGGCTGGCCCCAGCAACAGGGCCACGCCATGTTGCTGAAAATCACCAAGGCCGACCGCATCTACGCAGGTGTAGACCTGGCGTGGCTCGGCGCCGATTTGCAGCCCGACCGCATCGTCACCGCCGCCGACCTGGACAAGGACGGCATCGTCTTCCCGGAAGAGCATGCGCCTGATCCGCTGCTGCCCGAAGGTAAGGTGCCGATGTTCATCGGTCATCCGGTGGCGATCCTGATCTGGAACGACTTCGAGCGCTTCCGCCAGGCCAAGGCCAAACTCAAATTCAATGACAAAGCGATTCGTTACGGTGCCCAAGTGCCGTTCTACGAAGGCGATCCCTACGGCAGCTTCCGCTACGTGCGGGTCGGCGGTGCGACGTCGGCGGACGAAGATGAATTCGCCAGCCTCAAGGATTCGATCCTGTTCCCGATGCTGAAAAACCGTCGTCCGGTATGGAATTCCCAACCGGACCTGCACGGCAACCTGACCGAGCGCGGCTTGTTCTACGCCGACCGCATGAAGCAACAAATCGATTCACCGCCGGACAACTGGCTGGTGTTCGACGAGCGCTACAAAACCCCATCGATCGAACCCGCCGCGATGGAACCGGACAACGGCAACGGCTGGTACGACCCGGCGAGCAAGACCCTGCACTTTGTGGTCGCCACCCAGTGCCCACTGGAGGCCGCCACCGAAACCGCGAAGATGATCGCGCCGTCCCGCTTCGGCCTGGCCAATCTCAACATGCACCCCGGTTACACCGTCGGTTACGGCTCGAAAGACCACAACATCTTCGTCTACTACGCCGCGTTGGCTGCGTTGTACGGCGCCGGTGTTCCCGTGCGTCTGGCCAACGACCGCTACGAGCAATTCCAGAGCGGCATCAAGCGTCACCCGTTCGACATCCGCTACCAATTGGCCGTGGATAAAAACGATCACAGCTTCAAGATTTTCCGCGCCGAGATGAGCGTCGATGGCGGCGGGCGGATCAACTACAGCCCTTCGGTAGCGGCGGTTGGCGCCACGGCGGCGCAGTCGATCTACTACATGCCGCAGAACGATTTGCAGGTCACGGCCTACCATTCCCGCGCCGTTGAGGCCGGCTCGATGCGAGGCTACGGCACCCTGCAAAGCATGGCGTCCACCGAGATGATGGTCGACGAAATCGCCGGTCGTCTCGGCATCGACGCCATCGACCTGCGCAAGAAAAACGCCATGCTCTCGGGCATGAAAAACACCCAAGGCGCGGTCCCGGCCGGTGCCTTGCGCCTGCACGAAATCCTCGACAAGGCGTCCGCCCACGAAGTCTGGAAAAGCCGCGACCTGATCAAGCTTCGGCGCGAAGCTGCCGACCCGGATCACTGGTACGGCGTCGGTTTCGCCATCTGCCAGAAAGACTTTGGCACCGGTTCCGAAGCGCCGATGGCCAGCATCGAATTCACCGCCGAAGGCCACGTGACCCTGCGCCATATCGGCATCGAAATCGGCACCGGCATGTCCACGTCCCAAGCCTTGGTGGTGGCGGATTTCATCGGCATCCCGGCCACCGAAGTGAAGACCGGCGAAACCGAATGGAAAGAGTTGCAGCTGATCACTGGCGGCAACCCGTACATCATGAGCCAGGCGGAACAGGACGGATTTCTGCGCAACCCGCGCTGGGTCGGCAAACTGGCTTCGGCCTCGTCGGCGACCAACTCCGCCTACTACTTCAGTCACGCCACCCGCGAAGCGTCCCGCGTGCTGTTCAACCACGGCTTGTGGCCGGCGGCGTTGCAGATCTGGGGCCAGGGCCCTTACGGCGGCCAGGCCAACCCGTACGTGGTGCGCCGCGAAGACGCGCATTGGGTCGACGGCAAACTCACCGCCAACGGCATGCAGCCCCTGAGCTTTGAGCAACTGGCGAAGCACGCCCACGAAAAAGGTTTGGTGACCGGCGCGACCGTGCACGGTTTCAACCGCTGGAGCTGGGCCGAGGCCGAGTTCAGCATCGACGGCGTACGCGAGCGTCTGCCGTTGGATGGCCTGGCGGTGAAGTACGGCGACGGTGCTCCGAACGCGAAGAAAGCGCAGATGACCAGCGCCGGTTTCCACTTGCTGGATCGCCAGAACGTGCATTACCCGGACACCCAGTTGAACAACGCGGCGGTGACTTACTACAGCCCGGTCGCGACGCTGGTGGAATTGAAAGTGAACAAGGGCTCCGCCGAAGTGCAAGTGCTCAACCATCACTCGTGGGTCGAGTGCGGTCGGGTGCTGGTGGAAGAACTGGTCAAGGGCCAGCTCGAAGGCGGGATCGCCATGGGCATCGGCCATGCGCTGCTCGAAGAGATGCCGTTGTACGAAGGCGGACCGGGGGAGGGCGACTGGAACTTCAACCGTTACCGCTTGCCGATGGCCCGGCACGTTGCCGTCTGGAACCAGACCGCCGAGATCCTGCCGCCGCTGTCGCCGAGCGATCCATCGAAGGGCATTGCCGAAGTGGTGATGATCCCGGTGGTCGGCGCCATCGGTAACGCCGTGGCGCATGCCATCGGTAAACGGGTCCGCGACCTGCCTATCACTTCCGCACGCATCAAGGAGGCCCTCAATGGCTAACCGTCCGCTTCAACTGACCCTCAACGGTCAATCCGTCGGCCCGGTGGACATCCCTGATGACCTGCCGATGATCGATTACCTGCACGAATACAAAAACCTCACCGGCTCGCGCCTCGGCTGCGGCCAGGGCATCTGCCACGCCTGCGTGGTGATCGTCGACAACCCCGACGGCACCAGCGAAGAAGTGCGCACCTGCATCACTGGCGCGCATTACTTCGAAGGCAAGAAAGTGCGGACCATCGAAGGCTACGCAACCCGCGATGAGCAGGGCAAGGTCACTGAGCTGAACCCGATCCAGCAACGTTTCGTCGATGAATTCGCCTTCCAGTGCAGCTACTGCGCGCCGGGTTTCGTCAATGCGGCCACGGTGCTGGTGGAAAAACTCCAGCGTCAGCCGATCATGAAAAGTCAGCTGGAAAAAGTCATTGAAGACAGCCTCGGCCATCACATCTGCCGCTGCACCGGCTATGTGCGCTACTACAGCGCGACTCGCAACGTGCTGACCGATCTCGGCCTGGTCAAGGAGGGTTAAGCATGAAGCAACTACTTTCCCGCCTGACGCTGGCGGTTGGTCTGGCTGCGCCGGTGTTATTGGCCCACGCGGATGATCAGGTGAAGCGCGGCGAATACCTCGCCCGCGCGGCTGACTGCATGGCGTGTCACACCGCACCGGGGGGCGCGCCGTATGCGGGCGGGTTGCCGATCGTCTCGCCGTTCGGCACGATCTACGGCACCAACATCACCCCGAGCAAAGAGCACGGCATCGGTTTGTACAACGATGACGAATTCTTCGCCGCGCTCACCGAAGGCAAGCGCCGGGATGGCGCGAACCTGTACCCGGCGATGCCCTACACCTCGTATCACCTGATGCCGCGTGAAGATTCGGACGCGATTCATGCGTACCTGAAAACCGTCGAGCCGATCGAACGCGCGGCGCCGGTCACCAGCCTGAGCTTTCCGTTCAACGTGCGCCTGGGGTTGATGGGCTGGAACATGCTCTACGGCAAGGACGTGAAACTCGCGCCGACCGAGGGCAAAAGTGAAGCGTTCAAGCGCGGCGAGTACATGGTCGAAGTGCTCGGCCACTGCGGCGAATGCCACACCCCGCGCGGTTTGCCCGGTGCGATGCAGATGGACAAACGCCTGACTGGAGGCCTGCTCAACGGCTACCTGGCGCCAAGCCTGTTGGCCACTGACCTGGCCGCGCGCGGCTGGAATCATCAGGACCTGAGCACCTTCCTTAAACACGGCATGAGCGCCCAGGGCACGATGTTCAACGAGATGTTCCCGGTGTTCCACAACAGCACCCAAGGCCTCAGCGACCCGGACCTGGCGGCGATGGCGACTTACCTGCTGGGCGATCCGGCCCCGGCGGCGAAAGTGCTGACCGAAGTGCCGCTGGAACAGATGAGCCCAAGCGCCCAGCGCGGTCGTCAGGATTACCTCAATGTCTGCGCCGGTTGCCACGCGCCGAACGGCGAGGGCAAGCCGCACATCGCGGTGGCCATGCGCGGCAACACCACGTTGCGCCTGGAAGACCCGCGCAACCTGTTGCGGGTGATCGAGGACGGCATCGGCGAACAGAAATTCGCCGGGTTCGAACGCATGCAACCGATGCCGGGTTTCGCCGACAAACTCAATCACGAGCAACTGACCGACCTGCTGAACTACCTGCGTCAGGGTTGGGGCGGTCAGTCGAGTGAGTTGGCGGTCAGTGACGTGCAGAAGCTGCAAGCCGATGCACCACCGGCCGAGCACAAGGCGCACTGACATGCAGCATCTCGATCTGCAAGTGGTGCGCCGGGCGCTGGAATGGTCGGTGGCCGGGCAACGCGTGTGGCTGTGCACGGTGCTCGCCACTTACGGCTCGGCGCCCCGTGCGCCGGGCTCGTTGCTGGCGGTGAACGCGGAAGGGCAGTGGATTGGTTCGCTGTCCGGTGGCTGCGTTGAGGAAGATTTCCTTGAACGCGTCGCCGAAGGTTTGTTCGAGCAAGCCGTCAGCGTCGTGCGTTACGGTGAAGGCGATGATCCGCGTTCGCGGGTGAGTTTGCCCTGCGGCGGCGTGCTCGATGTGCTGGTGGAGAAGCTTGAATCGGATTGCGAGGTTCAGGCGCATTTGCGGGAACTGGAATCGGCGTTGCTCGGGCAGCGTCGGTTGATCCGCGAGGTCGATCTGGCCAGCGGTGCGCGGCGTGTGTTCGCGGACAGCGAACAAGGTGTGCGCATCGAACGTGAAATTGACCGGGTGCGCGTGCGGATCGGCGCAGCTCAGCGCTTATTGCTGGCGGGGTATTCCAGCGTCGCCCAGGCCTGTGCGGAGTTTGCGGTGGGTTTGGGTTTCGAGGTGATTCTTTGTGATCCTCGGGATGAAGTGCTGGAAGGCGTGGTGCTGGAGGGCGTCGAGATTCGTCGGCAACTGCCGTCGGTGTTTATCGCCGACGGCGGCTGCCACAGCGACACGGCGGTGGTGGCGTTGACCCACGATCCACGGATTGATGATTTGGCGATGATGGAAGCGGTGCGCACCGATGCGTTTTATATCGGTGTGATGGGGTCGATGCAGACATCGCAAAAGCGCTTTGAGCGGTTGCGCAGGATTGGTGGGTTGGGGGATGCAGAATTAGCGCGGATTCATGCGCCGATTGGCCTGAACCTGGGCAGCAAAACCCCGGCTGAGATCGCCCTGGCCGTCCTGGCCGACATCTTGCGAATCCGCAGCGGTATCCCCCGAAATCGCCTGTGACCCCATTCCCCCTGTGGGAGCGGGCTTGCTCGCGAAGAGGCCGTGTCAGTCGACATTTATGTTCTCTGACACACCGCTTTCGCGAGCAAGCCCGCTCCCACAGGGGATTTTTGGTGTCTGGGGTTAATTTGTTTCGGCCTGTTCCTTCAAAAAATCAATAAACGCCCGCAGCTTCTTCGGCGTGTTATTGCGCTCAAAGTAATACAGGTAAAGCGTGCCGGCCGGCACCCAGTCATCCAGCACCGACACCAACTCCCCGCTGGCCAGGTAGTCCCTCACAATCGGTGCATGGAACAAGTACGCAAAGCCAAAACCGTCCAGTGCCGCCCGCAGCAGCAACTCACTGTCATTGGTTGCCAGTCGTCCCTTGACCGCAACCCGGGTGTGCTTGCTGTCCTTCTCAAAATCCCAGCGGGGTAGGGAGCCTGTCGTGGCGCTGCGATAATTCACGCATTCGTGCTGCAACAAATCCTGCGGCAGCTGCGGAATCGTCCGACCCGCCAGATACTCCGGCGAGGCCACCACCACGAAGCGCATGTCCGTCAGAATCGGCACCACCACCATGTCTTCCTCCAGCACGTCGTCATAGCGAATGCCGGCGTCGTAGCCCTTGGTGACGATATCGATCAGGCTGTTGTCCACCGCGACTTCAAGGTTGATCCCCGGATGGGCCAGTAGAAATCGCTGCAACAACGGTTGCAGGATCAACCGACTGGCACTGGTGGGTACGCTCAAGCGCAGCGTCCCCGCCACCTCATCACCTGCCGCCGACGCGCTGCGCAATGCCAACCCCAGGTCTTCCATTAACGGCGCGATCTTGCTGATCAGTTGCTCGCCGGCTTCGGTGACATTGACGCTGCGCGTGGTTCGGTGCAGCAATCGCAGCCCGAGTTGTTTCTCCAGTTCTCTCACCGCATGACTGACCGTGGACACCGATACCCCCGCTGCATCAGCGGCGTTGGTGAAGCTTTTCGCCTGGGCAACCTGCATGAATAGCCGTAATTGCTGAAAATCCGGGTCTTTCATTGTGTTGTTTTTCCGAAAAGGTCTTGCAGATTATGGCTCTTTTTCGCAAGGCCAGGCGTGGCCATACTCAGTGACATCGCTCGCACTCGCGGGCAGCTACCTGGAGGAAGATCCGCATGACTGCATCGACTACCAAACCGGTCTGGTTCATCACCGGCTGCTCAACAGGTTTCGGCCGTCAACTGGCCTTGCACACCCTCAGCCTCGGCTACCCGACCGTGGTCACCGCGCGTAACCCGGCCCAGGTCGAAGACATCGTCAAAGGACACGAAGACCTCGCGCTGGTCTTGAAACTGGACGTCACCGACCCGGCGCAGATCGACGCTGCCGTGGAAGCGGCCCACGCGCGTTTCGGTCGTATCGACGTGTTGGTGAACAACGCGGGGATTGGCTATTTCGGCTCGTTTGAAGAAAGTGATCTGGAACAAGTGCGCAACATGATGGAAATCAACGTCTGGGGCCTCGTGCAGATGACCCGCGCCGTGTTGCCCGGCATGCGCCAGCAGCGTAGCGGCTCGGTGGTGAACATCTCGTCCGTCGGCGGCATCGTCGCGTTCCCGGCGGTGAGTTTCTACCACGCCACCAAGTTTGCCGTGGAAGGTATTTCCGAATCCCTGTCCCAGGAAGTCGGGCCGTTGGGCATCAAAGTATTGATCGTCGAACCCAGCGGATTCCGCACCGATTGGGCGGGGCGTTCGGCCAATGAGGCGAGCCGGACCATCAGCGATTACGACGAAACGGCAGGTAAACGCATGGAGATGATCCGGGGCTACAACGGCAAGCAACCGGGTGATCCGGTGCGGGCGGCAGTAGCGATCGTTGATGCGGTGGAGGCTGAGAATCCACCGTTGCGTCTGCTATTGGGCAAAGCCGCACTGGCCGGTGGCCGTGGCAAGATTGAAGCCCTGCGCAAGGATTTCGAAGGATGGGCGAATGTCAGCGAAGGCGCAGACTTCCCCGATTAACAGCCACAACACAAAACCCAATGTGGGAGCGGGCTTGCTCGCGAAAGCGGTGTATCAGTCGACATCAATATTGACTGACACACCGCCTTCGCGAGCAAGCCCGCTCCCACATTGGATTGCGGTGTGGCTACTTAGTAACCGAATTTATCCCGCAACCCGTAATACCAAGCCCCCAACGCCGCAAACGGCGTGCGCAACAATTGCCCGCCCGGAAACGGGTAGTGCGGCAAATCCGCAAACGCATCAAACCGCTCGGCCTGACCCCGCAACGCCTCGGCCAACACCTTGCCCGCCAAATGCGTATACGTCACACCATGCCCGCTGCAACCCTGGGAATAATAAATGTTATCCCCCAGCCGCCCGACCTGCGGAAGACGTGACAACGTCAGCAGGAAATTTCCGGTCCAGGCGTAATCAATCTTCACGTCCTTCAACTGCGGAAACGCCTTGAGCATCTTCGGCCGAATAATCGCCTCGATGTTCGCCGGATCCCGCGCGCCATACACCACGCCACCGCCGAAAACCAAACGCTTGTCCCCGGTCAGACGGTAGTAATCGAGCAGGTAGTTGCAGTCCTCGACACAGTAATCCTGCGGCAACAGCGCCTTGGCCAACGCATCGCCCAACGGCTCAGTGGTAATCACCTGCGTCCCGCACGGCATCGACTTCGCCGCTAGCTCCGGCACCAGATTGCCGAGGTAAGCGTTGCCCGCAACAATGATGAACTTGGCCCGGACCTTACCCAGCGGCGTATGCACCACCGGATTCGCGCCGCGCTCAATGCGCACCGCCGGCGACTGCTCATAAATAGTGCCGCCCAACGACTCCACGGCCGCCGCTTCACCCAGCGCCAGGTTCAACGGATGAATATGCCCGCCACTCATGTCGAGCATGCCGCCGACATATTGATCGCACGCCACCACTTCACGGATGCGCTTCTGGTCCAGCAACTCAAGCTGCGTATGCCCGAAGCGCTCCCACAGCCGCTTCTGCGATTCCAGATGCCCCATCTGCTTGGCCGTGATGGCCGCGAACACACCGCCGTCCTTCAAGTCGCACTGGATATTATATTTGGCGACCCGCTCACGAATGATCCGTCCACCCTCAAACGCCATCTGCCCCAGCAACTGCGCCTGCTTGGGCCCGACACTGCGCTCGATCACATCAATGTCACGGCTATAACTGTTAACGATCTGGCCGCCGTTACGCCCCGACGCACCAAACCCGACCTTGGCCGCCTCCAGCACCGTGACTTTAAAACCGTTCTCCAGCAGAAACAGGGCAGAGGACAGACCGGTGTAACCGGCGCCGATCACACAGACATCAGTCTCTACGTCATCCTGCAAAACCGGACGCGGCGGAACCGCATTCGCCGATGCAGCGTAATAGGACTCTGGGTAGGGGGTGTTCGCCATCCTGCAGCCTCTGTTTAATATATTTTACGAGTGCACCGATCCTACCCGAGTTAAAAAACCGCCGCCAGCCACCGGAAAATCTTCGTCGCAGCACCGAAATTAAATATTTTGCATATTCATAGGGTTAGCTCGAAAAAAGGTGTTGACACCCCTCCGGAATTCCGTAGAATGCCGCCTCACAGCAGGCACGTAGCTCAGTTGGTTAGAGCACCACCTTGACATGGTGGGGGTCGTTGGTTCGAGTCCAATCGCGCCTACCAAACAAAATCCGCTCTGCTGGGCGGTCTAGAAGGGCTCACCGAAAGGTGGGCCCTTTTTTGTTGTCTTCGGTTTTGCAAAACTTTTGCAAAAACCCCAGTCAAAACGGCAACTCAGCTCTTTCCCTCAATTACTCGATCTTCTTCTCGTCGTGCCCCTCCTGGTAGTGCTTCGTCATCGTCTCGTATTTTTGCCCGCATAAAACCGGCAGCACCAGTTTTTTAGCAGGTTAAATGCGTTTTAGCATACTCGCGCATTAAATATGCGTTATTGCATTGATTGTGTATGCGTAAATGCATACTCTGTATTCCAAGGCACTCAACAAGGCCCCGTGAAGTGGGAGCTTTCCTACAGAAAAGGAATAATGCAAATGACAATAATCACTACAAATAACGTTGCCGAATATGATGCCAAAGGGGTCGACACCCTTGCCGATCTGCGTGCTGTGAACTCAGCCCTCAATAAGAGGGCTGCAACGCTGGGGTATGCCGCTCGCGGGGATGGGGGGCATGGTGAGTACGCCGTAGACGAAGCAGATACGACGAGTGCGGAGTCGATTCCGATGATCATCGTCGCGAATGATGGCGCTCGCTGGAGGCTGATCCACGACGGCAACGTCAGTGCAGAACAGTGTGGATTCAAGCGAGATGGCACAGTGAATACCCAAGACGCCTTGAACTCGGCAATCGTGGCAGTGACTGCGGCAGGGGCGAGGATCTTGTGGGGCTATGGTACCTACGTGTGCGAACACATTGAGCTAATTCCGAACATGTCTTGGATCGGTAAGGGGCAGTTTCTTACCATTCTCAAGGCCAAAAACGGTCTGAACCTGGACTTCATTTCCTCGAACTTCACGATCAATACGAACAACGTTTCGGTTGTCGGTATGCAGTTCGACGGCAACCGCGCCAATAACGCCAGCGGGCACACGTTTGCAATAAAAGGGGCCAAGCAGAATCTTCGGCAGATCACCATCACACAGTCCCCGTACCATGGCTTGATCACCGACTTCGACATCATCGATGGTGAGCGTCCGCTTGGTTTTGAAAGTACGTACGAGGACATACTGATCGATACCACTGGTCGCCACGGCTGGAAGTATGACGGCCCGACAGACTCCTCAATGACTAACGTTACGTTGCTGGACTGCGGCGTATCCGCGGATAACTCGTGGTTTGGATTAGTCGCAAGTAGAAACTTTAGAGCGGATAACCTGCATCCTTGGAATCGCTCATCTACCAGCAACACTCCAGCTGCCTCTGTTTATATCTTGGCAAGCGCACCGGGTTGCACGGCCGTCAACTCACATTTTGAGGGTAGCCACTGCCCGCTCAAAATCCTCAGCAACCAAAACGCTTTTACCGACTGCGATTATTACGCAACCCGTGGTGCCTATTGCCTCGAAAACTACGGTACGGCGAACAAGATCAGTGGTGTGCTTGGCGCGACAGCGGCTTCAGTCAACCCGAATTACCGGGGGATACTGATGGGTGGGACGGGCAATATGGTCGACTTGACGGATGGTGGATGCGTAAATGGCTCTATCGACTTCACGAACAGCCAGGGCGGCAACCTTGTCAGAATCTCTGGCTATAGGAGTTCTGGTGTTCCGTTTGTAGGAACGCCTCATCCAACAGATGACGTGCTTCTGGTTATTCGTGGTGCAGGTGGAGGGGAAATCTCACAGGCGTACTCGGCTCAGTTCTCCGTATTTCCTACGACGGTCTCTGCGCAAAATGGCGCCTTCTCCGATGCAACGGGGACCATGCGGTTCCGCAAAGTCGGGAAAGTTGTGTTCGTCCAGTTGATGGTTACCATCGGGTCGAGCGGCGCCGGCACAGCGACCGGAAATATCAGCGTTGTATTGCCGTATACCTGCGCTGCGTTCCCATACCAATTGTCTGGCTGCGATATGGGCTCCGGCCTGTCGATTCAGGGACGAATCATTCCCGGTGGATCAAGCGTTCGAATTTTCAAGAACGATAACAGCAGCGCCATTGCAAACGGCACGACGCTTTCCTTGAACGGGTGGTACGAGGCAATATGACTGTGCAGCATAGCTAATGGTCTGGAGAATTCTGAGGCTCCTCAACTGCGGGCCAGTATGCGGTGTCCACCGTATCGCTCCAGCTCAGTGCTGGAGCTAGATCCTCATCGCCTATGTCTATCGATAGATTTGGGATACGTGCGGGAAAGACGTACGCCCGCTGCAATTAGCAGCCAAAAAGCCGTCAGGCGTGGTCTTGATTTTTGAGGCATGTTTAATCGTTGCGCGTGATCTGTTTAACGACACTCAGTGTTACGTCCTAAAGGCTACAAATCCTTGCGCCGTTGCCTACGCGTGCGCCAGAATCCGCCGGCTTGTGCCTGTTGGGCCTGGGCTCTATCGTTTACCTGCCACTGCTCATCAGTGGTCGGGTTTAGTAGCCCGGTTTCCTAGCAGGTGCACTCGCATCTATCAGTCTGGTATTTAAATACCTGCACCTGATGGTGGCTGTGCGCAGGGCGCCCTCGGGCGCGCCGGATTGCTAGGTCCCCGGTCTACTAACCTGCGAACAGCCGCCACCCTTCTGTTTAGTAGCTAAAGAGTTGCGGCCTCATTTGAGGACCTAATTAATGTTCAAAGTAACGCCCAATCCCCCGCATACCAATCCAGTACCCTACGACGCCTCTCTTGATCTTGACCCCAAGAAACTAAAAGAGGCGGCCGACCGCGCACTCAACTTCTACCTCAACCCCGGGGCTCTGAAAGAGCCGATACCGCCCCGCATCCCCAGCAGCGACACCTTCATCATCAACCCAGCGGTGGATGACGAAACGTTGCTCGTCCAGTCCTGCGAATCGTTGGGGTCGGCCACCGAGATGGCGAATGAAATTGCGAGCACAATGGACGGCCCACAGCGCAGGAAGATGCTGGTGCTGCAGCAGGTGATCAGGTTGGGTGAGTTGGCGGTGAATCGAGTACTGGATAACCACAAGCCTGGGTAGTCGCCAGGCGCTGTAACGAGGGAATTGCCCCCTCGTTACACTTGTTGCATGAAGCAACATCGGACCTGCGCGGCAGGTCCGGCCAACAAGTGTCAGCCTTGTTTGGCGTTCAACTTTTTCAGTTCTTCATAGGTCGCCGACTGTACGAACCAGAAACCGGAGACGATGCACCAGGTCAGGGTGCCGGTGATGAAAACGCCTACACCGGACCAGAAACCCTGCATGAAGAACATGACTATGGCGACGATCCAGATAACGGCCAGCGCGACATACAGAACTACGTTGTTTACGCCAATTACGAACTCTTTCACGTCTATTCCCTTTTGAATGATTGTCCTCTGACCCCTTACGCAAGAGCCAGTGGGCGGCATGATAGGGAGATAGGTGGCTGTTCGCCAGTTATGTCACGGTCTGTTACTCAAATAGCCAATAAGTCCATCATCCTTCCAAAACCCGCCCCGGAAAGAACAACTCAAAACACGTCACCCCATTCTCACTGGTGACGCCATACCCCCCGCTATGCAGTTGCATGATCGTCGCCACAATCGACAACCCCAACCCATTCGATTGCGCCGACCGCTCCCGGGATTCATCCACCCGATAAAACCGGTCAAACAATTTCGGCAGATGCTCCGGCGCAATGGTCGCGCCGTGGTTGCTCACCCGCAGGGCGATCCCACCAGAAGAGGGCGTCGCACTCACCTCCAACTCCGAATCCGGCGCGCCATATTTGATGGCGTTCGAACACAGGTTCGCCAACGCCCGCCGCAACAACATCGGCTCCGCCCAGATCACGCCGCTACCATGGGCGTTGATGCTGATTCCGACATCCGCCGCCAACCCTTCGAAGTAATCCGCCATGCGTTCCATTTCGTCCGCCGCATCCAGTTCCTGGCGTTGGCGCAGGGCGCTGGCGGGGTCGGTTCGGGCGAGGAAGAGCATGTTGTCGAGCATGCGCGCGAGGCGTTCGAGTTCTTCGACGTTGGAGGCGAGCAGCTGTTGGTAGGCTTCGACGCTGCGGTTTTGCTGGAGGGCGACTTGGGTTTCGCCCAGCAAGTTGTTGATCGGGGTGCGCAGTTCGTGGGCCATGTCGGTGGAGACTTGGCCGAGTTGGACAAAGCCTTTGGCGAGGCGGTCGAGGACGCCGTTGAAGGCGTCGATCATCGGCTGCACTTCCAGCGGCGCGCCGTGGTTGTCGAGGCGTTCGGTGAGGTTGCCGACGCCGATGCCATGGGCGTGTTTCGCCAGGCGTCGCAATGGCAAGAGTCCGCGATAGACCAGCAGATAACCGGACAGCGCCAGCAAGATTGCCGCCAGGCTGGCGAGGATGTACACCCGCAGACGGTAGTTGGCCAACACGCTGGTGCGTTCCGTCATCAACCGCCCGGCCACGACTTGCAGGCTGCCCAGGTCGCCCGAGTCGATGGTCGCCGCCAGCGCCGCGAAGGGCACGCCATCCACGCCGGAAAAGTGCTGCACGTCGGCCAGGACCAGCGGATGGTCCATGGTCACCGGGGCCAAGGTCGGAATATCGAGGTTGCCAGGGTTGACCACCAGCAACGGTTTTTGTCCGGCCGCGCCGATCACCAGCACCGATTCGCGGTTGCCGAGCATGTTCTGGAACAAGGCCGGTTTGCTCTTGATCAGGTCCAGAGTGTTGCTGTCATTCAGAAAGGTGCGCAGTTGATCGACCCGAGTGATCAGCGCGGCATCGTCCCGCCGGATCAACTCACGTTCCAACTCGCGATACAAACACACACCCAGCGTGATCACCGAGGCAAATGCCAGCAAGGCAAACAACAGTGCCAGACGAAGGGTCAGGGAATGAGGCTTGTTGTTCATGGCTGCGTATCAAAGCGGTAGCCGATGCCGCGCACGCTGTGGATCAGCTTGAGTTGGAACGGGTCGTCGACTTTCAGGCGTAAGCGCCGAACCGCGACGTCCACCACATTGGTGTCGCTGTCGAAATTCATGTCCCAAACTCGCGACGCAATCAGCGAGCGGGACAGCACTTGGCCCTGATGGGTGGCGAACAAGTGCAACAGGGCGAATTCTTTATTGGTCAGGGTGATTCGCACGCCATCGCGGGTGATGCGGCGTTTGAGTACATCTATTTGCAGGTCGGCCACTTGCAGCTGTTCTTCTTCCCGGGACGGGCCGCGTCGGGTCAGGGTGCGCAGGCGCGCCACCAGTTCGGCGAAGGAGAACGGTTTGATCAGGTAATCGTCGGCGCCCAGTTCCAGGCCCTTGATGCGGTCGGCGATGTCGTCCCGGGCGCTGAGAAACAGCACCGGCGTATCGGCTTCCTTGCGCAAACGCCGCAGCACTTCCCAGCCATCCATTTTCGGCATCATCACATCGAGCACGATGACGTCGAACGAGGTTTCCAGGGCCAGGTGCAGGCCGTCCACGCCATTGCGCGCCAGGCTGACCGAGTAACCGAGTTCCTGCAGGCCGTTGAGCAGGTAGTTGCCTGCCTTGGGCTCGTCTTCAACGACAAGGATGTTCATGGTCGGTGTCCGTAAAGAAATCATTGTGCCGTGGAGGGCGTGAGCCAGTGTAGCCCGATCATCTGCGCGTGACTCGGGCCACACATCGTCGGCGCAACATACTCAATTGTCATTGATGCAACCGGAGCCTTCGACCTGGTAATCCAGCACGTGCTCCTGACCGGTGTGGTCCAGGTAGTCCAAGCGCGCAGGAATAATGCCGCACTGTTGTGAGATGTCGGTGGTGGACAGCACTTTCGCAACGTCCATGTGCACGAAGAAACCAGTCTTGTCGTGAATCACAGGCGCTTGTGGCTGAGTGTCGGCGAAGGCCGAACCGGTGGCGAGGAGGGCGGCGAAACCAAGGATTAACATTTTCATGATGTGTCTCTCTCTAATCTGGATGACGGTGGCTGCCGGTTGAGTGACTGGGCAGTGAGCTCAGGTTAACGAGGCGATCCGGACAGCCGACCAACAGTTGAATGACAAAGTTGTAATGCAATTCGGCCCGGGATTACGGCTGGCGGCCGGAGGCTTCGAGGATCAGGTCGGCGATTTCTTTGGAGTGGGACACCAGCGACAAATGGCTCGACGGCAGCTCGATGGTGGTCGCGCCCATGCGCTTGGCGAGGAAGCGTTCCAGGTCCGGGTTGATGGTCTGGTCGAGGCTGGACACCGCGTACCACGACGGTTTGGTGTGCCAGGCCGCGGCGGTGGTGCGCTCGCCAAACAGGGTTTTGGCGATCGGTTGTTGCACGGCGAACAGCGCCATGGCCTTGTCGTGGGGGACATCACTGGCGAAGTATTTAAGGAAGGCATCCTGTTTCAAGCTGACGTAGCCGTCGTGCTCTTCGGTGCCGGCCCGCACGGGCATGGTCGGGTACTTGCCGGAGAGGGCGACGAAATCTTCGCCTGCATCCGGGGCACGGGCGGCGACGTAGACCAGGGAACTGACTTTCGGATCCACCCCGGCCTCACTGACCACGGTGCCGGCGTAGGAGTGGCCGACCAGTACGGTGGGGCCGTCTTGTTGGTCGAGTACGCGCTGGGTGGCGGCGACATCGTTGGCCACGGAGGTCAGCGGGTTCTGCACGGCGGTGACGTGCAAACCGGCAGCTTGCAACCGCGTGATCACCTCGGACCAACTCGAACCATCGGCCCAGGACCCGTGCACCAGCACGACGTTGTTGGCCTTCACTGGCGCGATGTTGGCGGCCATGGCAGAGCCGGTGCCGAGCATCAACAGGCTGGCGGCGATCAGGCAGAGTTTGTTCATTGGTTTCATGGTGTCGACCCTTGTCATCATCGTTGGAAGGCGAGCCATCCGGATTGGGTGGCTGACGACGACACTGTATGAATCGAGGGTGCGACCTACGCTGACAACTCAATGACAAAGTTGTAATGCATTACGAGACAGCAGGGGTTTGATGGCAGGCAGATTTCCAGGTTTTGGACTACTACTGACAATCCCTTTTCCATTTCCCTGTCAGGAGCATTCCTATGCTGTCTCACTGGTTTCTCGCGGCAATACATCTCTTGGCATTTGCCATGGGGCTTTGGGGTGTGCTGACCCGGGGCACGGCATTAAGCCGCTTGGCCGCAGGCACGGCGCAGGTCCGGAGCGTGCTGGTCGCCGATAACGTGTGGGGGATTTCTGCGGGGATTTTGCTGATTACCGGTCTGATGCGCGCCTTCGGCGGGTACGAAAAAGGTACTGACTATTACCTTCACCAGCCGTTGTTTCATCTCAAGATGACGCTGTTCGTGATCATTCTGCTGCTGGAGCTGGCGCCGATGATCACCTTGATCAAGTGGCGGATCGCCTTGGGGCGCGGCGCTTCGGTTGATCTGGGGCGGGCGAAGCTGTTCGCACGGATCAGCCATATCGAAGCGCTGTTGATGATGCTCATGGTGATCGCAGCCACTGGCATGGCACGCGGCGTGACCTTCGGGTAGCAGTCACCTATTCGTCGGGGTTAAAGCGAATGGTCTGACAGCCAAGGCGTCGCCGAAGCCGTTAGTATCGGCTTCACGTCACGAGGGGGATGAGCAGTGGGGCAGGATGGGTCAAACAATGTGCGTGAATCTTTAGCCAGCCATTGCGCTGAAGCGAACGGGCTGGCTACTGACTGCAGCAGGATTCAGGGTTGCGGCTTGTCTGGAGCGGTCAGCCCGGCCTGAATGCGCTGATAGATCTCTTCGCGATGCACGGCAACGTCTTTCGGGGCGTTGATGCCAATTCGGACTTGCTGGCCGCTAACGCCCAGGATGGTGATAGTGATGTCATCACCGATGTTTATGCTTTCACCGACTTTGCGGGTGAGTATCAGCATGGTCTTCTCCTTGATTGCTTGTAGGGCACCTGATTCAGACAGTGCAGAGGTCGGTGTAGTTATAGATTAGTGCGAAGTCTCACGGTTTGGGTGCCTCTTTCTGACGCGCAGATGCTGCATTAATTCCCAAGGCGTAACTATACAGAGGCCGCAACCATGATTCTCGTTGTTTTGTGCCCATTTTGCGGCACTCGGGAAGTATTCATGAATGCTAAAATCCGCGCTTTCAGCATTCAGAGGGAAACGTTGTGCGCAAAATGGCCTTGGTAATCGCAGTATTGGCGTTGGCAGGATGCGGTGAAGGAAAGGATGCGAGCGCTCAAAAGACGCCTTCTGCGACTGTTTCCGCGCCGGCAACAGCCCCCGCTGTGGCAACGGGTCCGCAATGGGATCTCGAGGTGCGGGGCGAAACAACCCAGGCGGTCAGCGACTTGAGCGGCTGGTTGATCGAGCACAGCTTCGTTTCCAACGTGGTCCGGGAAAACGGCAAGGACCGGATCCTGCTCGGGCCGTTCGCTTCCAAAGCCGAAGCCGAAGCCAGGCAGGCTGACTTGAACGCGGCCCTGACCCGGGCGAAAAAGATGAACATCGAATCGCTGATCATCGAGCGTCCGGCAGCTCAGTAATCGCGTAACGGTTCAGGCGCCGTTCAGCGGGGAATCCTAAAGGGTGTCCACGGTGACTCGTATTTAAACGTAGTCACTGTCGATTCCCAGAAGGAGCTCCCCCAATGGCCTCCGCCAATCCTTACAAAATGTTCGATGCAGTGTTGCGGCGCAAGCAGACCCTGAGCCCGCATATGATGCGCGTCACCCTGGCCGGGCCGATGGTCACCGAGATGGCCACCTGGGCGCCGGATCAACGGGTGAAACTGTTCTTTCCCGCCGAGGATGGCTCGCCCGCCAGGCTTGCCCATGAGGATGACTGGCTTGCCCGCTATCGTTCAATGGCAACCGCCCAGCGCCCTCCAATGCGCACTTACACCATCCGCCACTTGCGCGCCGAGCAGGGCGAAGTGGACATCGACTTTGTGTTGCACGGTGAAACGGGGCCGGCCTCCCGTTGGGCCATTCGTGCGGTGCCAGGCGAATCGATCCAGATCAGGGCGCCGGATCGGCGTTTCTCCGCACAGGACGCGGGCGGTTTTGAATGGAAGCCACCTCAAGCACTTAAACAACTGTTACTGGTCGCTGATGGAACGGCGTTGCCCGCAGCGCTTGGAATTCTCGATGAACTGGCAGCCATGAAAAAGCCGCCGCTGACCCAGGTTTTTTTTGAAGTCGACAGTCGAGACGATGCGCTACCAGTGCCTGACTGGCCGGGGCTTTCGGTTGAGTGGCTGATTCGCGACCATGCCAGTGCAGGCTCGCTGATGGTCGAGGCGGTCCAGCGGGCGAATCTGCCGTCATTTGCTTCGAAAGCGCATGAAGCTGTGGAGCTGGCGGAAGTGAACGTGGACGAGGAGATCCTCTGGGAAACCTCCGAGTCAGCCAGCGATGGTTTCTATGGCTGGATCGCCGGGGAAGCGGTCGCAGTGATGAGCCTGCGCAAGTACTTGATCAAGGAACGCGGCATTCCCCGGGAGTCGCTCAACCTGATGGGCTACTGGCGCTACAACAAAATCGGCGGTTAGAACGAACAAAGGCCTCGGGTTTAAATGCCCGAGGCCTTTGTGTTTTCAGCAGGTATTCAACCGCAGGCTTTCATGTCCACCGGGCCGACAAACTCGTTGCCGCGTCCCATCACACACGCCACGCTCTGATTGCGCTGGCGCTCCCAGGTTTGCACCGGATAAGTCTTGTTCCAGGCTTCATACAGTTGGCGGTCCTGCCTGGACAGCTTCAACCCGTATTGCTTGCTCATGTAGAAATACGTCCGCGCGATCATCCCGCGAATCGACGGGCGGGGCATGACCTTTTTCGCCTTGAAGTCGACCTGGGTCAGGCACGAACCGTATTGACCCGATTGCACCGGCAACCAGCCAAAACTGAAATTGCTACGGTCGCCGTTCACCTCGCCGATGCTTGGCACCAGGTTGTGCAAGTCGGCCTCGGCTTTCTGATAGACCGGGTCGTAGCGGGTGCAGTTCTTACGTCCACCTGATTGCCAGCATTGGCGCTGATGGCCGATCTGCCAGGCCGGGACAATGTGTTCCCATTCGATTCGCGCAGCCCGCTTGGCACTCTTACGCGGCACATAACCACAGGCCGCGAGGTCGACTTTGTTACCGGTGTATTTGCAGCCGCAATAAAACTCGGTGGATTGCGGTGCGTAGAGTTTCCAGGCGACTTTCTTGGCTTCGTTGAAGGTGCGCGGGGCGCCGGCCTGGGCGCCCATGGCAATGAACAGAAACAGCAAAGCGAAACAGCGGACACTCATTGACTCAATCTTCCTTCGGCACAACCCAGAAAATCTGCACGCCGCCATCGTCGCGGTAGGCGAGGGTGACGTTATCGTTCTCGTCGATTTCTTCGAGCAGCTGTTCCCATTCGTCCACCGGTTCGTCCGGCAGGCGAAAGATCAGGGCCGCTTTGGCTTTCTGGGCACTTTGGGAATTGATGATTTTTTGAACGCGAACGCCCATGCGTTGATAGGAGTCAGGGGAGGCGGAAGTGTTGGCCACGGAATTATCCTTATTAAGCTGTACGGGCATACAGTATTTAACTGTAAGCATTTTCGCAACTGCTTAAAATTCAAGAAAATCCTCTGACAGTGGTTTTTCCCGTTTGATGTAAGGCGGTTGGAGTCTTTCTGTAGGAAACGGCCACTCACCAGAGCGGAAGAGTGGCGTAAGCGGTGCCCGACCGGAACCGGTCGGGCGAGGGCGGATCAGTATTCCCAGAACATCCGTTGCAGCTCTTTGCTGTCGTTGGTCTTGGTCAGTGCGACCATCGCCAGGATGCGCGCCTTCTGTGGGTTCAGGTCATGCGCCACGACCCAGTCGTACTTGTCGTCAGGCTGTTCGGCGTTACGCAGGACAAAACCGCCGGCGTTGACGTGGGACGAACGGATGATTTGCACGCCATCCTTGCGCAGGGCTTGCAGGGTTGGCACCACGCGGGAAGACACCGAACCATTACCGGTGCCGGCGTGGATGATTGCTTTGGCGCCCGATTGCGCCAGGGCTTTGTAGGCAGTGTCGCTGACGTTGCCGTAGGAATAGGCGATTTCTACATCAGGCAGGCTCTTGATGTTTTTGATGTCGAATTCCGAGTCCATGGTGTGGCGCTTGGCCGGCAGGCGGAACCAGTAGGATTTGCCTTCGACCACCATGCCCAGCGGACCCCAGGCACTTTTGAAGGCCTCGGTCTTGATGTTGATCATTTTGCTGACGTCGCGACCGGACTGGATTTCGTCGTTCATGGTCACCAGCACACCTTTGCCGCGCGCTTCTTTGCTGCTGGCTACGGCCACGGCGTTGTACAGGTTGAGCATGCCGTCGGCGGACATCGCGGTGCCCGGACGCATGGAGCCGACCACGATGATCGGCTTGTCGGTTTTTTCCACCAGGTTCAGGAAGTAGGCGGTTTCTTCCAGGGTGTCGGTGCCGTGGGTGATGACGATGCCATCGACGTCTTTGCTGTCGGCCAATTCCGCCACGCGACGACCGAGTTGCAACAGGTTGTCGTTGGTGATGCTTTCGGAAGCAATCTGCATGACTTGTTCGCCACGCACGTTAGCCAATTGGCTGAGTTCCGGCACGCCGGCGATCAGCTGCTCGATACCGACTTTGGCAGCCTGATAAGTGGCGCTGTTGGCCGCACTGGCGCCAGCGCCGGCGATGGTGCCGCCGGTGGCCAGGATCACCACGTTAGCCAGTTTCTGTTGGGTTTCGACTTCTTTCGCCTGGAGGGCGGTGGGCAGGAGCAGCAGGAGGGCCAAAGCGCCCGGAATAAAGGTGTTGAATGCAGATTTCATTATTTTCTCTCTAGTAGTGACGGTGCTGATGCAGGTTCATCTAGATACGCCCCCGGCCGATCTGAACGCCTGGGGTGCACAAGAGGGAGCAGGATCTGTACCAGCCATACGGTGTGTGAGAGAAACTTTTAAGCTAATGATTTATATCAGTATTTGTTTAGATAACAGCAAAGAGGGGCAGTACGTTGTCCGGCTTTCCGAACACGTTGAGGGTCTGTGTTCGGTTCTCCGAAAAGTACTACGAACTTTGCTGAGTAAATCGCCTTGCTGAATTTCGAATCGGTGCTAAAGAAAATGGCGTTCAAGTCGATGTTTCTTTAAAGGACCTTTATTTTCAGGAGCTCACATGTCGTTATCGGTCGGTATTCCGAATGCCGCAGGCGTCACCATTGGCGGCAAATCCGCTGCCACGATCCGTGCATTGAACGATGCCACGGAGGCTGAGGCAGCCAAAGCGTTGGGCACTAAAGAAGACGACGGCAAGGTAGTCAAGACCGGTCCTGTAGGGCTGGATAAAAACGCCGATGCAAAAGCCGCAGACGAGGCCGTTAGCAACCAGAGCGTGGCGGTGAAAATCCTGCTCAAGCGCATGCAAGAACTGCAACAGCAACTGCGCGAGCAACAGCAACAATTGGCCCAGGCTCAAGCGGCGTCGTATCCGACACCGGAAGCCAAATCGACGGCGGTCATGGCGATTCAAGGGCAGATCGCGCAAACCAACGGCGCGCTGCTGGAAGTGTCAGCGGCTCTGCTGAAAGAGTTATCCAAGGGTGCCAGCACCGGTTCGGTGGTCAATACCACGGCATAAGACCAATGCCGGCTTTTGCCAGCGAGTACACAAAATGGTCGATTCTGCTCGTTGACAAATCCCGGCAGGGTTCGCATAGTTCGGTCTACGCAAACGTTTGCGCGGCGCCCTCGATGGTTCGTTCCATCAGCGGACGCCATGTAGCCTACGCCAGCGCAAGCGTTGCTCACAATAATCATAAGATCGGAGTGAACCCATGAAGCTGCCATTCGCTGGACGTCTTCTCGCTGTCGCTATGCTGGCTGCCGCATCCGCCGCGTTGCCTCTCTCTTCGGCGTTCGCCGATACTGAAAAACCTAAAGTCGCCCTGGTCATGAAATCCCTGGCCAACGAGTTCTTCCTGACCATGGAAGACGGCGCCAAGGCCTACCAGAAAGACCATTCCGCCGATTTCGACCTGATCTCCAACGGCATCAAGGACGAAACGGACACCGCTGGCCAGACCCGCATCGTTGAGCAAATGATCCTGGCCAAGGTCAATGCGCTGGTCATCGCACCGGCTGACTCCAAGGCCATGGTGCCGGTGATCAAGAAAGCCGTCGATGCCGGTATTACCGTGATCAACATCGACAACCAGCTCGATCCGGCTGTCGTCAAAAGCAAGAACATCACCGTACCGTTCGTAGGTCCTGACAACCGCAAAGGCGCGCGTCTGGTCGGCGAGTACCTGGCCAAGCAACTGAAGGCCGGTGACGAAGTCGGCATCATTGAAGGCGTGTCCACCACCACCAATGCCCAGGCACGTACTGCGGGCTTCAAGGATGCGATGGAAGCCGCGAACATCAAAGTGGTGTCCGTGCAATCCGGTGACTGGGAAATCGATAAAGGCAACAAGGTTGCCGCTTCGATTCTCAGCGAATATCCGGACGTCAAAGCCCTGCTGGCCGGTAACGACAGCATGGCCGTCGGCGTAGTTTCCGCCGTCCGTGCCGCCGGCAAGGCAGGCAAGGTGCAAGTGGTCGGCTACGACAACATCAACGCCATCAAGCCAATGCTCAAGGACGGTCGTGTCCTGGCCACCGCTGACCAGTTTGCCGCCAAGCAAGCCGTGTTCGGCATCGAGACTGCGCTGAAAATCATCAAGGGCGAGAAAGTCGACAGCGGTACCAACGGCGTAATCGAAACTCCGGTAGAGCTGGTTACCAAGTAGTCCTTCTGGCGACACAACGGTGCTCGCCCGTCCGGGCGAGCGCATGGAGAGTTTTTATGTCAGTTTCCGCCCCGAACGCTGTCCTCTCGGTCAGCGGTATCGGTAAGACCTATGCCCAACCGGTCCTGACCGGCATCGACCTGACGCTGATGCGCGGTGAAGTGCTGGCGCTGACCGGTGAGAACGGCGCCGGCAAAAGTACCTTGTCCAAGATCATCGGCGGGCTGGTCACACCGACCACTGGCCAGATGCAATTCCAGGGTAAGGAATACCGCCCCGGCAGCCGTACCCAGGCTGAAGACCTGGGCATCCGCATGGTCATGCAAGAACTCAATCTGTTGCCGACCCTGTCGGTGGCGGAAAACCTGTTTCTCGATAATCTGCCGAGCAGCGGTGGCTGGATCAGCCGCAAACAACTGCGCAAGGCGGCGATCGAAGCGATGGCCCAGGTTGGCCTCGACGCAATCGACCCGGACACACTGGTCGGCGAACTGGGCATCGGTCACCAGCAAATGGTCGAGATCGCCCGCAACCTGATCGGCGACTGCCATGTGCTGATCCTCGACGAACCGACTGCGATGTTGACGGCACGGGAAGTCGAGATGCTGTTCGAACAGATCACTCGCCTGCAAGCTCGCGGCGTGTCGATCATCTACATTTCCCACCGCCTCGAAGAACTGGCGCGGGTGGCCCAGCGCATTGCGGTATTGCGCGACGGCAACCTGGTCTGCGTCGAGCCGATGGCCAATTACAACAGCGAGCAACTGGTCACCCTGATGGTCGGCCGCGAGCTCGGTGAACACATGGACATGGGCCCGCGCAACATCGGGGCGCCGGCCTTGACGGTCAAGGGCCTGACCCGTTCCGACAAGGTCCGCGACGTGTCTTTCGAAGTGCGCGCCGGTGAGATCTACGGTATTTCCGGGTTGATCGGGGCAGGGCGCACCGAGTTGCTGCGCCTGATCTTCGGTGCCGACACGCCAGACAGCGGCACGGTCGCGCTGGGTTCGCCGGCTAAAGTCGTCAGCATTCGTTCGCCGGCCGACGCGGTGGGTCACGGCATTGCCCTGATCACCGAGGACCGCAAGGGCGAAGGCCTGCTGCTGACTCAGTCGATCAGCGCCAACATTGCCTTGGGCAACATGCCGGTGATTTCCAGTGCGGGCGTCGTCAACAACGGTGACGAGATGGCCCTGGCCCAGCGTCAGATCAACGCTATGCGGATCCGCAGTTCCAGCCCGACGCAACTGGTGTCCGAGTTGTCCGGCGGCAACCAGCAGAAAGTCGTGATCGGCCGTTGGCTGGAGCGCGATTGTTCGGTGATGTTGTTCGACGAGCCGACTCGCGGCATCGACGTCGGCGCCAAGTTCGACATCTATGCCTTGCTCGGCGAACTGACTCGCCAGGGCAAAGCGCTGGTGGTGGTGTCCAGTGACCTGCGGGAACTGATGCTGATCTGCGACCGGATCGGCGTGTTGTCGGCGGGACGCCTGATCGACACGTTCGAGCGCGACAGCTGGACCCAGGATGATTTGCTTGCCGCCGCTTTTGCCGGCTACCAAAAACGTGATGCGTTGCTCAACGAAGCAGCGCCTAGGGATCTTCCATGAAAACTGCAACGTCTGCCGGTAAACGTAGTGGCAATTTTTACGGCCTCGGCACCTACCTGGGCCTGGCCGGTGCCTTGCTGGCGATGGTCGCGCTGTTCTCGGCCCTGAGCAGCCATTTCCTGTCGTACGACACCTTCAGTACCCTGGCTAACCAGATCCCGGATTTGATGGTGCTGGCGGTCGGCATGACCTTCGTGCTGATCATCGGTGGCATCGATCTGTCGGTCGGCTCGGTACTGGCGCTCGCGGCTTCGGCGGTCAGCGTGGCGATTCTCGGCTGGGGTTGGAGTGTCTTGCCGGCAGCCTTGCTGGGCATGGCGGTGGCGGCATTGGCCGGGACCATCACCGGTTCGATCACCGTGGCCTGGCGCATTCCGTCGTTCATCGTGTCCTTGGGCGTGCTGGAAATGGCCCGTGGCCTGGCGTATCAGATGACCGGTTCGCGCACGGCTTACATCGGTGATGCCTTCGCCTGGCTGTCCAACCCGATCGCCTTCGGCATTTCGCCATCGTTCATCATTGCCTTCGTGATCATCATCGTTGCCCAGGCTGTGCTGACCCGTACCGTGTTCGGCCGCTACCTGATTGGCATCGGCACCAACGAAGAAGCGGTGCGTCTGGCGGGGATCAATCCGAAACCCTACAAGATTCTGGTGTTCAGCCTGATGGGCCTGTTGGCCGGTATCGCTGCGCTGTTCCAGATTTCCCGTCTGGAAGCCGCGGACCCGAATGCCGGTTCCGGCCTGGAGCTGCAAGTGATCGCTGCCGTGGTCATCGGCGGCACCAGCCTGATGGGCGGCCGTGGTTCGGTGATCAGTACGTTCTTCGGTGTGTTGATCATTTCGGTATTGGCGGCCGGTCTGGCGCAGATCGGCGCGACCGAACCAACCAAGCGCATCATCACCGGTGCGGTTATCGTGGTGGCGGTGGTGCTGGATACTTATCGCAGTCAGCGCGCAAGCCGGCGGACCTGATTCATGGCAACGATCAAGGATGTGGCGGCACTTGCAGGAATTTCCTACACCACCGTGTCCCACGTGGTGAACAAGACGCGGCCGGTCAGTGAAGAAGTGCGGGTAAAAGTCGAGGCAGCGATCAAAAGCCTCGATTACGTACCCAGCGCCGTCGCGCGTTCGTTGAAAGCCAAAACCACGGCGACCATCGGTTTGCTGGTGCCTAACAGCCTCAACCCGTACTTCGCCGAATTGGCTCGGGGCATCGAGGATTACTGCGAGCGTAACGGCTATTGCGTGATCCTTTGCAACTCCGATGACAACCCGGACAAGCAACGCAGCTATTTAAGGGTGCTGCTGGAAAAACGCATCGACGGCTTGATCGTGGCCTCGGCCGGCGGTGATGCCGTGCTCGCTGAAGGCCTGGCCGGCGTGCGCACACCGATGGTGATTGTCGACCGTGGGCTGGAAGGCGTGAATGCCGACCTGGTGCGCATCGACCACGAATACGGCGCCTACCTGGCGACTCGGCATTTGCTGGAACTGGGGCATCGGGACATCGCCACCATTGGCGGGCCGGCGGACACCAGCGTGGCGCAAATGCGTCTGGCCGGTTATTGCCGGGCGCTGAAAGAGGCGGGCGTCGAAGTGCCCCGCGAGCGCATGCTGGAAAGCGACTTCACCAGCACCGGCGGTTACAGTGCCGCCGCGATCCTGCTGGAAAAGAACCCGCCCAGCGCGATTTTCGCCGGTAACGACATGATCGGCATCGGTGTGCTGCGAGCGGCCGCCGAGCGCAACATTCGCGTACCCGCCGAGTTGTCGGTGATCGGCTTCGATGACATCCAGATGAGTCGTTATGTCTACCCGGCGCTGACCACCGTGGGCCAGTCGATCCTGCAGCTGGGTGAGATGGCTGCCGAAGTCTTGTTGCGCCGGATTGCCACGCCGGGCCTGGCCACCGATCAACGCATCGTGACACCCAGCATTGTCTTGCGAGAATCGACTGCGCCGCTGGCCGGCGTCTTCTCCGAATTCCGCTGAAAGCACCGCAAAAACCGAATTAATGAGTAGTGACGTATGCCAGCAAAAGTAGTGGTAATAGGCAGCCTGAACATGGACCTGGTGACCCGGGCGCCACGGCTGCCCCGTGGCGGTGAAACGCTGATCGGTCAGTCTTTTGCCACGGTATCCGGCGGCAAGGGTGCGAACCAGGCCGTGGCCGCCGCGCGACTGGGCGCCCAGGTGTCGATGGTCGGCTGTGTCGGCACCGATGCCTATGGCCAGGAACTGCGCGGGGCGTTATTGGCCGAGCAGATTGATTGCCAGGCGGTCAGCATCGTCGATGGCGCCAGCGGCGTGGCCTTGATCGTGGTCGATGACAACAGCCAGAACGCGATCGTGATTGTCGCCGGTGCCAACGGTGCATTGACGCCTGAAGTGATCGACCGTTTCGACGTGGTGTTGCAAGCGGCGGACGTGATCATTTGTCAGCTGGAAGTGCCGGATGCCACGGTCGGCCATGCGCTCAAGCGCGGTCGTGAACTGGGCAAGACTGTGATTCTCAATCCGGCGCCGGCCAGTCGTCCGCTGCCGGCGGATTGGTATGCGTCCATCGATTACCTGATCCCCAACGAAAGCGAAGCCTCGGCCCTGAGTGGATTGCCGGTGGATTCCCTGGACACCGCCGAAACCGCCGCGACCCGATTGATCGCCATGGGCGCCGGAAAAGTGATCATCACCCTGGGTGCCCAAGGCTCGCTGTTTGCCAACGGCACGGGCTTCGAGCATTTCCCGGCGCCGACCGTGAAGGCGGTTGATACGACGGCGGCGGGTGACACCTTTGTCGGTGGTTTCGCTGCGGCGTTGGCGTCCGGCAAAACCGAGGCCGAGGCGATCCGCTTTGGTCAGGTCGCTGCGGCGCTCTCGGTCACCCGTGCGGGAGCCCAACCTTCGATTCCTACCTTGTCCGAAGTACAGGCCTTTAAGACACCATGAAAAAGACACCTTTGCTCAACGTCGCGCTGTCGCGACTGATCGCATCCCTGGGCCATGGCGACATGGTGGTAATCGGCGATGCCGGCCTGCCTGTGCCGCCGGGCGTTGAACTGATCGACTTGGCCCTGACCCACGGCATTCCGGATTTCGTCAGCACCTTGAAGGTGGTGCTCAGCGAAATGCAGATCGAAAGTCATGTGCTGGCCCAGGAGATCCTGGATAAGCAACCGGCAGCCCTGACGACCCTGGACGAGCTGAATGCCGAAGGCTCGCTGGGCCGCCGTGATCTGCTCAGCCATGAGCAATTCAAAGTCCTCAGCCGACAGGCGCGCGCGATTGTTCGTACAGGCGAATGTTCGCCGTACTGCAACATCGTGCTGGTGTCCGGGGTGACGTTCTAACTCGCTGTATCCCTTTTTGCTTTCCCACGCACAAGGAGTGCGCTATGCACCGCTATGCTCAGAAATTGCATCATCTGTTCCGGAGTCTGCTGCTTTTGTCCCTGATTACCGCAACAAGCGCCCAGGCGGCGGAAAAGATCGACTTGATCATCGACACTGACCCCGGTGCCGACGACGTGGTGGCGTTGCTGTTTGCCCTGGCTTCGCCGGAAGAGCTGAACATTCGCGCGCTGACCACTGTGGCGGGCAACGTGCGTCTGGACAAGACTTCGCGTAACGCGCGGCTGGCCCGTGAGTGGGCAGGGCGCGAAGACGTGCCGGTCTACGCTGGCGCGCCGAAGCCGCTGATGCGCACGCCGATCTACGCCGAGAACATCCATGGCAAGGAAGGCCTGTCGGGTGTCACCGTGCACGAGCCGAAGCAGGGTCTGGCCAAAGGTAACGCGGTCAATTACCTGATCGACGCCTTGAAAACCGCCAAACCTCACAGCATCACCATCGCCATGCTCGGTCCGCAGACCAACCTGGCCCTCGCGCTGATCCAGGAACCTGAAATCGTCCAGGGCATCAAGGAAGTGGTGATCATGGGCGGTGCGCACTTCAATGGCGGCAACATCACCCCCGTGGCCGAGTTCAACCTGTTCGCCGACCCGCAGGCTGCGGAAGTGGTGCTCAAGAGCGGCGTGAAGCTGACCTACCTGCCGCTGGACGTGACCCACAAGATTCTCACCAGCGACGCGCGCCTGAAGCAGATTGCTGCGCTCAACAACAATGCCGGCAAGATCGTGGGCGATATTCTCAATGAGTACGTCAAGGGCGACATGGAGCACTACGGCATCCCTGGCGGTCCGGTGCATGACGCCACCGTCATCGCTTACCTGCTGAGGCCGGAGCTGTTCACCGGTCGTTCGGTCAACGTGGCGATCGACAGCCGCGAAGGCATCACCTTTGGCCAGACCGTCGTCGACTGGTATGACGGCCTGAAAGCACCGAAGAATGCGTTTTGGGTCGAGAATGGCGATGCTCAGGGCTTCTTCGACCTGCTGACCCAGCGTCTGGCTCGTCTGAAGTAAGCTGTATACCCGCAGGTGCCAGCCTGCGGGTTTTTACTCCCTGCCTGAATCCACCACGCCGAGGTAGTCCGCCGGGTATTTCTCGAATACCTGGGCGATGAACGATTGCGCGGCTTGCGTTCCCAGTTCCTTGACCAGCAGATCGATTCCAATGATTGCCAGCTCTTCCGGGCTGCCGGGGCTGTAAGAGCTATGGCCCTGCGCCCACTTGGCTTTGATGTCGGCGTCGATGCTAAGGGTGGTCATGATGGCGCTCGTGAAGTCGGGAAAGTCTGAGTGCCGAGTTAACCATTTTGCGCGGCGTTTCGCACTCCGACTTAGGCATGAGGGGAGGGCTATGCGACACTTGGTCTTTGATGGATTTTCAAGGACCGCGCTGTGCAGATCGATTTGAACACCCCTGACGGTTTGACCCTTGAGGCCGTACGCCAGTTGTTGGCCTCCGCCAGCGACGACGAGCACACTCAGTTGCGGGTGACCAAGGCTGGCATCGCTTATATTTCATCGGGCGTTGTAGGCGGCACCGATATCGGTGGGCTGCTGTTTCGTCTGGAGACGTGGGCCAAGGGCTCGGGCTACGTGGGATTGGTCGCCGCCAGTGATGAGGTCTGGGTCATGCAGATCTTCAATGCGCTGAAAGAGAACTGGCCGACGCCACCGTTCGACTACATCGACATCTACTGAGTGCTGTTCATATTCAGTCACGATTGAGTGGTGAACGAGGCGGCGGCCCTCAGGCAAACTCGCTGATTGTTCAGATAGGGGCAGGGTGATAGCGCTGCCTGTGAAACCAAAGGCCGGATTGGCGGTCGCACGAACTCAGCTTAACTATTGAAAGGAGGCTTCATGCCTTGGAAGCTCGCGTCATTGGGTACTTTGTTGGCCGTTGCCATGCTGGCCGGTTGCAGCACTCCCTCCACCGAGTCGGCAGCAAAGGACCCTGTGGTGACCGACACCGGCCACAGCCGTTGTGATTCAGAAGCGGCGCAATTCACCATCGGCAAAAGGGCCTCGCCAGAACTGCTGGAGCAGGCGCGCACTCGCGCAGGCGCGCAGAATGCCCGGATCCTCAAGCCTGACGATATGGTGACCATGGAGTACCGCTCCGATCGCCTGAACCTGAGCACCGATGACAAGCTGGTGATCACGCGCGTCAACTGCGGCTGATCTTCGGACCGCTTTTGTTTCGCCCATAAAAAACCCCGTCACATGGACGGGGTTTTTTTAGTGCGCCAGAAACTTACTCTGGGCGAACTTGTGCAGCTTGCATACCCTTTTGGCCTTTCTCAGCCACGAAGGAAACGGTTTGGCCTTCTTTCAGGCTTTTGAAACCGTCGCTTTCGATAGCTTTGAAGTGTACGAACAGGTCGTCACCGCCACCTTGAGGAGTGATGAAGCCGAAGCCTTTTTCATCGTTGAACCATTTAACGGTGCCGGTTTGGCGATTAGACATGGTGTATCTCCAAGAAACATATATTTTCAGTAGTACTGTGCTGCTCAGGCCAACTGGGCACACGGGACTATCATAGTCGAAATGTACGGTTTGGGAGCCCCCCAGAGGGGTTGTTTGCCAAACAGTCGTGCTTTCTTTGCTGTTTGATCCGGCTGAAAGCCCCGTTCTAAAAGGCTTTCAGCCGAAAGTAAAGACGATAAAAAAAGCTGTAAAACCTGCATAAATTGTACGAAAAAGCGCTTTTTGGAGGCTTTTCATTGGCTGTAGGGGCCTTCAAAGCGTCCTTTCGGGCTTATTTTTTCGCTTTGTTATCGGCTTTGCAGGAGGAAATCTGGGTCAGTGCCTTTTGTTTCAGGGCATCACTGGCGGTGTTGTCCATCAAGGACTGGATGTCGCTGGCCGGGTACGATTTGATCGCGTCGGCGCCGCACGCACAGTGAGCCTTCGCGGCAGCAGCACCAATCTGCGGGGTGGCTGCCTGGGTGCACTGAGCCATGTATTTCTCGCGCTCACCCTTTGGCCAATCGGCATGGGCCGCCAGTGGCAGCAGCAGGACGATGGGGGCGACTACAGCGAACAAACGATTCAGACGCATGCTGGGATGCTCCTTGTGGGTCAATGTCTTGTTATCTGAGGGGTAAAGCGGGGTTCAAGTTCATCACTCTGGCATAAAATCGCCTGATTTGCCCCAGCAGAAAACCTCTCTACCGCGACGACCGTTCATCTGTGCTAGCATGCCTCGCTCGGGCTTTTGCAGGCTCCGGATGACGTTTGGTCCCGGTAGCGGCAGAGGCGCGAATAACCCTGATTTGAATCCCAGTCACTCTGGTTCGGTTTTCCGGTTGGCCGCAAGGCTCCTGCCGCTGTAAGGCAGGCGTTCGTTATTGAATGGCCTGGATCGGATCTTGTACTGGCTCATCCCAACCCACGTGACCTTTGGTAGGGGTCACCACTAGGAGAGGAGGCGCCATGCCAACGATTACTCTTCCCGACGGCAGTCAACGTTCATTCGATCACCCGGTTTCCGTAGCCGAGGTCGCCGCATCCATTGGTGCTGGCCTGGCCAAAGCCACCGTGGCCGGCAAGGTCAATGGCAAGCTGGTCGACGCCAGCGACATCATCGACAGCGATTCCTCGCTGCAAATCATTACGCCAAAGGATGAAGAGGGGCTGGAGATCATTCGCCACTCTTGCGCCCACCTGGTCGGCCACGCGGTCAAACAGCTGTACCCGACGGCCAAGATGGTCATCGGTCCGGTCATCGACGAAGGCTTCTATTACGACATCGCCTTCGAACGTCCTTTTACTCCGGACGACCTGGCCGCCATCGAACAGCGCATGCAGCAGCTGATCGAAAAAGATTACGACGTGATCAAGAAAGTCACTCCGCGCGCCGAAGTGATCGAAGTGTTCAAGGCCCGTGGCGAAGACTACAAGTTGCGCCTGGTCGAGGACATGCCGAACGAACAGGCCATGGGCCTGTACTATCACGAAGAATACGTCGACATGTGCCGCGGTCCGCACGTGCCGAACACCCGCTTCCTGAAATCCTTCAAGTTGACCAAGTTGTCCGGCGCCTACTGGCGTGGCGATGCCAAGAACGAGCAATTGCAGCGTGTCTACGGCACTGCCTGGGCTGACAAGAAGCAGCTGGCGGCTTACATCCAGCGCATCGAAGAAGCTGAAAAGCGCGATCACCGCAAGATCGGCAAGCGCCTGGGCCTGTTCCACACCCAGGAAGAGTCGCCGGGCATGGTGTTCTGGCACCCGAACGGCTGGACCCTGTACCAGGTGCTCGAGCAGTACATGCGCAAGGTTCAGCGTGACAACGGCTATCTGGAGATCAAGACTCCGCAAGTCGTTGACCGCAGCCTGTGGGAGAAATCCGGGCACTGGGCCAACTACGCCGACAACATGTTCACCACGCAGTCGGAAAACCGCGACTACGCCATCAAGCCGATGAACTGCCCTTGCCACGTGCAGGTATTCAATCAAGGCCTGAAGAGCTACCGCGAACTGCCGATGCGCCTGGCCGAATTCGGTGCTTGCCACCGTAACGAGCCATCGGGTGCATTGCACGGCATCATGCGTGTGCGTGCGTTCACTCAGGACGACGCCCATATCTTCTGCACCGAAGAGCAGATGCAGGCTGAATCCGCTGCGTTTATCAAGCTGACCATGGACGTCTACGCCGACTTCGGCTTTAAAGACGTCGAGATGAAGCTGTCCACTCGTCCGGAAAAACGCGTGGGTTCCGACGAATTGTGGGATCGCGCCGAAGCAGCCTTGGCTGCAGCCCTTGATAGCGCTGGCTTGCCGTACGATTTGCAGCCGGGCGAAGGCGCTTTCTACGGTCCGAAGATCGAATTCTCGCTGAAAGATTGCCTCGGCCGCGTCTGGCAGTGTGGTACCCTGCAGCTCGATTTTAATCTGCCTGTCCGTTTGGGAGCCGAATACGTCTCCGAAGACAACAGTCGCAAGCACCCGGTTATGCTGCACCGGGCGATCCTGGGCTCCTTCGAACGGTTTGTCGGAATCCTGATCGAGCACTACGAGGGCGCGTTCCCTGCGTGGCTGGCTCCGACCCAGGCAGTGATCATGAATATCACTGACAAGCAGGCTGATTTCGCCGCTGAGGTTGAAAAAACTCTCAACGAAAGCGGATTTCGTGCCAAGTCTGACTTGAGAAATGAAAAGATCGGCTTTAAAATCCGCGAGCATACTTTGCTCAAGGTTCCTTATCTCTTGGTTATCGGAGATCGGGAAGTCGAGAT
>NZ_JBIWEL010000012.1:0-486 GCF_044762525.1 Pseudomonas sp. NPDC096950 | reverse complement strand
CAGACTGTCGCTGTGCGTAATCGTGAAGGTGCTGACCTGGGCTCGATGCCCGTCGCCCAATTCGCTGAGTTCCTCGCTCAAGCGGTTTCCCGGCGTGGTCGCCCAGATTCGGAGTAATTACTATTAAGCGTGAAATGAGACAAGATAAACGAGCTGCACCGAAAGCCCCGATCAACGAGAATATCTCGGCACGCGAGGTTCGGTTAATTGGGGCTGAGGGTGAGCAGCTTGGGATTGTGTCAATTGAAGACGCGCTTCTTAAGGCTGAAGAGGCCAAACTGGATTTGGTGGAAATTTCCGCCGATGCAGTACCCCCTGTTTGCAAACTGATGGACTACGGCAAATCGATCTTCGAGAAGAAGAAACAGATTGCCGCGGCCAAGAAAAACCAGAAGCAGATTCAGGTTAAAGAAATCAAGTTTCGTCCAGGGACGGAGGAAGGGGATTACCAGGTAAAACTGCGCAACCTGGTACGTTTCCTGAGTG
>NZ_JBIWEL010000011.1:72598-214388 GCF_044762525.1 Pseudomonas sp. NPDC096950 | reverse complement strand
ACCGCGAAGTACCAGAACAGGATTTGCAGCAGCGGCGGAATGTTACGGAAGACTTCCACGTAAACCGTCGCCAGCTTGCTGATGATCCAGTTCGGTGACAGCCGTGCCACGCCGACGATGAAACCGAGGATGGTGGCCAGGATCACGCCGATGAAGGTCACCAGCAGGGTGTTGAGCAGACCGATGAGAAACACCCGGGCATATGTGTCCGATTCGGTGTAGTCGATCAGGTGTTGAGCGATGCCGAACCCGGCACTGCGATCCAGAAAACTGAAGCCGGAGGTAATACCCCGGTGTTGCAGGTTGGTTTGCGTATTGTCGAACAGATACCAGCCCATCGCGACGACCGCGACAATCGTGATGATCTGAAATAGCCACGCACGCACTTTCGGATCGCTGAGGCTGAGCCTCTGCTTTGGTGCGCCGATTGATTTTTGCATGAAGTGCCCCGGAAATAATGGAACAGAACATCACCCGGTGGTTGGCCCACCGGGTGACAGAACCATCAGCGCACTGGTGGTGCGTATTGAATGCCGCCGTTGGTCCACAGGGCGTTCAAGCCACGGTCGATTTCCAGCGGAGTGCCCTTGCCGAGGTTTTTCTCGAAGATTTCGCCGTAGTTACCGACTTGGGAAACGATCTTGACGACCCAGTCCTTCGGCAGTTTCAGGTCTTTGCCGTATTCGCCGTCAGCACCCAACATACGGGCAACGTCCGGGTTCTTGGTGGACTTGGCTTCAGCCAGAACGTTTTTCGAAGTGATACCGGCTTCTTCGGTGTTCAGCAGTGCGTAGCCAACCCAGCGAACGATCGCCAGCCACTCGTCGTCGCCGTTACGTACGACTGGACCCAGTGGTTCTTTGGAGATGGTTTCCGGCAGTACAACGTAGTCTTTTGGCGAAGCCAGTTTGCTGCGCTGTGCGTACAGCTGCGACTTGTCGGAAGTCAGCACGTCGCAACGACCGGATTCCAACGACTTGGCGCTTTCATCGGAGGTGTCGAAAGTGATCGGGGTGTATTTCAGGTTGTTGGCGCGGAAGTAATCGGAAACGTTCAGCTCGGTGGTGGTACCGGCCTGGATGCAGATGGTTGCACCGTCCAGTTCCTTGGCACTTTTCACGCCCAGCTTGCTGTTGGCCAGGAAGCCGACGCCGTCGTAGTAAGTAATGAAGCCAGGAAACTTCAGGCCCATGCCCGCGTCACGGGAACTGGTCATGGTGGTGTTACGCGAAAGAATGTCGATTTCGCCGGACTGCAGCGCGGTGAAACGCTCCTTGGCGTTCAACTGGCTGAACTTGACCTTGGTGGCGTCGCCGAAAACAGCGGCTGCCACAGCGCGGCAGACGTCAGCGTCGATCCCGAGGATCTTGCCGGTGGAGTCCGGAACCGAGAAACCCGGCAGACCGTCACTCACGCCGCACTGAATGAAACCTTTTTTCTGCACTGCATCCAGGGTTGCACCCGCCTGAGCGAACCCACTGACACCGAGCACTGCGGCTGCAGTCACGATAGCCAGGGTGGATTTCAACATTTTCATTCAAACCTCCAGTTTTGCTCTTGTTGTGTCGGAGCGAGAGTCCCGTCGCACCCTTTTGAGGCGTTGTTGACCCGTGTTGGCTTTTTTTGGGGTCAACCGACGTAAGACCTTAGCTATGAGTCTAGTAGGAGAAAATCCACATCATGGACAACTCACTTCTCACCAATCGGCCGAACGGGCTGTAGCCCTTTCACGTTCGCTAAGCCCGTAACGGCCACTGGCGAACATCCATCACCGGATTCTTTGCTATCCCGTCGTCAGCAGTACACTGATAGTGTTACCGCCAGGCGCGAGATTGGTTGCACAGGCTTTCCCATAGCAAAGCCCGTACCACACCGCTCGCTCAAGCGATTCAGCGACAGGTCAATGGCAAAACTTGTAGCCTTGCGACATCTTCGTAACTGATCAACCAGACGCGCACTCGGATCACGCACTCAATGAGAGCGCACGCACAAAATTGGAGCAGACATGACCCAGCCCTTGATTCTTCAGCCCGGCAAGCCCGTTGACGCCTGCGTTATCTGGCTGCACGGCCTGGGCGCCGACCGCTATGACTTTCTGCCGGTGGCCGAAGCGCTGCAGGAAAGCCTGCTGACCACCCGCTTCGTTCTGCCCCAGGCACCGACCCGCGCAGTCACCATTAATGGTGGCTACGAGATGCCGAGCTGGTACGACATATTGGCCATGAACCCGGCGCGCGCGATCAGCCGCGAGCAGCTGGACGAGTCGGCGAACAGGGTGAACGAGCTGATCGAAGAGCAGAAGGCCAGCGGAATAGACGCCTCGCGCATCTTTCTCGCCGGTTTTTCCCAGGGCGGCGCGGTGGTGCTGCACAGCGCTTTCCTGAAATGGCAGGGACCGCTGGGTGGCGTACTTGCCCTCTCGACTTATGCCCCGACGTTCAGCGATGAACTGGAGCTTTCCGCCAGCCAGCAGCGCATTCCTGTGCTATGCCTTCACGGCCAGTACGACGACGTTGTGCAAAACGCCATGGGCCGTAGCGCTTATGAGCATTTAAAGCAGCGTGGTGTCACCGTGACATGGCAGGAATACCCAATGGGCCACGAAGTGTTACCCGAAGAAATTCGCGACATTGGCACCTGGCTCGCCGAGCGCTTGCGTTAAAACCTATCCTTTGATCATCCCGCTACGCCGCGCCTGATTCTTGCATTACACTGGCCGGCGTACATTCCTTAACCAATTGATGAGATGACCGTGCTCAAAGCACTCAAAAAAATGTTCGGTAAAAGCGAGACTGAGCAGCTCGCGCCAGTCGCCAGCGCTCCGTCTCACACCCCCAGCCACCGCACCGACGGTCGTCAGCCTGGCCGGACCGCAGCCGCAGCGGCACCGAAACAAGAGCCCGTGACCACACCGGCCGCCCAACCTGTCGAACCCATCGCTGCCGAGCAACCGCTCAGCGAAGCGCCGAAACCTGCAAAACCGCGTCGCGAACCGAAGCCAAAGGCCCCGGTCATTCCCTGGAAACTCGAAGATTTCGCCGTCGAGCCACTGGAAGGCAAAACCCGTTTCCACGATTTCAAGCTTGCCCCTGAATTGATGCACGCCATCCAGGACCTGGGCTTTCCGTACTGCACGCCGATCCAGGCGCAAGTCCTCGGTTTCACCCTGGCCGGCAAAGATGCCATCGGTCGCGCCCAGACCGGCACCGGCAAAACCGCCGCGTTCCTGATTTCGATCATCACCCAGTTGCTGGAAACCCCGCCGCCCAAGGAACGCTACATGGGCGAACCGCGGGCGCTGATCATCGCGCCGACCCGCGAACTGGTGGTGCAGATCGCCAAGGACGCCGCCGACCTGACCAAGTACACCGGCCTCAACGTCATGACGTTTGTCGGCGGCATGGACTTCGACAAGCAGCTCAAGCACCTCGAAGCCCGTCACTGCGACATCCTCGTTGCCACCCCGGGCCGTTTGCTGGACTTCAACCAGCGCGGCGACGTGCACCTGGACATGGTCGAAGTCATGGTTCTGGACGAAGCCGACCGCATGCTCGACATGGGTTTCATCCCACAAGTGCGTCAGATCATTCGCCAGACCCCGCCGAAGAACGAGCGCCAGACGCTGCTGTTCTCCGCGACCTTCACCGAAGACGTGATGAACCTCGCCAAGCAATGGACCACCGACCCGTCGATCGTCGAGATCGAGTCGCAAAACGTGGCCAGCGAAAACGTCGAGCAACACATCTACGCCGTGGCCGGCGCCGACAAATACAAACTGCTCTACAACCTGGTCACCGACAACGGTTGGGAGCGGGTGATGGTCTTCGCCAACCGCAAGGATGAAGTGCGGCGCATCGAAGAACGCCTGGTGCGCGATGGCGTCAACGCCGCGCAACTGTCGGGTGACGTGCCGCAGCACAAACGGATCAAGACGCTGGAAGGTTTCCGCGAAGGCAAGATCCGCGTGCTGGTGGCCACCGATGTTGCCGGTCGCGGCATTCACATCGACGGTATCAGCCACGTGATCAACTTCACCCTGCCGGAAGTGCCGGACGACTACGTGCACCGCATTGGCCGTACCGGTCGCGCGGGCGCCGATGGCGTGTCCATCAGCTTCGCCGGTGAAGATGATTCCTACCAGCTACCGTCCATCGAGGCGCTGCTGGGTCGCAAAATCAGCTGTGAAACGCCGCCGACGCATCTATTGCGGGCGGTTGAGCGCAAGCGCCCGTAACCCAGGCGCATCAAAAAGAGGCGCAGCCGGCAACGGACTGCGCTTTTTTTTCGCCCGGATGTTGCTCAAGAATACTAAAAGTCCATAATGGACAAATTAGTTTACTTTCAGCGCCCGGAGCCGACCATGTCCAGTACGCCTTACGTGATCAATCAACCTCAGGCCCGCGAGCTACTGGCACAGGTTGACGTGCCGCAGATCCTGCGCAAGCTGTTCCGTGACCTCGCTGCCGGGCAAGCCGTGCAACCGGCGCAGCAACTGGTGGAATTCCCCCAGGGTGCAGGCGACTTCATCAACTACCTGGGGGTGCTGGCCGAGGATGGCGTCTACGGGGTCAAGACCTCGCCCTACATCGTGCGCGAACAAGGTCCGCTGGTCACCGCGTGGACGTTGTTGATGTCGATGCAAACCGGCCAGCCGTTGTTGCTCTGCGATGCCGGTGAGCTGACCACTGCCCGCACTGCCGCGACCACCGCCGTGGCCGTCGATGCCCTCGCCCCGCTGAACGCCCGACGCCTGGCGATTATCGGCAGCGGCAAGGTGGCTCAGGCGCATTTGCATTACGTGAAGGCGCTGCGGGACTGGCAGAGCATCAGCCTGTACTCGCCAGGCTTGAGTGAACTGGATGCCGACGCTCGGGCCCAGCTCAAAAGCCTCGATTCACGACTGACCCTCGTCGACAGTCGCGAAGCGGCGATTCATAACGCGGACGTGATCATGCTCTGCACCTCGTCCGCCGGTCCCGTGATCGATCCGGCCACACTGACCCGTCCGGCGCTAATCACCTCGATCAGCACCAACGCACCACGGGCCCACGAAGTGCCACCCCAGAGCCTCAACGACATGCAGGTGTTCTGCGACTATCGTCAGACCACCCCCGGCTCGGCAGGTGAAATGCTGATTGCCGGCGAACAACATGGCTGGGACAAACGCGCGATCGTCGGCGACTTGCCCGACCTGCTTAGCGGCAAAGTGCAACGCCCCGGTTATGACCGCCATGTGTTCTTCCGCTCCATTGGCCTGGGGCTGGAAGACATTGCGTTGGCGAATGCCCTCTATCGCCTACAGCCCTGACACCACAATTCCCATGTGGGAGCGGGCTTGCTCGCGAAAGCGGTGTGTCAGTCGACGTTAATGTTGAATGCCAGACCGCTTTCGCGAGCAAGCCCGCTCCCACAGGGATCACCGACACCATTGGCATTTACGCCCCACAGGAGACGTTCATGAGCCAGGCAGACTTCATCATCATCGGCGGCGGGATTGCCGGCGCCTCCACCGGTTACTGGCTGTCGCAGCACGGGCGCGTCATTGTGCTGGAGCGCGAAACCCATCCGGCTTATCACTCCACCGGACGTTCCGCCGCGCTGTTTACCGCCGCCTACGGCACGCCGCAAGTGCGCGCACTGACCCAGGCCAGCCGCGACTTCTTCGACGCCCCGCCCGGCGGTTTCTGCGATCACCCGCTGCTGACCCCGCGCGGCGAGATGACCGTGGATTTCACCGGCGACCCGGACGAGCTGAACAATCAATACTTGAGCGCCAAAGCCACGGTGCCGGAGATGCAACTGCTCAGCGCCGAAGAAGCCTGCGCGCGCCTGCCGATCCTGCGTCGGGAAAAAGTCCACGGCGCGCTCTACGACCCGACTGCCTGCGACATCGATACCGATGCCTTGCACCAGGGTTACCTGCGGGGCATCAAGCGCAATAAAGGCGAAGTCCACACCGACAGCGAAGTCCTGGGCCTGAGCCGTGACGCCGAAGGCCAGTGGCAGGTGCAAACCAACGGGCAGACGTTCACCGCGCCCGTGATCATCAATGCCGCTGGCGCCTGGGCCGACAAGATCGGCGAACTGGCCGGCGCCGCGCCACTGGGCCTGCAACCGAAACGCCGTGCAGCTTTCATCTTCGCCGGCCCCGAGGGCGTGGACATTCACCATTGGCCAATGCTGGTGGCGCTCGACGAATCCTTCTATATGAAGCCCGATGCCGGCATGTTCCTGGGCTCGCCCGCCAACGCCGACCCGGTGGAACCCCACGACGTCCAGGCTGAAGAACTGGACATCGCCATGGGCATCTACCAGATCGAAGAAGCCACCACCCTGTCCATCCGCCGCCCGACCCGCACCTGGGCCGGTTTGCGCAGTTTCGTGGCCGACGGTGATTTGCTGTCCGGCTTCGATACCCGGGTGCCGGGGCTGTTCTGGGTCGCGGCGCAAGGTGGTTATGGCATCCAGACATCGCCCGCGATGGGCCAGGCCAGTGCTGCGCTGGTGCGCGGTGAAGCCTTGCCAGAACAGTTGAGCCGTTTCGGCCTGGACGCCGCGATGCTCTCCCCGGCGCGCCTGGGTTGAGCGCGGACTTGGGTGACGTGCCGCCACGATTGCGGCAAACTTCCAGCGCCCTGCTCGATGGGGCGCTGACGTTGCCTGGAGTTCCCTGTATGAATGCACCCGAAAAAGACCCGGCACTGGACAACTTCCGGGCGATCGCCGACGCCATCGCCACGCTGTTCTTTCCTCACGCCGAGGTGGTGCTGCACGATCTGCGCACGCAAAAAATCGACTACATCGCCAACAACCTGTCGAAACGGGAAATCGGCGATGACGCGGCGCTGGAAGACATGCTCAGCGACGACGTCAGCGAACGAAACATCGGGCCGTACGAAAAGCTCAATTGGGACGGTCAGAAGATTCGCAGCCTCAGCAGCGTGCTGCGCGACAGCGATGGTCATCCGCTGGCGGTTCTGTGCATCAACCTGAATATTTCGCTGTTCGAGAACGCCAAGGCCGCGCTGGATCTGTTCCTGTCGCCGACCAAATTGATCCCGCAACCGGACTCACTGTTCCGCGATGACTGGCAGGAGCGGATCAACACGTTCCTGCATGCCTGGCTGCGCGAACGTCAGTTGAGCCTGAATGTGCTGACCCGCGACCACAAACGCGAACTGGTGCTGGCGCTGCACGCCGAAGGCGCGTTCAAAGGCAAAAGCGCCTCCAACTACGTGGCCAATGTGCTGAACATGGGGCGGGCGACGGTTTACAAGCATTTGAAGGAATTGAAGGGTTAGGCATTGAGACCGGTGTTGTTAGGTCGGGCCCCTTCGCGAGCAGGCTCGCTCCCACAGGGGGAATGCATTCCAATGTGGGAGCGAGCCTGCTCGCGAAAGCGGTCTATCAATCGCCGTAGATGTCGGACTTGAAATACTTGTCCGAAATCTTCTGATACTCGCCATTCGCACGAATACCATCGATGGCCGTGTTCAGCTCACTGACCAACTCCGCATTACCCTTGCGCACCGCAATCCCGGCGCCCTCGCCCACGTATTTCGGATCCTTGAGTTCAGGCCCGACAAAGGCGTAACCGGCGCCGCGGGGCATCGACAGGAAATCGTTCAGCGGAATGGTGTCGGCAAAAATCGCATCGAGGCGGCCGGCGGCCAGGTCCATGTAGATTTCTTCGTTATTGCCGTAGCGCTTGACGTTGATGCCCTTCGGTTCGAAAACCTCAGTGGCGTAACGGTCAGTGGTGGTGGCGCGCTGCACGCCAATGGTCTTGCCTTTGAGGCTGGCGTATTGGTCATCCACCACCGCGCCTTGCTTCATGACCAGGCGTGACGAGGTGAAGTAATACTTGTGGGTAAAATCCACCGACTTCTTGCGGTCTTCGTTGATGGTCATGGACGACAGCGCCATGTCGATTTTCTTCACTTTCAGGGAAGGAATCAGACCGTCGAACTCACCTTCGACCCAGATGCACTTGACCTTCATCTGCGCGCACAGGGCATTGCCGATGTCGTAGTCGAAGCCAACGATCTCACCCTTGTCGGTCTTGGACGCGAACGGTGGATACGCCGCTTCGATGCCGATGCGCAGGGTTTTATCGGCGGCGAACGCTGAGCTGCACGCCAACAGGCTCAGGGCCAGACCGGTGATGAGGGGGAATTTCTTCATGTTCGTTTTCTCGCGGTTGTTGTTGGTTTGGCAAGACAGAAGAAAGAACGGAAACGGAAAAACCTTTTTTGTACTTATAATTCCATACTGGACTTTTATGTATAAATCGTCAATCGGGCAAACGGCATCCCGCCTGGCCGATGGTCGGGTGCTCAGTCAGTAGATTATTGGGTGAAGCAAAGGGCCTCTTCGCGGGCAAGCCCGCTCCCACAGGGGAATGCGATCACTGTGGGAGCGGGCTTGCTCGCGAAGGCGGCAGAGCGGACAACAAAGAAACAACAGGCTGACTACTGCTTCCAGCGATCCGCCGCCGCATGATCGCTGTCCCGCCCTTCCACCCAGCGCGGGCCGTCGCTGGTGTTTTCTTTCTTCCAGAACGGCGCGCGGGTTTTCAGGTAGTCCATGACAAACGCGCAGGCATCGAACGCGGCCTGGCGGTGGGCGCTAGCGGCGCCGACGAAGACGATCGGCTCACCCGGTTCCAGGGCGCCGATGCGGTGCAGCACTTCAAGCTTGAGCAGCGGCCAGCGCTGTTCGGCCTCGAGGGCGATCTTGCCCAGGGCCTTTTCGGTCATGCCCGGATAGTGCTCGAGAAACATCCCGGCGACGTCGAGCCCGTCATTGAAGTCGCGCACGTAGCCAACAAAACTTACCACCGCGCCGACGCCGACATTGGCAGCGTGCATGGCATTGACTTCGGCCCCCGGATCGAACGCCGTGGACTGCACGCGAATCGCCATGCTCAGCCCCCGGTCACAGTCGGAAAGAACGCCACTTCATCGCCATCGACCACCGGCTCGTCGAGTTGGCAAAGGTCTTCGTTACGCGCGCACATCAAGTTCTGCTCGCTCAACACATCGGCACCATCACGCTGGGCCAGCAACGCCCGCACGTCATCCACCGTGGCGAAATCGCCTTCGACCTTGATCGAGTCCACGCCCAGCGCTTCACGGTAGCGGGCAAAAAACTTCACCGTTATGTTCATGACGGGTCCGCCTGGAAATGTCCGCTCTTGCCGCCGAGTTTCTCCAGCAAGCGCACGCTTTCGATGGTCATGCCGCGGTCCACAGCCTTGCACATGTCGTAGATGGTCAGCGCCGCGACGCTGGCGGCGGTCAGGGCTTCCATCTCGACGCCGGTCTGCCCGGACAATTTGCACCTCGCGACGATGCGCACGGTGTCGTCGCCTTCGGCACTGAGCTCGACCTTGACGCCAGTCAGCATCAGCGGATGACACAGGGGAATCAGGTCGCTGGTTTTCTTCGCTGCCTGGATGCCGGCAATGCGCGCCACGGCGAACACATCACCTTTTGGGTGACCGCCGCTGACGATCATTTGCAGGGTTTCGGGCTGCATGCGCACCAGCGCTTGAGCCGTCGCTTCACGGAACGTCACGGCTTTTTCAGTGACGTCGACCATGTTGGCGCGACCTTGGGAATCGAGATGAGTCAGCACAGGGTTACTCCTGATCAGGAGCGTCGATTGTAAACCTGCGGGTCAATTTTTCGCACGTTTGATTATCGGGTAACCACAATCCAAAAATGTGGGAGCGGGCTTGCTCGCGAATGCGGTGTGTCAGTCAATACATGTGCCGACTGACACACCGCATTCGCGAGCAAGCCCGCTCCCACAGGTGATTTTGGGTTAGCCACAAAAAACCGGGCGACCTGAGAAGGCCGCCCGGTTTGTCTGATGCGGTTACAGATGCGATTCGGCGTATTCGGCCAGGATCGAGCGAGGCACCCCTTGCAGGGTGATATGCACACCATTAGGGAAGTCTTTGAAGCGTTCAGTCAGGTAGGTCAGCCCGGAGCTGGTCGCGGACAGGTAAGGGGTGTCGATCTGCGCCAGGTTGCCCAGGCACACCACTTTGGAACCGGCGCCGGCACGGGTGATGATGGTTTTCATCTGGTGCGGCGTGAGGTTCTGGCATTCATCGATCAGGATCAAACTCTGCTGGAAGCTGCGTCCCCGAATGTAGTTGAGGGATTTGAACTGCAACGGCACTTTGCTGAGGATGTAGTCGACGCTGCCATGGGTGTTTTCGTCATCCATGTGCAAGGCTTCGAGGTTGTCGGTGATAGCGCCCAGCCAAGGCTCCATTTTTTCCGCCTCGGTGCCGGGCAGGAAGCCGATTTCCTGGTCCAGGCCCTGCACGCTGCGGGTAGCGATGATGCGGCGATAGCGTTTGCTGACCATGGTCTGCTCGATCGCAGCGGCCAGGGCCAGGATGGTTTTACCGGAACCGGCGGCGCCGGACAGGTTGACCAGGTGAATGTCCGGATCAAGCAACGCGTAGAGCGCCAGGCTCTGGTAGATGTCACGCGGTTTCAGGCCCCAGGCTTCCTGGTGCAACAGGGGTTCCTGATGCAGGTCGAGAATCAGCAGACGGTCTTCTTCAATCTCCTTGATCCAGCCGACAAACCCTTGTTCGTCGATGATGAATTCATTGATGTGCACCGCCGGCAGGTTGTCGATCAGCTTCACCTGGTGCCAAGTGCGGCCATGGTCCTGACGGGTTTCGACCTTGCTCACGAGGTCCCAAAAGGAGCCGGTCATGTTGTGGTAGCCGTTAGGCAGCAGCGAAACGTCGTCGACCAGTTGGTCGGTGCTGTAGTCCTCGGCCGCAATCCCGCACGCCCGGGCCTTGAGGCGCATGTTGATGTCTTTGGTGACCAGCACCACGGGCAATTTTGGCTCGCGCGCGTGCAGGTCGATCAACTGGTTGATGATGATGTTGTCGTTCAGGTGCTCGGGCAGAATGATGTTCGGCTCAGCGCGCTTGCTCATCAGAATTGACAGCAAACCCTTGGGCCCGCTCTTGCCGCGCTGGATCGGCACACCGAGTTCGACATCCTCGGGGCTGGCATCGCCCAGGGTCTTGTCGATCAGGCGGATCGCCTGACGGCATTCGGCCGCAACGCTGTGATGCCCGCTCTTGAGCTTGTCCAGCTCCTCAAGCACGGTCATCGGGATCGCAACGTGGTGTTCTTCGAAGTTAAGAAGGGCGTTTGGATCGTGAATCAATACGTTGGTATCGAGTACATAAAGGATTGGCTGGTTGGAAGAAGAACTACGTCCGTGATCATCCATACTCGGTCACCTTTGTGGGAGCCAGTCGACGCAATACCGTGACAGTGCTGCGCCTCGAAGTGGCCACCGAATTCACCTGTTGGGACTCAAGTGAACTGCTCACAAATGGGTCTTGGAAGACGCCACCTGTGTTGCAGGTTTCGGCGGTCTGTCTTCGTAATACTCCAAAACCCATGACAGAAAAAAGCACTTTGACGTTTTTTTGAAGTTTATTTTTCAGAGTGACGAATAGCCCTTGGCGTGCAGGCATTGTGCCGTTAAAGTCGGAAGTCCGCCTGCATCGAAATTCCTTCCAAAAATACCCCGCTCTGCCCTCTCCCCCAATGATTTCGGGCTTTTCCGGATTTCAGCGAAACGCCACCTGACAGTCTTCCCAACCGATCCCGCTTTGCGCCGTTTGCGCGATCAGCCAGGGCATCGACGTTTTCACTGCATCCTGCTTCACATTGAAATTGATCACGCCGTGGCGCCATAAAAGCATCAGGGTCAGCACCCGTTGGGCGCTCTGGCTGCCCTTGAGCTTACCGGCGCCGTCCTGGGGATCGATGTCCCACAGCGCCACCTGCAAACCTTGCGATTCAAAGAAGCCTTGGGCGTCGGAACGCCGTTGACCGTCCGGCGGGCGGAACAGCGGCACGTAGTTCTCCGGCAATTTGCTCTTCACCAGTTCAGCGCTGCGTTTCACCGAGTCTTGCCAATCCTGCCAATGGCTGTGGGAGCGGAACTCCCAGCCCTGCACACCGAGGCATTGCTGTGAATACATCGCTTGCAGACTGGCCACGGAACCTTCGGCCAAACGCGCCTGGATGTCCTTGCCCAGCACAAAGAAGGTGCCATTCATGTTCGACTTGCGCAGATACTCGGTGACCCACCCGGTGTTGTCCGGAATGGCATTGGCCGCGCTGTCGAAGGTCAGCAGAAACAGCCGGTCATGCATCTCGTCGCCGTTGCGCTCATAGTCGCCGAAACGATCGACTTCACTGCTGGTTTGCGGAAACAGCGCGGCTTTGCGCAATTGCTCGTCCAGGTACTGGGCGTGGAACAAACGGCTCGGTTCGGACCATTTGATATAGAAGCTGTCGTCACTGACCTGGAACTTGGCCGCTTGCTCGCGCAGGGTCGGCAGGTCTTCGACCAGGAAACAGAACGACGCATCCTGATCGCAGCTCTGCTGGGCGAAGTTGTAATTGGTCAGCAGGCGCTGCCACATCCGCTCGCGCAGGCTGTTGACCGCGTCCAGATTGATGGTGCGCAGGCCCAGGCGTTGGGCCAGGCTGGCTTCATTCAGGGACTCGCTGGCCAACAGGACGCGGGCGAACATAAGGATTTCGGCCCGGGACGCGACATCGAACAGGGTCGGGCTGGTGAGCTGCTCGGGCCAGGTGCTGCGATCAAGGGTCGCCACATCGCCGGGCGCCGCCAGGGCACCGAAGCTCAAGAGCCAGGCAGAGAATAAAAAAACGATACGCAAAGGGATGTCTCCATAACAAAACCCGCGCGGCACTATAGCTGATCCCACCCAATATCCCGCAGCAGCACAAAACTCCTGTGGGAGCGGGCTTGCTCGCGAAGACGGCGGCACAATCAACATCACTGTCGCCTGACACACCGCATTCGCGAGCAAGCCCGCTCCCACAGGGTTTTGCGCGACACCACCGATCACCTATGGACTTGATAGCTGGAGTCAACCAGCACAACCCCCTAGAATCGCCGCACGATTAAAGGAGACGACTTCATGCTGATGGTGATTTCCCCCGCCAAGACCCTCGATTACGAAACACCGCCGGCCACCCAGCGTTTCACCCAGCCGCAATACCTGGACCATTCCCAGGAGCTGATCATGCAGCTGCGCGACCTCACGCCGGCGCAGATCAGCGAGTTGATGCACGTCTCCGACAAGATCGGCGGGCTCAACGCCGCGCGTTTCGGCAGTTGGACACCGGCGTTCACCCCGGAAAATGCCAAGCAGGCGCTGCTGGCCTTCAAGGGTGACGTGTACACCGGTTTGAATGCCCAGACCTTCAGCGAAGCCGATTTCGATTACGCCCAGCAGCATTTGCGCATGTTGTCCGGCCTGTACGGCCTGCTGCGCCCCCTGGACCTGATGCAGCCTTATCGGCTGGAGATGGGCACCAAACTGGCGAATGCCCGTGGCAAGGATCTGTACGCCTTCTGGGGCACGCGGATCAGCGAATGGCTGAACGAAGCGCTGGCCGACCAGGGTGACGACGTGCTGCTGAACCTGGCCTCCAACGAGTACTTCTCGGCCGTCAAACGCAGCGCCTTGAACGCGCGCATCATCAATACCGAGTTCAAGGACCTGAAGAACGGCCAGTACAAGATCATCAGCTTCTACGCGAAGAAGGCGCGCGGAATGATGAGCCGTTTCGTTATCGAAGAGCGCATCAACAACCCGGACGCTCTCAAGCAGTTTGATATCCAGGGTTATCGTTACAGTACCGAACAGTCCAAACCGGACAACTTGGTATTCCTGCGCGATCACACTCCCGAGTAGCGCACTCATTCGGCGCACGACCGTCGGTCGTGCGCACTGTTTAAATCGTCCAACAATTCCCCGCCTGCCTCGCCATTCTCTTGGCGCCAAAAATACATCATCCAACTTTCTAACTTTTGTTTCACTCGACATTCGTTAATTTTTTCAGTAGTGGCACCGAAAATTTTTATCGGTAGTGGCACATACACATCTAAATTGATTATTTCCCTATATATAAAGGGCCAAACCGTAAGTGCTATCAGTTTGAAAGCAGTGCCATCTTTCTCAATATTTCAAGAAATTTCAGGATTCGCGATGGGCGGACAGGAACTATGTCCAAATGCGTCGCTCATACCACCGGTAACTATTTTCCTTGAGCTTGTAGGAAATAACTTACGCAGAGACGACAACCATGTAGCGAAGTTGTCACACTAACTTCCGCTTAATGGCCTCTGATTTGGGCAGCACCAACAGGACAGGAGATACGCACCATTACTATCCCCTATAAGGCCAAGGCAGCGCCCCTATAAACGTGCTCATCCGAGCACCCAACCGCTTGATTTACGGGCCTTCAGCCTGACATCGAGCGCGCATGACCTTTGCACATTTGCCCCCTGAACAGGGGACAGGATGCATAACAGGGCATATCACAATAATAAGGCCTAGTTGCGCACATCTTGAGTGCACTTATTTAGTCACTCGGAACTTAGTACGCCTGCACGCTGCATTACGGCGTCTGTAAGCACGCACTTACGAGTGCACTATGACCGCTGAACACCATTAACTCCGGCCATTTAATGGCTTGATAATTACAGAGGTAAATGCGATGCGCATCAGCATATTTGGTTTGGGTTACGTCGGTGCAGTATGTGCCGGTTGCCTGTCTGCACGTGGCCATGACGTCATTGGCGTCGATGTTGCCAAAGACAAGATCGATATGATCAACGCCGGCAAATCGCCGATCGTTGAACCGGGTCTGGGCGAACTTCTGCAGAAGGGTATCGAGACGGGCAAACTGCGCGGCACGACCAACTTCGCCGAAGCGATTCGTGACACCGACCTGTCGATGATCTGCGTCGGTACGCCGAGCAAGAAGAACGGCGACCTGGAACTGAACTACATCGAAGCCGTGTGCCGCGAGATCGGTTTTGTCCTGCGTGACAAGACCACCCGCCACACCATCGTGGTTCGCAGCACCGTTTTGCCGGGCACGGTCGCAAACGTTGTCATCCCGATTCTCGAAGACTGCTCGGGCAAGAAAGCCGGCGTCGACTTCGGTGTCGCGGTCAACCCTGAATTCCTGCGTGAAAGCACCGCAATCGCCGACTACGACCTGCCACCGATGACCGTCATCGGCGAATTCGACAAGGCCAGCGGCGACGTGCTGCAAGCCCTGTACGAAGAACTCGACGCGCCGATCATCCGCAAGGACATCGCCGTCGCCGAGATGATCAAGTACACCTGCAACGTGTGGCACGCCACCAAGGTGACCTTCGCCAACGAGATCGGCAACATCGCCAAGGCTGTCGGCGTCGATGGTCGTGAAGTGATGGAAGTGGTCTGCCAGGACAAAACCCTGAACCTGTCGCAGTACTACATGCGCCCAGGCTTCGCGTTCGGCGGCTCTTGCCTGCCGAAAGACGTGCGCGCCCTGACCTTCCGTGCCGGTTCCCTGGACGTCGATGCGCCGCTGCTCAACTCGCTGATGCGCAGCAACGTGTCGCAAGTGCAGAACGCCTTCGACATCGTGTCCAGCCACGACAAACGCAAAGTCGCCCTGCTCGGCTTGAGCTTCAAGGCCGGCACCGATGACCTGCGCGAAAGCCCGTTGGTGGATCTGGCGGAAATGCTGATCGGCAAGGGTTACGACCTGAGCATCTACGACAGCAACGTTGAGTACGCCCGTGTCCACGGCGCGAACAAGGACTACATCGAGTCGAAGATCCCGCACGTTTCGTCGCTGCTCAACTCCGACTTCGACGACGTGATCAACAACTCCGACGTGATCATCCTCGGTAACCGTGACGAGAAATTCCGCGCCCTGGCGGAACAGGCTCCACACGGCAAGCAAGTGATCGACTTGGTCGGCTTCATGTCCCAAGCCACCAGCGTCAAAGATCGCACCGAAGGTATCTGCTGGTAACAAGCAGCCCTCTGTAGGAGCCAGGCTTGCCGGCGAACCAGACGACGTGATGTGTCAGGTACGCCGCCTTCGCGGGCAAGCCTCGCGCCTACGGGTCCGAGGGAATTGACCTGGCTTTTTTCGCCTGCCTTAACCCCATCGGGCCACCCCACAGGCTCGCCCGAGATAGAGACGGATGCAGATTATGCACAGGCTAAAGCACGGCCTTTTACAGGCCGCCGGTTGGCTGTTTTACCTAAGTTTATTGATGGGCATCGCCATGGCGTTGCCTTCGTCCACGTTCGACTCCGAGTCGAAGGACTTCATTTTCCTGATCGGTTTCATCGGGATCTGGCGTTACTCGATGGGTGCCACGCACTTTGTGCGCGGCATGCTGTTCCTTTACGTGGTCTACCCGCACCTGCGGCGCAAAGTGCGCAAGCTGGGCAAAGCGGCAGACCCGTCGCATGTGTACCTGATGGTCACCAGTTTCCGTATCGACGCCCTGACCACCGCCCAGGTCTACGCCTCGGTTATTCGCGAAGCGATCGACTGCGGCCTGCCGACCACCATGGTCTGCTCCATCGTGGAAATGTCCGATGAGAAGCTGGTGAAAAGCCTGTGGACCAAAATGAATCCACCGGCTCGGGTCAAGCTCGACTTCGTGCGCATTCCCGGCACCGGCAAGCGCGATGGCCTGGCCTACGGTTTCCGCGCCATCTCCCGCCACCTGCCGGATGACCGTGCAGTGGTTGCAGTGATCGATGGCGACACCGTGCTCGCCCCTGGCGTCGTGCTCAAGACCGTGCCGTGGTTTCAGCTGTTCGGCAATGTCGGCGGCCTGACCACCAACGAGTTCTGCGAAGTGCGCGGCGGCTACGTCATGGCCGAATGGCACAAACTGCGCTTCGCCCAGCGTCACATCAACATGTGCTCGATGGCCCTGTCCAAACGCGTCCTGACCATGACCGGCCGGATGTCGGTGTTCCGCGCAACCGTGGTGACCGACCCGGACTTCATCGCCGACGTGGAAAGCGACTCGCTGCAACACTGGCGCCTGGGCCGCTTCAAGTTCCTGACCGGTGACGACAAGTCGAGCTGGTTCAGCCTGATGCGCCTGGGCTACGACACCTTTTACGTACCGGACGCGGCGATCCACACCGTGGAACACCCGCCGGAAAAAAGCTTCATCAAGGCCAGCCGCAAACTGATGTTCCGCTGGTACGGCAACAACCTGCGCCAGAACTCCCGTGCCCTGGGCCTGGGGATGAAACGCCTCGGCCTGTTCACCTCGGTGGTGCTGTTCGACCAGCGTGTGTCGATGTGGACTTCGTTGCTGGGCCTGACGGTGGCGATCATCGCCAGCTTCAAGTACGGCGGCGCGTTCATCCTCGCTTACCTGCTGTGGATCGGCATCACTCGCCTGATCCTGACCCTGCTGCTGTCCTGCTCCGGTCACCGCGTCGGCCCGGCCTACCCGATGATTCTCTATTACAACCAGATCGTCGGCGCGCTGGTGAAGATCTATGTGTTCTTCCGCCTCGACCAACAATCCTGGACTCGCCAGGACACCAAATTGACCCGTGATCTCGCCAGCTTTCAACGTTGGTTCAACACCTGGTCGTCTCGGACCATGACCTTCTCCGCCGGCAGCGTTTTCGTCGCCGTGCTGCTGATGATGGTCTGACCGCCCCCTTATTGAATTAACCAGGAAATTGCCCCTATGAATACCGCCGTCAATGCCAACGTAGTGCACGAATCCGAAGCCCAGCGCCAACACGCCCGAGTGAAAATCCCGGCCAAGCTGCGGTTCTTCGGTCCAGACCGTACGCCGGTCGATGCCCGGGTCCTCGACCTCTCCGCTGGCGGCCTGGCGTTCAACGCCGGTCAGCTGCCGCTGAAGATCGGCGACGTACACAAGGCTCGCCTGCAATTCGTCATCGATAACCTCGGCCTGGCCATGGACGTGGAGTTGCAGATCCGCTCCTTCGATCGCCAGACCGGTCGCGCCGGTTGCCAGTTCCAGAACCTGGAAGCGCAAGACATCTCGACCCTGCGTCACCTGATCACCTCTCACCTGTCCGGCGACATCGTCAGCATGGGTGAAGTGCTGGCGACCCTGCAGCGCGACAACTTCACCAAGGCGCGCAAGGTCAAGGATGGCGGCCACGGCATGACCCCGTTCGGTCGTCTGCGTGCGGTGACCTTCAGCTTCGCGATCTTCCTCGTCGGCCTCGCGGCCTTCGGTTTCATCTTCAAGTCGGTGTACGGCATGTACTTCGTCAGCCACGCCCAGGCCGGCATCGTCAGCGTACCGGGCATGAACATCACCATGCCTCGCGACGGCACCGTGCAGAGCCTGATCAAAGCCGACGGCGTTGCCGCCAAAGGCGCGCCACTGGCGACCTTCAGCACCAGCATGCTCGATGTGCTCAAGGGTCATCTGGACGAAGACCAGTTGCAACCGGCCAAGGTTGAAGAACTGTTCGGCAAGCAAATGACCGGCACCCTGACGTCGCCGTGCGATTGCACCGTGGCCCAGCAACTAGTCGGCAACGGTCAGTACGCCAGCAAGGGCGACGTGATCTTCAATCTGGTGCCGCGTAACAGCGAAGCCAACATCGACGCGCGCTTCACCTATCGCCAGTTCGCCGACGTGCGTCCAGGCGCGCCAGTGACCTTCGAAATCGCCGGCGAAGACAAGGTCCGCACCGGCAAGATCGTCAGCAGCACCAGCCTGAAAAGCGCCGACCTGTCCTCCGACATCCGCGTACAGATCAAGCCTGACGAGCCGCTGGACACCACCTTCGCCGGTCGCCCGGTGGAAGTGAACAGCGATCGTGGCCCGAGCTTGAACTGGCTGATCGACAAAGCCATGGCCGCCGGTATTTAAGTCGAGGACATGCCTGTGACCATTAAAAAAATCCTGAACACACCGCAGTCCCTGTGGGAGCGGGCTTGCTCGCGAAAGGGTCAACTCGGTTTGTCTGATGCACCCCAGCGCCTGCTTCGCGAGCAAGCCCGCTCCCACATGGGATCTCTGTGCGCCGTTGCATTGGCCGTGAGCCTGGCCGGTTGCGCCGGCCTGCCCGACCAACGCCTGGCGAACGAAGCCCTGAAACGCGGCGACACCGCGCTGGCGCAGCAGAACTACCAGCAACTGGCAGACCTGGGTTACAGCGAGGCCCAAGTGGGCCTGGCCGATATCCAGGTCGACAGCCGTGACCCGGCGCAGATGAAACAGGCCGAGGCGACTTACCGCGCCGCGGTCGGCGTTTCGCCGCGGGCCCAGGCTCGCCTCGGTCGCCTGCTGGTGGCCAAGCCCGGTTCCACTGAAGCCGAACAGCACGAAGCCGAAGGCCTGTTGAAAAAAGCCGCGTCCAATGGCGAAGGCAACACGCTGATTCCGCTGGCGATGCTGTACCTGCAATACCCGCACAGTTTCCCGAACATCAACGCCCAGCAACAGATCAGCCAATGGCGCGCCGAAGGCAAACCGGAAGCGGGCCTGGCCCAAGTGCTGCTGTATCGCACCCAAGGCACGTATGACCAGCACCTGGATGAAGTCGAATCCATCTGCAAAGCCGCGCTGAACACCACCGACATCTGCTACGTCGAACTGGCCACGGTTTACCAGAAACAAGCCAAGCCAGAGCAAACCGCCGAGCTGATCAAACAGATGCAAGCCGCTCATACCCGCGGCACCGTTTCCGCTCAACGCGTGGACAGCGTCGCTCGCGTCCTCGGTGATGCGACCCTGGGCAAGACTGACGAGAAAACCGCGCAGTCGCTGCTCGAAGACATCGCCCCTGGCTACCCCGCTTCCTGGGTCAGCCTGGCGCAATTGCTCTACGACTTCCCGGAACTCGGCGATGTCGACACGATGATGAAGTACCTGGACAACGGTCGCGCCGCGGATCAACCCCGTGCCGAACTGTTGCTGGGCAAGCTCTACTACGAAGGCAAATGGGTGCCGGCCGATGCCAAGGTCGCCGAAGAACACTTCCAGAAAGCCGTTGGCCGTGAAGTGGCCGCCGATTACTACCTCGGCCAGATTTACCGTCGTGGTTACCTGGGCAAGGTCTATTCGCAAAAAGCCCTGGATCACCTGCTGACCGCTGCGCGCAACGGCCAGAACAGCGCCGACTTCGCCATCGCCCAACTGTTTTCCCAAGGCAAGGGCACCAAGCCCAACCCGGTCAACGCTTACGTCTTCAGCCAGTTGGCCAAGGCTCAGGACACCCCGCAAGCCAATGAGCTTGCGACAACGTTAGAAGCCCAACTGCCGCCTGCCCAGCTCGCCGAGGCCCAACGCCTGTTGAAACAAGAACAGGCCGTTCGTGGTTCCTCGAGCCAGAACAAGCTGGATTTGCATGCCCTGCAAGAAGAAGACGGCGAGGAAACCCTATGAAGCTGAATCCATTCGTCAAGGCCGGTATTGGCCTGACATTCGCGCTGATGTGGTCGTGTCCGACCCTGGCGGCGATGACCGAGGCCAAGAACTACGGTCTTGAAGTGAAAGTCACCGGCCAGTCCGAAGACGACGCCGACCTCGGCACCGCCAAGGGCGGCGACGTCAATGGCCTGGGCCTCGACCTGCGTCCATGGGTCTACGGCGAACGCGGCGCGTGGAGCGCCTATGCGATGGGTCAGGCAGTGACGTCCACCGACATCATCGAAACCGACACCTTGCAACAGGCTGACGACACCAACCAGGCCACCGACAGCGGTGATCGCAAATCCAAGAAAAACTATTTGGCTATGCGCGAGTTCTGGGTCGGCTACAGCGGCCTCACGCCTTATCCGGGCGAGATGCTCAAGCTCGGTCGCCAGCGCCTGCGCAATGACGACGGCCAGTTCCGCGACACCAACATCGAAGCCCTGAACTGGACCTTCGACACCACCCTGTTGCGTGCCAACGCCGGTGTGGCCGAACGCTTCAGCGAATACCGCACCGACTTGAAAGAGCTGGCGCCAAAGGACAAGGATCGCCTGCACGCTTACGCCGATGCGGCGTATCAGTGGACCCCGGGCAACTGGGTCGGCATTCGCGGTCATCACACCCACGATGACGGCAAGCTCGACTACCCGGAACCGGGTGTGGCCGGCGACTCGCTGGACAAAAAACAGAATGGCGACATCAGCTGGCTCGGCCTTACCGCTGACAGCGACGCCTACAACTGGCGCAACACCAACACCGTCAACTACTGGGGCAGCATCACCGGCATGAGTGGCGACACCGACACGGTCAACGCGCTGAATGCCGACGGCACCCGCCCGACCGAAGCCAAGACCGGTGAAGACCTCAACGGCTGGGCTACCGATGTTGGCGTGCGTCTGCGCCTCGATCCGCAATGGCAAGTCGGTGCAGCCTATGCCCGCGCCAGCGCCGATTACGAACAGAACGGCCTGGAAAGCAACCGCTCGAACTACACCGGTACTCGCTCGCGGGTTCACCGTTTCGGCGAAGCCTTCCGTGGCGAAATGAACAACATGCAAACCGCGACCCTGTTCGGTTCGTGGATGCTCAACGACGAATACGACGCCAGCCTCGTGTACCACAAGTTCTGGCGCGTGGACGGCAGCAAACCAGTGGGCAGCAACGGCATCAATGCCGTCGAAAACAACACCGACGACGCCACCGGCGCGATCCTCTCCAGCACCTCGCTGCCGCTGCAAGATGGCAACAAGGACCTGGGTCAGGAAATGGACCTGGTGGTCACCAAGTACTTCAAGCAAGGGCTGTTGCCTGCCGCTTTGAGCCAGTCGATCGATGAGCCTTCGGCCCTGGTGCGTTTCCGTGGCGGTGTGTTCAAGCCCGGCGATGCCTACGGCAAAGAAGTCGATTCGTACATGCACCGCGCGTTCATCGACGTGATCTGGCGCTTCTGATGCGAGCCGCGAAAGGAGTGCCCGACATGACCTATCCGAAGAGAGGTTCGATCACGTTGCTGGCCGGCGCAATGCTGCTGGCCAGCTCGGTCGCCTTCGCCAATGCGGAGCCGGTTGCGCCTGCACAAAAAGGCCAGCCGGCCACCCTGGCCAAAGGACTGCAACAAGCCAAGACCTACACCGTCAGCAGCGCACCGACTGCGCCGCTGAACCTGGCCAAGCCGAAACTGCCGGACACCTCCGGCTACACCGCCGAAGCCATCGCCGCGAAAGTGGTGCGGACCAAACCGGGCAAGGTCAGCGTGCGCCGGATGATGCAGGAAGACGCCTTGAAGGACTTCATCGGCGGCGACAACAAGATGGCCGAGTGGGTGGTGCGTCAGCACGGCATCCCGCAGGCGATCTTCGTCGACGACGGCTACATGAACCTGAAAGACCTGGCCAAGAAAGAACCGAAGTACCTCAGCGAAACCTCGCCGGGTGTGTACCTGGCCAAATTGCCGATCGTGGTTGGCCGCAAGGGCATCCTCGAAATCGACAAGCAGACCCAGGAATTGCGCCTGTCCCAGGAAGCTGGTTCGTTCCTGGTCAACGACGGCCAGTTGTTTGTGCGTGACACCAAAATCACTGGGTGGAGCGAGAAGGCCAATGGCCCGGCGCTGTTCAAGACGCCGAAGGAATTCCGTCCGTTCCTGCTGTCCTGGGGCGGCACCGAGACCTACATCGCGAACAGCAAGATCGCCAGTTTCGGCTACGCCAACAGTAAGTCCTACGGCGTGAGTATTTCCCAATACACGCCGAACATGGCCAAGGTGCTCAAGCGCGCTGAACCGACTGGCTGGATTGTCGGCTCCGAGTTCTCGGACATGTGGTACGGCTTCTACTGCTACGAAACCCGCGACTTCGTGGTCAAGGGCAACACCTACAAAGACAACATCGTCTACGGCATTGACCCGCATGACCGTTCCCACGGTCTGATCATCGCGGACAACACCGTACACGGGACCAAGAAGAAGCACGGGATCATCATTTCCCGTGAGGTCAACGACAGCTTCATCTTCAACAACCGCAGCTACGACAACCACCTCTCGGGGCTGGTGATCGACCGTAACAGCGTGAACAACCTGATCGCCTACAACGAGATCTACAAGAACCACACCGACGGCATCACCCTCTACGAGAGTGGCGACAACCTGTTGTGGGGCAACAAAGTGATCAGCAACAAGCGCCACGGCATCCGGATTCGTAACAGCGTGAACATTCGCCTCTACGAAAACCTCGCCATGGCCAACGGTCTGACCGGTGTCTACGGGCACATCAAGGACCTGAGCGACACCGATCGGGACATCAAGCTCGACCCGTTCGACGCCCAGGTGTCGCTGATCGTGGTCGGCGGCGAACTGGCCGGCAATGGCAGCGGACCGCTGTCCATCGACTCGCCGCTGAGCGTCGAGTTGTACCGCGTGTCCATGCTCGCGCCGACCAAATCCAGTGGCATCAGCTTCAACGGGATTCTTGGCGAGCGCCAGGATGAAATTCTCGACCTGCTGGTACGCCAGCAGAAAGCCGTGCTGATCGACCCCGTCGAACGCCAGACCGAAATGCGGGACTGAGGATAATTTTATGCACCCACACTTGATCAAATTACTCAGCCTGTCGGCCCTGACCGCCGGGATGCTCGCGGCCAGCGCTGGCGCCCGTGCCGACGACGCCGCCAGCGCAACCGCGCCGAAGTTCACCGCCGACCCGTGCTGCAACCTGTGCCCGGAAGCCCACGACGCGAAGAACTACACCACCCGTTACCAGCAGAACTTCACCACGTTGGTACAGGCCCAGGGCGACTGGTTGTTCCGTACGCAAGAAGACTTGCGCACCGAGTTCGATACCTCCCCTGCCGGCTACAAACGCATGAAAGAGCTGCACGATGCGTTCAAGAGCAAAGGCGTGGAACTGGTGGTCGTCTACCAACCAACCCGTGGCCTGGTGAACCGCAACAAGCTCAACCCGGAAGACAAGGCCAAGTACGATTTCGACAAGGCCCTGAAGAACTACAAGACCATGCTCGGCCGCTTCGCCGCCATGGGCTACACCGTGCCGGACCTGTCGCCGCTGACCAACGAGACGCTGCCCGACACTCTGCCGGCCCACGACTTTTACTTCCGAGGTGACCAACACTGGACGCCATACGGCGCCCAGCGCACGGCGAAAATCGTCGGTGAGCAAATCAAGAAAATGCCGGCCTTCGCCGACGTGCCGAAGCGTGAATTCGAGAGCCATAAGTCGGGTCGCATGGGCAAGACCGGAACATTACACAACATGGCCGGTCAACTCTGTGGCACGAGCTACGCGATCCAGTACATGGATCAGTTCACCACGGAGCCAAAAGGCGAAGCGGACGATGGCGATCTGTTCAGTGACTCCGGCAATCCGGAGATCACCCTGGTCGGCACCAGCCACAGTGGCAAGAACTACAACTTCGCCGGTTTCCTCGAAGAGGCAATCGGTGCCGACATCCTCAACGTGGCATTCCCTGGCGGTGGCCTGGAAGGTTCGATGCTGCAGTACCTGGGCAGCGACGAGTTCCAGAAGAAGCCGCCGAAAATCCTCATCTGGGAATTCTCGCCGCTCTATCGCCTCGACCAGGAAACCATCTACCGCCAGATGATGGCGCTGCTGGACAACGGTTGCGAAGGCAAGGAAACCCAAATGACCGGTAGCACCACATTGAAGCCGGGCAAAAACGAATTAATGGTCAACAGCAAGAACCTGAACCTGCAAAACGGCAGTCACCAGGTCGACATCCAGTTCGCCGATGCGTCGGTGAAAGTCCTGCAAGCCACCCTCTGGTACATGAACGGTCGCCACGAGGACATCAAAATCGAAAAACCGGAAACCTCCGACACCGACGGGCGTTTCGCCTTTGAGTTGCGTACGGACGAAGACTGGGCCACGCAGAATCTGCTGGCCGTTGAAGTCCAGGGCCCTGAAGCGGGTGCCGCGCCACAAAAAGTCGACGCGAAAATCTGCAAACGCAACGTGTTCCCTGGCAATGAGCAGCGCACCGCTCAGGCCGGACAATGAGGCTCCTATGCAAACCCGAACTTTGAAGAATTTACTCGCTCCTTCCCTGCTGACCCTGGCGATGTTTGCCGGCGCCACCCAGGCCGCGGCGCCACTGCGTCCGCCCCAGGGCTACTTCGCGCCGATCGAGAAAGTCAAAACCGGCGACAACAGCGAAGGCTGTGACGCGATGCCGACGCCTTACACCGGCGCCCTGCAGTTTCGCAGTAAATACGAAGGTTCCGACAAGGCCCGTTCGACCCTGAACGTGCAGTCGGAAAAAGCCTTCCGCGACACCACCGCCGACATCACCAAACTGGAACGCGGCACCAGCAAGCGCGTGATGCAGTACATGCGTGACGGTCGCCCGGAACAACTCGAATGCACGCTCAACTGGCTGACGGCCTGGGCCAAGGCCGATGCCTTGATGTCCAAGGACTTCAACCACACCGGCAAATCGATGCGCAAATGGGCCTTGGGCAGCATGGCCTCGGCGTACATTCGCCTGAAATTCTCCGACTCGCATCCGTTGGCCAATCACCAGCAAGAGTCGCAGTTGATCGAAGCCTGGTTCAGCAAAATGGCAGACCAGGTAGTCAGCGATTGGGACAACCTGCCGCTCGACAAAACCAACAACCACTCGTACTGGTCCGCCTGGTCGGTGATGGCAACGTCCATCGCCACCAACCGTCGCGATTTGTTCGACTGGTCGGTGAAGGAATACAAAGTCGGCGCCAATCAGATTGACGCCGATGGCTTCCTGCCGAACGAACTCAAGCGCCAGCAACGTGCCCTCTCCTATCACAACTACGCCCTGCCGCCGCTGTCGATGATCGCCAGTTTTGCGTTGGTCAACGGTGTGGATTTGCGTCAGGAAAACAACGGCGCGCTGAAACGCCTGGGTGATCGAGTGCTGTCCGGTGTGAAAGATCCGGAAGAATTCGAGAAAAAGAACGGCAAGGAACAGGACATGAAAGACCTCAAGGTCGATTCGAAATTCGCCTGGCTTGAACCGTTCTGCACGCTCTACACCTGCTCGCCGGATGTGCTGGCGCAGAAGCACAAGATGCAGCCGTTCAAAACCTTCCGCCTCGGCGGGGATTTGACCAAGGTCTACGACCCGGCCAATGAAAAAGGCAACAAGGGGAGCTAGCACTCTCCCCCTTGTGGGAGCGGGCTTGCTCGCGAATGCGGTCTGACATTCACCAATGATGTCGACTGACACACCGCTTTCGCGAGCAAGCCCGCTCCCACAGGTTTAGTGCAAGACGTGAGTTGAGTTGTATGCCCCCGTTTTTTCGTGGGGGGTTTGGGGGGGCCGTTGGCCCTTGACTGTTGGTTAAACATGGAGAGACCGGGATGGTATTTTCATCCAACGTATTCCTGTTTTTGTTCCTGCCGATCTTTCTCGGCATGTACTACTTGAGCGGAATACGCTATCGCAACCTGCTGCTGCTGATCGCCAGCTATGTGTTCTATGCCTGGTGGCGCGTGGACTTTCTTGCGCTGTTCGCCGCCGTCACGCTGTGGAACTACTGGATCGGCCTCAAAGTCGGTGCAGCAGGCGTTCGGACCAAACCGGCCCAGCGCTGGTTGCTCCTGGGCGTGGCCGTCGACCTGTGCATTCTCGGCTACTTCAAGTACGCCAACTTCGGCGTCGACAGCATCAACGCGATGATGACTTCGGTCGGTCTGTCGCCGTTCATCCTGACCCACGTGCTGTTGCCGATCGGGATCTCGTTCTACATCTTCGAGTCCATCAGCTACATCATCGACGTCTACCGCGGTGATACCCCGGCCACCCGCAACCTGATCGACTTTGCCGCATTCGTGGCGATCTTCCCGCACCTGATTGCCGGTCCGGTCTTGCGCTTTCGCGACCTCGCCGACCAGTTCAACAACCGCACCCACACCCTCGACAAGTTCTCCGAAGGTGCCACGCGGTTCATGCAGGGTTTCATCAAGAAAGTGTTCATCGCCGACACCCTCGCGGTGGTGGCGGATCATTGCTTCGCCCTGCAAGCCCCGACCACCGGTGACGCCTGGCTCGGCGCCCTGGCCTACACCGCGCAACTGTATTTCGACTTCTCCGGCTACAGCGACATGGCCATCGGCCTGGGCTTGATGATGGGTTTCCGCTTCATGGAAAACTTCAAGCAGCCGTACATCAGCCAGTCGATCACCGAGTTCTGGCGTCGCTGGCACATCAGCCTGTCCACCTGGTTGCGTGACTACCTGTACATCACGCTCGGCGGTAACCGCAAAGGCACGCTGATGACCTATCGCAACCTGTTCCTGACCATGCTGCTCGGTGGTCTGTGGCACGGCGCGAACATCACCTACATCGTCTGGGGTGCATGGCACGGCATGTGGCTGGCAATCGAGAAGGCCCTGGGCCTGAACACTTCGCCACGCAGCATCAATCCGATCCGCTGGGCACTGACGTTCCTGCTGGTGGTGATGGGCTGGGTGATCTTCCGCTCGGAAAACCTGCACGTTGCCGGTCGCATGTACGGCGCGATGTTCAGCTTCGGCGAATGGTCGCTGTCGGAACTCAACCAGGCCAGCCTCACCGGCCTGCAAGTGGCGACCCTGGTGGTGGCTTACATGACCCTGGCGTTCTTCGGCATCCGCGACTTCTACACCAATCGTCCGCCGGAAAAAACCAAGCCTGTGGTCAACGTCGAGGCCGATGGCCCGGCCACCGCAACCCCAGGAATGATCAAAGCCGTACCGGGCGACAACCCGGGCAGCATCCATCAGCCGGGCTACACCGTGGGCGTTGAAGCCACCGTGCAACCGGCCTACTGGTCCGCTGACTGGCCGCGCTACCTGATGCGCACGCTGGTGCTGGTGTTGTTCATCGCCTCGATTTTCAAACTCTCGGCGCAAAGCTTCTCGCCGTTCCTTTACTTCCAGTTCTGAGGGATCTGACCATGACCCGCTCATTACGCATTCTCTACATCGCCCTGTTCCTGGTGACGCTGTTAGTCCTGGGCCTGTGGTCCACGCGCAGCTTCTTCGGGTTCAGCACCAGTGCCGAAACCACCGTGCTCAATGGCCGTTGGACCAAAGCCGTGGAGACGCACTACGACGCCGAGTTCCCGATCAAGCGCCTGGGCACCAACCTCTGGGCCGCGCTGGATTTCAAACTGTTCAACGAAGGTCGTCCGGGCGTCGTGCTCGGTCGCGATCAATGGTTGTACAGCGATGAAGAATTCAACCCGATCGTCAACGAAGAACTGAACCTTCAAGGCAACTACGCGCTCGTAGAAGGCGTACGCCAACAGTTGAAAGCCAAGGGCGTGAAACTGGTGATGGCGATTGTCCCGGCCAAGGTTCGCCTCTACCCGGAACACCTGGGAGAAGTGAAGCCTTCGAGCATTCACGCCAATCTCTATGAAGACTTCCACGCTCGTGTGGCGGCCGACAAGATCCTCGCCCCCGACCTGCTCGGCCCGTTCAATCAGGCCAAGCTGAACGGTGAGCAAGTGTTCCTGCGCACCGACACTCACTGGACCCCGGAAGGCGCGCAAATCGCCGCCGAAACCCTGGCCAAGACCATTGCCGAGAAAACCCCGCTGAGCGGCGAACCACAAAAGTTCGTCACGACGCCGGCGGAAAAAGTCACTCATAAAGGCGACCTGCGACTGTTCCTGCCGCTGGACCCGCTGTTCGAAAACCTGATGCCGGCCACCGAGCCGCTGCAGAAGCGCAACACCGTGGCGGCTGACGACCAGCCTGCCGCTGATGACGCCCTGTTCGCCAACAACGAAGTGCCGGTGGCCTTGATCGGCACCAGCTACAGCGCCAACCCGAACTGGAACTTCGTCGGTGCGCTGAAGCAAGCGCTGAAAAGCGACGTGGTCAATTACGCCGAAGACGGCCACGGCCCGATCCTGCCGATGCTCAGCTACCTGAAAAGCGATGCCTTCAAGAACAGCCCGCCACAGGTGCTGATCTGGGAATTTCCTGAACGTTATCTGCCTGTGAACAACGAAATCGGTGACGCCGACCCGCAGTGGGTCGCAGAGCTCAAAGAAGCTGGCGTGCGCCAACAAAACGTAGCCGCAAACACTAAATCCGAGACGCCCGACCGGGCGCAAAACTGAAAGAGAGAGGTACTACCATGACTTTCACTACTACTCCTCGCCGTCTCGCCAAGACCTTCGCACTCGTTGCAGGCATGAGCGTTCTGTCGATGTCCGCCTTCGCTGGCGACGCTGCACTCTACGGCCCGACCGCACCGAAAGGCTCGTCCTTCGTACGGATCTACAACGCCGGTAACGCTGAAGTCAGCGCCACCGTCGGCACCACCAACCTGAGCGATGTTGCGCCACTGGCCAGCAGCGACTTCAGCTTCATGCCGGGCGGCGACTACAGCGCCAAGGTCGGCAGCCAGACCCTGCCGGTCAAACTCGCCGGCGACCACTATTACACCCTGGTCAACAACGCCAGCGGCGCGCCACAACTGATCGAAGAGCCGCCGTTCAAGAACAAGCAGAAGTCCCTGGTTCGCGTGCAGAACCTGAGCGACAAGGCCCTGACCCTGAAAACCGCCGATGGCAAGACCGAAGTGGTTCCGTCCGTGGCGGCCAAGGGTCGTGGCGAGCGCGAAATCAACCCGGTCAAAGTCAGCCTGGCCCTGTATGACGGCGCCACCAAAGTCGGCGACGTAAAACCGGTTGCCCTGGAACGCGGTGAAGCCGCCGTGCTGTACGTCACCGGCAAAGGCAGCAGCCTGTCGCCAGTGTGGGTGAAACGTCCGGTTTCGACGCGCTAATCATTTTGCCTGACTGACTAGGTTCCCCTGTGGGAGCGAGCCTGCTCGCGAAAGCGGTCTGACATTCAACATCGATGTCGACTGATACGCCGCCTTCGCGAGCAGGCTCGCTCCCACACTGAACCACAGCGCCAGTCGGGATACGGAATAAGAACAAGAGTGAAACGACAGAACGCAGTAGCTCTAACCAATCGATTTTAAGGAGTAACAACATGATTCCGGTAATCTTGTCAGGTGGTAGCGGCTCACGTCTTTGGCCGCTTTCGCGCAAACAGTTTCCTAAACAGTTCCTGGCCTTGACCGGCGAACACACCCTGTTCCAGCAAACCCTGGAACGCCTGGTGTTCGAAGGCATGGACACCCCGATCGTGGTCTGCAACAAGGACCACCGCTTCATCGTCAACGAGCAGTTGAGCACTCGCAAACTCGAAGTGCAGCGCATCCTGATGGAACCCTTCGGCCGCAACACCGCACCGGCCGTGGCCTTGACCGCGATGATGCTGGTCAATGAAGGTCGCGACGAGTTGATGCTGGTGCTGCCAGCCGACCACGTACTGGAAGATCAGAAAGCCCTGCAACGCGCGCTGGCCCTGGCCACCGTCGCGGCGGAAAACGGCGAAATGGTGCTGTTCGGCGTACCGGCCACCAAACCGGAAACCGGCTACGGCTACATCAAGTCGACCAATGATTCGCTGCTGCCTGAAGGCGTCAGCCGTGTCTCGCACTTCGTCGAAAAACCTGACGTCAAGCGCGCCACCGAATACGTCGAATCCGGCGGTTATTTCTGGAACAGCGGCATGTTCCTGTTCCGCGCCAGCCGTTTCCTCGAAGAACTGAAAAAGCACGATCCGGACATCTACGACACTTGCCTGCTGACCCTTGAGCGCAGCGAGCAAGATGCCGACACCATCACTTTCGACGAAGCTACTTTCGCCTGCTGCCCGGACAACTCCATCGACTACGCCGTGATGGAAAAAACCCAGCGCGCCTGCGTCGTGCCGTTGACCGCTGGCTGGAGCGATGTCGGTTGCTGGGCGTCGTTGTGGGAAGTGAATGAAAAAGACGCCAATGGCAACGTATCCAAAGGCGACGTGGTCATCCAGGACAGCAAGAACTGCATGATCCACGGCAACGGCAAACTGGTGTCGGTGATCGGCCTGGAAAACATCGTGGTCGTCGAAACCAAGGACGCCATGATGATCGCCCACAAGGACTCGGTCCAAGGCGTGAAACAAATGGTGAACACCCTCAACGAGCAGGGCCGCAGCGAAACCCAGAACCACTGCGAAGTCTATCGTCCGTGGGGCTCCTACGACTCGGTGGACATGGGCGGCCGCTTCCAGGTCAAGCACATCTCGGTCAAGCCGGGCGCGTGCCTGTCGTTGCAAATGCACCACCACCGCGCCGAACACTGGATCGTGGTCAGCGGCACCGCTGAAGTGACCTGCGACGAGAACGTGTTCCTGCTTTGCGAGAACCAGTCGACCTACATCCCGATCGCCTCGGTGCACCGTCTGCGCAACCCGGGCAAGATTCCACTCGAGATCATCGAAGTGCAATCGGGCAGCTATCTGGGTGAAGACGATATCGAGCGGTTCGAAGATATCTACGGTCGCTCCACCCCGATCGAACGCGGCGTGTCGGTGAAAACCATCGCGCAGTGATTGATCTGTAAAACTGAAAGCCCCCGTCCAGCCCGCTGCGTTTTTCCCTATCCGCAGCGGGTTGGTCGGGGGCTTTTTTTTAATCTAGCGACCCGGCCAATACACTTGTGTTTGTCCGGTAAAAATCCTGGGATTATCAGGATCGTAATCCGGGGCTTTGGAAATATTGCCTTGGCCTCTTTTTTTATAAAAATCATCCGCTCGAAAGATTTCCTCCCCGTCAAAGTATGGAACCCGAGCAGAGTGCGGATCCGCAGGGTCCGTTGGTATCATCGGAATAAAATCCGATAAAAACGTATCTGAAAGGTCCATGCCTGATTGCTGAAGAAAATGTAACGTATTGATTTTTTGTTCCATGTTGGGTCGGTAATGGCCGCTTTTGTTTTCGATAAACGCGATACGCCCCTGATAAAGGGTCATCAATCCTGCATCCAAAACCCTACCGCCACCAAAACCACTGCTGTGATGAATTTCATTGTCCTTGCTCTTGTAAATCAAGAGTTGCTTTTCGTTAGGTGAGTCCGCGTTCCAGCCCAATACATAAGCCATTTGCGTACGTTTCCAACTATGCGCGTTGGTGGTTTTGGGTGTTTCTCTTGTAACCGACCGGCCTCGAAGCATCACATCTGCCGAGGAAGTTAAAGGCACACTCTCGCCCTCGAGCGATGTTGAATAAATCCGTTTATTCCTTATCGTGACGGTATGGGACTGCCGCTCTTCTTGCCCCATATATTGCACCCCTCGGTATTGTCGCGAGTTGGGCGTTATACGTGACGGATCAGAGGTATTTTCCGCCGCATATTCCACCAGGCGCTTACTGCCCAACATTGGATGAATCAGCGCAGCAGGTCGCGTCTCCGGAAAAAGTAGCTCTCGGGCACGACGCCATCTTTCGCCCACCAATCCATAGGCATCCATTTTGCTGGTTGGGTTGTTAGTGACCATTGAAAAAAAATTCAGCCCGTCCACTTTCCCCGCCGGATCAGGGCTCAACCACCGCTGCAACCACGGCACGTAATACCTGAACCCATAGTAATAAAGCCCCGTCGCATCCCGTTCCTTGCCCGAATACCGCACAGTCTTGTAACTGACCTGAACCGACTCGTCGTTCGACCAGGCCGTGCCGCCAAACGGGTAATAGCGTTCCTGCGTGATGATGTTGGCATCCTGATCCAGCTCCAGAGTGCTGGACCCCAGATGATCCGTCAGGCTGTAGCGCTGTTGATTATCAGCAATCTGCGTCGGGCGCCCCGCCGCCCAATGCAACACCCGCACGCTACCGCGCCCGGTCTGGACATCGATCACATGCAGTTCTTCGCCGGTGCCGCTATGGGTGCGGATTTCCAGACCCGGCAAGTATCGGGTTTCGAGGATGTTGGTTCGGGCGCTGGTTTGCAGTGAGCGAATCTTGCGCACACGCATGCCCTCGGCATCGTAGATGTAGCGTTCGCAATCATCGGGACCGGAGTCGCGCGCCACCGGGCGCACTTCGCGAAGCTGATTACGCAGGTCCCAACTCAACGCCTGACCCGGTTGCAGGTTCAGCAAATTGCCGTTGGCGTCGAACCCGCTACGAAAGTCTTCTTCACCCGGTTCCATGCCATCGCGTACGGGCAGGCACCGATTGCTGTACGCGGCAGCGACCAGCCGATGGCCAGGGTTTTGCGCGCCGATGTGGATCAATTCGAGCAGGTTGTTGCCGTCGTCGTAGCGATAGGTCTGGCGGTAGTTGGCGAGACTTTCCGAATACTCGGAAAAGGGCCCCTGCCTGACGGTGCCGGCCTCCCAACCGGTGGCCTCAATCAGTTGCGACAGACTGTCATAGGCATAGCGATTGATCGGCTCGATGCGCTGATTGGCGAAGTAACGGATCGGCAGCACCGCGTCTTCGATGCTCAGCACATTGCCGAGTGGATCGTAGGCGTAACGCAGGTCCTGCAACGGACCTTCTTGTCCTGGTCGGGATAACAAACGCTTCAGTCGTGCGTCTTCGGCGGTGTACTCAAGGACAGTGACCACGCCATTACCCGCCACTTCCTTTTCGACCTGACCGTGGGCGCTGTAGGAGATGGCGCTGACCATCGGCAGCCATTCAGTGGTGCCGCTCAGGCGCAAATCCACCGCGCGCAACTGGCCGTTGCACGTCTGACTGAATCGCTGTTCGTTTCCCTGGGCATCTATCTGGGCATGTACGTCACCCAGCGGGGTCAACCGCCACTGCGTCGCGGCGCCCGGATCTGGCTCGTGGGTGAAGCGGCGTTCTTGCTTCAGTACCGCGCCGGTCAACCCGTAGTCATGGAACAGCAAAACGCCCGCCGGATCATCGTGACGAACCAATCGCCCGCACTGATTGCGGTCACTGAGCGACTTATCCCCATAAGCCAACTGCTCCGTACACTCGCCGTTCTCGAACACCGCAACCGGCCGCCACTGTTCGTCATAGCGAGTCTGTCGTCGAGTACCCCGCCCGTCCCATTGTTCCAGTTGCTGTTCGCCCTCCCCCCATAGACCCAACCGCCATCCGGCATCGACACTGTCCGTACCGAGCACCTTGGCGGAAAGCGAATACACCGTCGCCAGATTAGCCTGCGCCGTCCCCCATAAACGCGGGTCCCACTGTGCAACCACTCGCCCGAGCGGGTCGCGCATCGTGCGATCAATCCGGGCCTGCGCGAGCCGGCTGCCCTCGTCGCGCCAGTAACCCACCGTGCGAACCTTTAGCCCCCGCGAGTCCAGGGCCGTCACGGTCGGGGTATGGCGGTGGACAGACAATGTGGTCGACATTGACGGGCCGTCCTTGAACAGTCCGTCCATCTAATACTGGCGACGGAATAGTTGGCTACTGTCAGAAATTACAGGGTGGACAAACGGTAAGCTGCGCTTGGCCATCGCCAACCGCACCCGCGCTTAGGTAGGATGACCTTCTCCCTTCCCGAGGTTGTGCGACATGTTCATCGGCGTCCTGCTGGTCATCACCTGGCTGATCCTGTTGCTGCGCTACCCGGCCAAAGCCTTGCCGGTGTCCGTGGCTGCCGCCGTGGGTTTGGGCCTGGTCGCCACATGGGTGATCTGGCTGGACAACCGCGAGGTCAAGCAACTGGCGCGCCTTGAATTGCGCATCACCTACGCGCCGGAACAGTGCCCGGCGGACCGTCCGTTGCAGTTAACGATGAACAATGGCAACGACGTTCCGCTCACCGAATTGCGCTGGCGCATCGCCGCTTACGCGCCCGGCGACACGGTCAACCTGGCCGACAATCAATACGCCGCCCCGCGTTATCGCGGCCCCGGTGAGTTGCAGGCCGGCGCCAATTGGGAAGACTGCTTGCCGCTGCCACCGCTGCGTCCCGGTTATCGCCCGCAAACCCTGGAGTTTCGCGCCGAGCGATTGCAGGGTAGTTTCTCCGACTGATCCCCACTTCTTATTGCACAAGGACCGCGCCATGCCCGTTGCGTTGATTACCGGTTGTTCCAGCGGCATCGGCCGCGCCCTGGCCGACGTGTTCAAAACCGCTGGCTACGAAGTCTGGGCCAGTGCCCGCAAGGCTGAAGACGTGGCCGTCCTGGCGGCGGCCGGGTTCACGGCGGTGCAACTGGACGTCAACGATGGCGCCGCACTCCAACAGCTGAGCGAGCGCATCAACCATCAACATGGCGGCCTCGATGTGCTGATCAACAACGCCGGTTATGGCGCCATGGGACCGCTGCTCGATGGCGGCGTGCCGGCGATGCAGCGCCAGTTCGAAACCAATGTGTTCGCGCTGGTCGGCGTCACCCAGGCGTTGTTCCCGGTGTTACGCCGGGCCAAGGGTCTGGTGGTGAACATCGGCAGCGTGTCCGGCGTGCTGGTCACGCCGTTCGCCGGCGCCTATTGCGCCTCGAAAGCCGCGGTGCATGCCTTGAGCGATGCGTTGCGTATGGAACTGGCACCTTTCGGCATCCGTGTGATGGAAGTCCAGCCCGGCGCCATCAACACCAGTTTTGCCAAGAATGCCGGGCATGAAGCCGAACAACTGATCACCGAACAATCGCCGTGGTTTCCGTTGCGCGAGGGTATTCGAGCGCGGGCCAAGGCGTCCCAGGACAACCCGACCCCGGCCAGCGAATTTGCCACCGGTTTGCTCAAGGCTGTGCAGCAAAGCAAACCGCCGCGGCTGCTGCGCCTGGGCAATGGCAGCCGGGCGTTGCCGTTGTTGGCGGGGTTGTTGCCTAAAGGGTTATTGGAGTCGGGGCTGATGAAACGGTTTGGGTTGCGGGGGCAACTTTAAGACCGAGTCGACGCCTTCGCGAGCAAGCCCGCTCCCACATTTGGAATGCGTTCCTCCTGTGGGAGCGGGCTTGCTCGCGAAGGCGCCCTGACAATCACCACAAATCCTCAACCCCACCCCTTCATAAAATCAATAAACGCCCGCACCTTCAGCGGCAGATGCCGGGTGTCCGGGTACAACGCATACACCCCTTGCTGAGCGAATCGATGGTCCGCCAGCAAGCGCTGTAACCGCCCCGCCTCCAGATCCTCCTGAATCAGCCACTGCGGCAAAATCGCCACGCCCTGCCCGGACAACGCAAAGGCCCGCAGCGTCGCCGAGTTGTCGGCGACAATCGCGGTTTTCCCCGGTTTCGGCTGGTACAGATACTCAGTCCCGACCGGGTCGTTCACCGTCAGTTCAGGCACTCGCCCATGCCCCAGCGTCGGCAGCGACTCCAATGCCGCCAGTGTATCGACCGTCCCGAAACGCTCGACCAACACCGGCGCCGCCACCGCAAAAATCTCGAACGTCGACAACTGCACCGCTCGCAGGTTGGAATCAAGCATGCGCCCCAGGCGAATCGCCACGTCAAAACGCTCGGAAATCAGATCGGCGTGAGTCGAGGATGTAGATAAGTGAATGTTCAGCTGCGGATGCTGCTCACGAAACACCCCCAATGCGGGCACCACCTGAGCCAGGGCAAACTCCACCGTGGTGGTAATCCGCAACGTACCCTTGAGCTGCGAATGCTCGGAACGGGCCTCCTCGATCGCCAGTTGGGCCTCGTCCAGGGTGCGCAAACAGCGTCGATAAAAACGTTCGCCGGCATCGGTCAGGGCCAATTGGCGGGTGCTGCGGGTCAGCAAGGTCACGCCCAGCTCTTCCTCCAGACGCTTGAGGTTGAAACTCACCACCGCGCGGGTTTGCCCCAACGTATCGGCCGCAGCGGTTAACGACCCGGCCTCGACCACGGCTTTGAAAGTGTCAAAACGGTCCAGGCTGACCATGCTCGCGGCGCTCCCTTGTCAAAATAATTTTGACAAACTAGCAGTCAAAGCAGCGTTTTCCTAACGTCGCCAGCGCTCTACCCTGCACCTCTCATTACAGGGAAAGTGGCCATGGCCTATCGCTCGAAAGTCGCGCTGGTGTATTTATTGGGGTTCGCCCTCGACCTGCTGAACATGTTCGTCGCCACCATCGCCTACCCCGACATCGCCCGGGAACTGCGTGCGTCGGTGACGGAACTGGCGTGGATCAGCAACGCCTACATGCTCGGGCTGACGCTGATCATTCCGATGAGCGTGTGGCTGGCGGCACGGCTCGGTGAGCGGCGGCTGATCATCGGTTCGCTGCTGCTATTCGGGATCGCTTCGGCATTGGTGGCGCAGGCAGGATCGATTGAAAGCCTGATCGGCTGGCGATTGCTGCAAGGGCTCGGTGGCGGGCTGCTGCTCCCGGTTGGCCAGGCCCTGGCCTATCGACAGTTTCCTCCGGCCCGGCGTGCGCATTTCACCGGGGTGGTGTTGCTGGTGGCGCTGATGGTGCCCGCGCTGTCGCCGGCGGCCGGCGGGTTGATCGTCGAGGCGTTGTCCTGGCGCTGGATTTTCTACCTGAATGTGCCGGTCGCGTTGCTCGCATTGGGCCTCGCCGCGCTGTGGTTGAAACCCGATCAAGCCTCCAGCGAACGCCCGACACTCGATGCTCGCGGCTTACTGTTCGCGGTCTCGGCCCTGAGTCTGCTGCTGATTGCCCTGAGCCTGTTGAGCGAGCCCGACACGCGCCTTTTCGGCGTGCTCGGTCTGACATCAAGCGCGGCAATGGCGGTGTTGTACCTGCACGACGGCTGGGCAAAACCCGCGGCAATCCTCGACCTGCAACTGATCAGAAATCCATCACTACGCACAGCGATGCTGATCTACCTCTGTGTGCCCGGCATCTTTACTGGCACCCACCTGATTGCCGTGTTGTACCTGCACAACCTCGGTCTCGGCGCGGCGCAAATCGGCGCGTTGATGTTGCCGTGGGCGGCGGGCTCGGGGGTGGCGATCCTGTTGGGCAAACGCACCTTCAACCGCATCGGCCCCAAACCGTTACTGATCACCGGCATGCTGTTGCAGTGCCTGGGCATCCTGTTGCTGACACGCATCGCACAGCCCGTCGGCCCGTTGCTGATCATCGCCTACGCCGTGATGGGCCTGGGTGGCAGCCTGTGCAGCGTCACCGCCCAGACCTTGGCGTTCGTCGGCATCGCGCCTGAAAAAATGGGCCACGCCAGCGCCCTGTGGAACATCAATCGCCAACTCGGTTTCTGCCTCGGCGCGGCGCTGTTGAGTTCGTTACTCGGCGCGTTGGGCGCTCAAGGCTTCAACGATTGCTTCCTCGCGGCAGCACTGCTGACCGTGATGCCAATGGCCGCCGTCCTGCGCCTCGATACGACGAAAATCCTCGCTTTGCTCACCCCACCGCCCCTTCAGGAAAAATCCGCATGACTGACTACACCGACTACTTTGACGAAGTAATCCAGGCCCACGTGGCCATCGAAAAATGGTTCGCCACTGAACAAGACGAAGCTGCACTGGAACGTTTGCTGGCGCGATTTTCACCGCAGTTTTCCATGGTCTCACCACTGGGCCGGGTGCTGGATCTGGAGGCGTTGCGGGGGTTGTTTCGGATGGCGGGGGGGCAGAAGACCGGGTTCAAAATCGAACTCAGCGAGATGTGCGGGATTGCCCTGCATGAACGCGGCGCGACGGTGAGTTATCGCGAGCAACAGACCGATGCGACAGGGTTGCACTCGGATCGGCGGTCGACGGTGGTGTTCGAGAGGCTCGAATCAGGCAAGGTGGTTTGGCGGCATTTGCACGAAACGCTCTGTCAGGGTTAACACCAAACCTTTGTGGCGAGGGAGCTTGCTCCCGTTCGACTGCGAAGCAGTCGCCAACGCTAAATAAGCGGAGTGCCTGACAGAATCGGGATAACGGTTTTGGGGCTGCTACGCAGCCCAGCGGGAGCAAGCTCCCTCGCCACAGGGGTTATTCGCCGCCCTCTTGTTTCACCACCACAGTGCAGGTAATCCCCGCCGCCAACAGCACACCCTCCGGCACTTCATCAATGTGAATCCGCACCGGCACCCGTTGCGCCAGGCGCACCCAATTGAACGTCGGGTTCACATCGGCAATCAGCTCGCGACTTTCCGGGTTATCCCGGTCGTAGATCCCCCGCGAAATGCTCTCTACATGCCCCTTCAAAACCTCGCCGCTCATCAACTGCATGTCGGCTTTATCGCCCACGCGCACATGCGGCAATTTGGTTTCTTCAAAGAAGCCATAGACCCAGAACGAGTTCATATCGACCACGGCCATTTTCGCTTCGCCGATGCGTGCGTAGTCGCCGCGATGCACGTTGAGGTTGGTCACATAACCGTCCACGGCGGCGCGCACTTCGGTGCGTTTGAGGTTGAGTTCGGCGGCTTCCAGTTGTGCCTGGGCGTGCTGGTAATCGGCTAGGGCGGAGTCGGCGATGTTGCTGGCGTCGTCGCGGTTTTCCTTGGAGATCACCAGCGCGTCCATGTCGGCGCGGCGATGGGCGTTGACCTTGCGCATCTCCCACGTGGCCTTGCGCGAAGCCACCAGCGACTGCGCCTGTTTCACGGCGATGCGGTAGTGCTCGGGATCAATTTGCATCAGCAAATCGCCCTTCTTCACCAACTGGTTATCACGCACCGGCACGTCCACCACGGCGCCGGTGACGTCGGCGGCGACGTTGATGATGTCGGCGCGCACGCGACCGTCGCGGGTCCACGGCGTGTCCATGTAATGCACCCACAGGGTCCGGCCGATCCATATCGCGAGGGCCAGTACCAACAGGGTCGCGAGCAGGCTGAAAAGCTTTTTCATCAGTACGTTCTCAACGGTAGACAGTCAGCGCCAGGGCGCCGAACAGACAGGTAAACAGGCTTAGGCGCAGCAACGCCGGGTGCCAGAAAAAACGGTACAGATCGAACCCGGACAAGAACCGGTCCAGCGCCCAGGCCAGCGCGGCGGCGATGAAAAACATCAGGGTCATGGTCGGCATGTACACGCCGTGGAAGGCGATTTCACGCGGCATGTTCAACTCCTTTGGCCGTAGCTTTTATGTAGCCGGATAGCGGCGATTGGGGGTCCAGCAACGAGGTGCGGATGAAGTGCAGATAGCTCTTCACCCGACGCAACGCCGAGGTATCGAAGTGCGGGGCGAACGGTTCGTCGGTGGCTTGCACACGGCTGATCGCATGGTCCACAGCGATCAAGCCGCGTTCGAGATTGCTCTGGCTCGGCTGCAAAAACAGCCGTACCAGCGAACGCCCCATCACCCGGATCGCCTGGCGCCACGGCTGGGATTCGGCATACGCCGGGTGCACCGGCAAGATCGCCTGTTCCTTGCGCAACTCGATGATCGCGTGGCCGACTTCCAGCACCACGAACATCCAGCGCAGCAAGTCGCGCTGCACATGTGGCGAACCTACCGCCAGGCCATACGCCTGGTGCAGCAAATCCCGGGTACGACTTTCAAAACTCGACCCCAGGCCCTTGAGCTTGCCGCTGATCGCGTACACCACTTGCTCGCGCAAATCCTGCTCCAGCCGACGCCACAACCAGCGGCTGTTGGGCGGCAGGATGATCGCCCCGGCGGCGGCGCACACCAGCATGCCGAGGACCATGGCGATGTAGTCGTTGATAAAGGTGTAGGGGTTGTAGACCGTGAGGTTGTCCGGCACCGAACCGGTGCTGAAGAAGATCAGCAACCCGAGGCCGACCCCGGCGTATTGCGGGCGCGAGGCGAGGAACGAACCGAGCACGATCACCGGCGCGAGCATCACGCACAGCAACGGAAAACCATCGATCCACGGGAAGATGAAAAACATCTCGACGAAGCCAATCAGCGCGCCAAGCAACGTGCCGCAGGCCATCTGGAACGCCATGCGTTTCGGGTTCGGCGTCGCTGCGGAAAGGCCCACGGTGGCAGCGGCAATCAACGTCATCGTCGCCCCGCTCGGCCACGCGGTGGCGACCCAATAACTGCCGAGCACCACCAGAATAAACGCCGCGCGAATCCCCGACGCCGCCGACGCCAGCCAGTTGGTTTGCGGGGTGAACGGTTCGTCCCATTGCTCACGGGCGTGACTGTGATCCGCTAGCGATGCGTGGGTCTGTGCATAACTGTGCAGGTCGTCGACGAAGCGATAGAGCAATTCGTACGCGGTGTGGAAATCCAGCTGCTCGGCGTCGCTCGGGTCGCTCTCCTGGAAGGTCGCCCGCAGGCTGCGCACCCGCGCCGGCAAGCCTTCCTTGTACGCGGTCAACGCCGTGACCAGGCGCGCCGCATCGGCATCGGTCAATGCCCGACCGCTGAAGCCGTCGAGCAATTCGGCGAGGTCCTGCAAACCGGGTTTGATCGCCGCGACGACGTGATCCGCCTCACTGATGCGCAGGCGTTCAAGCAATTGGTGCAAGGCGTTGAAGCGCGTGGTGATGCTCATGAATTCGCTGTTCAAGCGACTGAGCCGACCGTTGCGCCGGCGCATGTGCGGGTCTTCGAACACCGTCACGCTGCGCAAGCCTTCCAGACCCACCGCTTCGGCGATGAATCGCACGTTGCTCGCCTCAAAAGCCTCGCGTTTGCTGCGACCGCGCAAGCCATCGGTGACGAACAACGCGAACACGCCGAAGCGCTGATACAAGGCGTTGCGCATCGCGGCGCTGGCGGATTGCGGCAGGATCGCGGCGCTGATCAGAGTCGAGCAAATAATCCCCAACGAGATTTCCAGCACCCGCCAGACCGCGGCCATGAATGCGCCGTCCGGGTGCGCCAACGCCGGCAAACCGACCATCGCTGCGGTGTAGCCGGCGAGCACAAAACCGTAGGCGCGGAAGTTGCGATAGCGCGCCGCGCCCGCCGTGCACAGGCCAACCCAGATCGCCAATGAGCCGAGGAACAGTTCGGTGTTCTGCGCAAACAACGCGATCAGCAACACCATCACCGCCGACCCGGCGAGGGTGCCGAGGAAACGATAAAAACTCTTGGCCAACACATGACCGCTTTGCGGTTGCATGACGATAAACACGGTGATCATCGCCGTGCGCGGTTGCGGCAATTCCAGGCGCATAGCCAGCCACAGGGTCAGGAATGCCGCGAGCAGCACCTTGAAAATGTAGACCCAGGTCACGCCGTCGCTGCGTGCCCAATCGTAGAAGCCACGGCGCCATTCGAGGGAATACAGCCAGCGCAGCGGTGCGGGCAAGGGAGTCATCGAATCCTGCTCATTGATATTTCAGTCGGGCCGGGACCCTGTGGGAGCGGGCTTGCTCGCGAAAGCGGTGTGTCAGTCAGCATCTGCATTGCCTGACACGCCGCATTCGCGAGCAAGCCCGCTCCCACAGGTTTTGGGTTCACTTCAGAAGCGCCGGGGTTTTCGGGGCCTGGGTCTGGCTGTCTGTCGGCACATCACCGCCAGCACCCAGCCCACCACCCAACGCCGTCACCAATTCCGCATGCGCACTCAACCGCGCCGCCTGCACTTGCTGCTGAACCTGCTGCTGCTTGAACAACAACGTCTGGGCATTGAGCACGTTGAGGTAATCCGTGAGCCCACGCTGGTAGGCGATCATCGCGATGTCGTAGGTCTTCTGCGCCGTGGCCACGGACTCAGCGGCGAAGGTTTGTTGCTTGTCCATCGACTCGCGGCGGATCAACTGGTCGGAGATGTTCTTCAGCGCATTGACCAGGGTCTGGTTGTACTTCGCTACCGCGATGTCATACCCGGCGGACGCTTCGCCCAGTTCCGAGCGCAAGCGGCCGCCGTCGAAAATCGGCAACGAGATCGCCGGGCCGACGCTGTAGTTGAGTTTTTTGCCGGTCAAAAACTCCAGTGCGCCGCCGCCCGTGGCCATGTAGCCGAGGCTGCCGACCAGATCGACATTGGGGTAGAAACCGGCGTGGGCCACATCGATGCCTCGGGCCTGGGCCGCGACTTGCCAGCGGCTGGCGACCACGTCCGGGCGTTGGCCGAGCAATTGCGCGGGCAGCGATGACGGCAGTTTCAGTGCGGCGCCTAAAGACAACGTTGGCCGCTGCAACTGCGCGCCCTCCCCCGGACCTTTGCCGGCCAGCGCGGCGAGTTGGTTACGGCTCAGGGCGATTTCTTCGTCCAGGGCATCGATCTGTCGATGGGTTTCCGGCAGTGGCGTTTCGGCCTGGCTGACTTCGAAATGCGTGCCGATCCCGCCGTTCAGGCGTTTTTGCGCCAGGTCGAGGATTTGCTGTTGTTGCTTCAGCGTCGCCTGCACGATGTCCCGTTGCGCGTAATGCAGCGACAGTTCGATGTAGGCGCGCACGATGTTGTTCTGTAATTCAAGCTGGGCCAGCCGCGCTTCGGCGGCGGTCATGTGCGCCATGTCGACGGCGCGCTCGGTGGCGTTGCTTTCGCGGCCCCACAGGTCGAGGGCATAGCTGAAGCCAAGCGAAGCGTTGTTGTCCCAGGTCGTGGTATTGGAAAGTTCGCCGGGGCCGTAGAACTGATCCGTCGGCCAGTTGTGGCGCTTGAGGGTTGATTCACCGTTGACCTGCAACGACTCGGCAGCCTCGGCGATGCCGGCCATGGACTTGGCCTGGCGCACCCGGGCGGTGGCCATAGCCATGGTCGGGCTGCCTTGCACGGCGAGGTCGATCCAGCGGTTCAGTTGCGGGTCGCCATAGGCCTGCCACCATTGCGCGGTGGGCCAGTGAGCGTCCTGTGCAGCGTTCTGGATGGCTTCGTCGGTGGCCAGTGAATCAGCCTCCAGTGCCTTGCCCTGCGGGGCAATTCCTCCGGTACCGATGCAGCCGCTGATTGCCAGGGTTAAAGCCAAAACACTGAGCGTCTTGAGCGCTCTGTTGATGCGACGCGGCACTGCTGCAAATTCCTAAGGTGGGGGGAGGCACGAAATATTGTGGGACCGGGCACTGACCCCTGTGGGAGCGAGCCTGCTCGCGAAAGCGGTTCGTCAGCCAACATCAACGTTGACTGATACTCCGTCTTCGCGAGCAGGCTCGCTCCCACAGGTATTGATGTTCCTGCGGTGGCGCAATTCTAGGGGTGGGCCTGGTTGGCGATAAGCTGGGAATCCTGTGAATCTTTGTTACCGTTACTGCGATAATCCCTTGGTCGGGGTCACTGCCCCGGTAACTTCGTGTCACAATTTGCCATCGAACCCGAGAGCACCCCATGGACACTTTGCAAAACATGCGCGCCTTCAGTTACGTGGCCGAGGCCGGCAGTTTCACCGCCGCCGCCGTGCAACTGGACACCACCACGGCCAACGTCTCGCGCGCGGTTTCCAACCTGGAAGCCCACCTGCAAACCCGCCTGCTCAACCGCACCACCCGCCGCATCGCCCTGACCGAAGCCGGCAAGCGCTACTTGTTGCGTTGTGAGCAGATCCTGGCCTACGTCGAAGAAGCCGAAGCCGAGGCCAGCGACGCCCACGCCCGTCCCGCCGGGCAACTGAAAGTGCACACCATGACCGGCATCGGCCAGCACTTCGTGATCGACGCGATCGCCCGCTATCGCAAGACCCACCCGGACGTGACCTTTGACCTGACCATGGCCAACCGCGTGCCGGACCTGCTTGACGAGGGCTACGACGTGTCCATCGTGCTCGCCAGCGAACTGGCGGACTCGGGCTTCGTCTCCCAGCGCCTGGGCATCACCTACAGCATCGTTTGCGCCTCCCCGGCTTATGTAAAAGCCAACGGCTGTGCACAAAAACCCAGCGACCTGCTCAACCACGCCTGCCTGCGTCTGGTGAGCCCGGTGATCCCTTTGGAAAAATGGACGTTCGATGGTCCGGAAGGCCAGGAAATGGTCACCATTAACAGCTCACCGTTTCTGGTGAACTCCGCCGACGCGATGAAAACCGCGATCACCAGCGGCATGGGCGTTGGCGTGTTGCCGGTGTACGCGGCGATTGAAGGGCTGCGCAACGGCACGCTGGTGCGGATGATGCCGAACTACCGCTCGCAGGAGTTGAACCTGTACGCGATCTACCCGTCACGGCAGTACCTGGACGCGAAGATCAAGACCTGGGTCGAGTACTTGCGCGGGTCGTTGCCGGAGATATTGGCGGCGCATCAGGCGGAATTGACGGCGTATGAATTGAGCGGAAGCCTGGCCGGCGCGCGACTGGCGAATTGAGCTACGGACAGTCCTACAAACTGCGAATTTTCTCGGACGTTTCCGACGTGTTTTGACGGTTGTTGTGTGGGAAGGGAAGTGGATAGGCTTTGGGAGTCACTGACGAATCAGTGACCGGGTCTGGAAAACCCGAATCGATACCTCACCTCAGCACATGGCATACTGCGGCGCTTTTTTCCGCTAGCAATGTTATGGCGGCTGTGCGCGGGAGACCTTCGGGTCTACCGGGTTTTGGTGAGGTTTGACCGGTTTTTCCAGTCCGCGCACGGCTGCCACCCTTCGTCTGGAAAACGAAAGTGGCAGCTCCATAACCTCACGATGGAGTAGCCCCCTTATGTTCAAGCCAACACCGAATCCTCCGCACACCCCCAGCCACCTGTTCCAGGTCGTCCCCGACGCCACCACCGAAGCCCTGATGGTCTACGCCAGCGAGTCCCTCGCCTCGGCCAGCGTCATGGCCAGCGACTTCGCCGGATTCGTCGACGGCACTCACCGCAACACCCTGCTCGGTATCCAGCAAGTCATCATGCTGGCCGAACTCTCGGTGAACCGGGTGCTGGACACCATCGACCCGCAAGACTGACCCACACCACAAGGGATAACTGTCATTCACAAGTGCTGTGTTCACTGAGAACCCTTGTGGGAGCGGGCTTGCTCGCGAATACAGTCTGACATTCAACATTGATTTACCTGACACATCGCTTTCGCGAGCAAGCCCGCTCCCACAGGGAATAACTGTCATTCACCAGAGTTGTGTTCGCTGAAGAACCTTTGTGGGAGCGGGCTTGCTCGCGAATACAGTCTGACATTCAACATTGATTTACCTGACACACCGCTTTCGCGAGCAAGCCCGCTCCCACAGGGAATAACTGTCATTCACCAGTGTTGTGTTCGCTGAAGAACCTTTGTGGGAGCGGGCTTGCTCGCGAATACGGTCTGACATTCAAGATTGATTTACCTGACACACTACTTTCGCGAGCAAGCCCGCTCCCACAGTTTTGATCCGGTGTTGATCGTGATAATGCGGTGCTGTCAACTGTCAACTCTGACAGTTTACGATGCACTTCCCCGTGTCTATCTTCAGCGCAAAGCCAGACACAGAGGAAAGCGTTATGCCTGCCGGCACTGCCAATCCAAGTAAAACAACCCACACGGTATTTGGCAGCGTAAACGCCATTATTCAAAAATATGGTCTTTTCGAAGGCACTGTCACGGCATTCACCACAAACAACATCCTGATCGGCATTAACGCCTCACACATCAACGCTGGCCCGCATGCCACCCACTTTTTATACCTGACCTTCCCGATAGACATTAAAAACAAACGCTACGAGTTTGTTGACGGCGGTCCGGTACAACCGCCGGTCTTTCGCCAAATCAAGAATGGCCAGCACACCCTCCATGAACCAAAACGCAATACCGGCCACATCACCTTCAACTTTGATCGGGACAACGGCACATTAAGCGCACCGTTCAACTTCAGCTTCATCGACAGTACTACCCAGGAAGAACTCATGTTTACCGGTGAGATAAAAGCGCAAGGCATTCAACTTCAGCTCCGTTAAAACCTGTGGGAGCGGGCTTGCTCGCGAATGCGGTGGGTCAGCGACCCATCTGTCGACTGACACTCCCTCTTCGCGAGCAAGCCCGCTCCCACAATGGGGGCGATGTACACCCGGGACCTCGCACAACACCTGAGAAGAATGTTAGCGTGCTTGGCATTCACCACCGCCCGCCGAGCCGCTTCCCATGAAAAAAACTGTCCTCGCTTTCAGCCGTGTCACACCCGAAATGGTCGAGCGCCTGAAACAAGATTTCGACGTGATCGTGCCGAACCCGAAAAACGGCGACATCAACGCCCAGTTCAATGAAGCCCTGCCCCACGCCCACGGTTTGATTGGCGTCGGTCGCAAACTCGGCCGTGCGCAACTGGAGAACGCCGGCAATCTCGAAGTGGTTTCCAGCGTCTCGGTGGGCTATGACAACTATGACGTCGCCTACTTCAACGAGCGCGGGATCATGCTGACCAACACCCCGGACGTGCTCACCGAAAGCACCGCCGACCTGGCCTTCGCCCTGCTGATGAGCAGCGCCCGCCGCGTCGCCGAGCTGGACGCCTGGACCAAGGCTGGCCAGTGGCAAGCGACCGTCGGCGCGCCGCTGTTTGGCTGCGATGTGCACGGCAAAACCCTGGGCATCGTCGGCATGGGCAATATCGGCGCGGCCATCGCCCGTCGCGGTCGGTTGGGTTTCAACATGCCGGTGATCTACAGCGGTAACAGCCGCAAGACCGAACTGGAACAAGAGCTCGGCGCGCAGTTCCGCAGCCTCGATCAACTGTTGGCCGAAGCCGATTTCGTCTGCCTGGTGGTGCCGCTCAGCGAGAAGACCAAGCACCTGATCAGCCACCGCGAACTGGCGATGATGAAGCCGAGCGCCATTCTGGTGAACATCGCCCGCGGCCCGGTGGTGGACGAGCCGGCGCTGATCGAAGCGCTGCAAAATAACCGGATTCGCGGCGCCGGCCTCGACGTCTACGAGAAAGAACCGTTGGCCGAGTCGCCGCTGTTCCAATTGAAAAACGCCGTGACCCTGCCGCACATCGGCTCCGCCACCGATGAAACCCGCGAAGCCATGGCCAACCGCGCCCTGGCCAACTTGCGCAGCGCCTTGCTCGGTGAACGACCGCAGGATCTGGTGAACCCGCAAGTCTGGAAAGGCTGATAAAAAAACGGGCCGATGTATAAAACACCGGCCCGTATTTAATTAACGCTTATTACTTGAAGTTCGATACACACCTTGAAAATCAGTGCATCACCGAAAACTTGATACCCTCTATAAACTCCGCGCCACTTACTCGACTTCCACGAGTTCTGGCTACGGAGAGCACATACATTGAATCACCTGACCACAGACCAACTCATCAGATACAGCAAAGCCGTGCTTATGGCGTCCTTCAGTTTCTTCGGACTATTAGTGATGGTCGGCAACTTTACTGATTACCCGACCAACTATGAATATGTCGGTCATGTCCTAAGCATGGACACCACCCGAGAAAACACCAATATCAGTTACCGCGCGATTAGATCGCCGATGCTGCATCACCGGATTTACTGGATCATCATTACCCTGGAAGTGATGTACACCGTTTATTGCCTGATGGGTACTTATCAACTGTTCAAACACATAAACGCGTCAGCCGACGATTTCCACGAAGCTAAAAAACTTTCAATCGTGGGGCTGCTGATTGCCATTTTTATTTATTACGTGTGCCTGCAAGTGGTCGGTGTCGAATGGTTCGACATGGATGAATCACAGATCTGGAATATCAAGGATTGGGCTCGGCATATCGTCGATTTTATCGTGCCCTTATTGATTTTCCTGGCATTAAAGACCGAGCGCTGACGGCGCGAGCGCCCGATCTTCAAATCCACTCAGGCCAGTTTGCCGCTGCCCTGCACCAGCGCGGCCTTGGGCTTGCGGAACACCAGCACGTTACCCAGCATCACCAGCACCAGGCCCACCAGCGCCGGCGCGGTCCATTGGTAGCCTTCGGCGAATGCCGAGACGTTCAGCGCCACCACCGGGAACAGAACTGTGCAATAGGCCGCACGCTCCGGCCCCATGCGCCCGACCAGCGTCAGGTAGGCGGTGAAGCCGATCACCGAACCGGGGATGACCAGGTACATCAGCGAGCCGATGTAACGGGCATTCCATTCGATGTCGAACGGAATGCCTTTGACCAGGCACCACACCGACAACATCGCCGCGCCATAGGCCATGCCCCAGGCGTTGGTGGTCAACGGTTTGAGCCCGGCCTTCTGTTGCAGGCTCGACAGCATGTTGCCGGCGGAGAAACACAGGGTCCCGAGCAAGGCCAAACCCAAACCGAGCAAGGTTTCAGGGCTGGCCGTATGGCCGGCGAGTTCCGGCCAGAACAACAGGCCAAGCCCCAGCAACCCCAGCGCACCGCCCATCAACACGTTACGGGCGATTTTCTGCCCGAAGAACACCCGCGCATTCAGGGCGTTCCACAGCGTGGCGGTGGAAAACACTACCGCAACGAGTCCGCTGGGGATCCATTGGCTGGCGGTCAGGAAGCACATGAAGTTGACGCAGAACAGGCACAGCCCTTGCGCCAGACAGATCAGATGCCCGCGACGGTTCATCACTTGCAGGCGGCGGCTGAGCAGCAGCATCACGAACAGCACCAGCGCAGCGAGGCCGAAGCGATAGACGATCGACACCGGAATGGCCACCACGCCCAGTTGCCACTTCAAGGCAATCCAGGTGGTGCCCCAGATCAGCACGGTCAACAGGTACAAAGACAGGTTCATGGCAAAGACTCCTCAATAGGCGTCCAGTGTCCTGCGCCGGCACCGGGTGCACTTGCATAAACTTGCGCTTTTGTCGGCCGACGGGCTGGCAGGCCAACGTCTACGGAGTAGGATGCGAAGCGTTGGAGAGAAAACGATCATGCCCGCACTGGAAACGTTGCAAGTCTTTCAAGCCCTCAACCGCTCGCCCAATGCTCGTCTTGAGCACAGCGCCGAGCTCGGTGACGGCATGGCTGCAGCTTTGTGGAGCAACCATCACGACGCTCAGGACTACGAAGCGCCGACTCACCACACCTTGTCCTGCTACATCGCCGGCGGCACCGGGACCTTTCGCCGCGACCAGCCCGGCAACAAGGGCGGCCCGGACAAGCTGTGCATCCTGCCCGCCGAGCATCAATCGGGCTGGGTGATCAATGGCGATATTCGCCTGGCTCATCTGTATTTCAGCCCCGAACAATTCGCCCTCGGCTGCGTCACGCTGCTGGACCGCGAACCCCGCGAACTGCAATTACGCGAAGGCACCTTCCTCGAAGATCCACAACAGGCCCGGCGTTTTCGGCAGATGCTAACCCTTAATTGGGAAGAACCCGGCGAGCGCGTGCTGACCAGCAGCCTGGCCCACGAAATGCTCAGCCACGCGTTGCTCAATCAGGTTGGCATGCGTCAGGGATTGCGACTCAAGGGCGGATTGGCGGCGCATCAGCGGCGGCAGTTGGTGGAGTTCATCGACAGTCAGTTGGCCGAACCCATCAGCCTGGGGCAGTTGGCGGGGTTGTGTGCGTTATCCGAATATCACTTTGCGCGGATGTTTCGCGAGAGCTTCGGCTTACCGCCGCATCAGTATGTGCTAGCGCGACGCATGAGCCGGGCGCGGGAGTTGCTGCGCTCGACGTCGCAGCCGTTGGGGGAGATTGCATTGGCCTGTGGGTTTGCCAGTGCGAGTCATTTCACCAATCGGTTTCGGCAGGTGTTGGGCGGGACGCCTGGGGAGTTTCGGTGGGCGTTTTTGCGCTAGGTCTGGAGATTATCGGTGCCTTTGAGGGCCTCTTCGCGGGCAAGCCCGCTCCCACATTTGATCGCATTCCCATGAAAAAATGCGGTCACCTGTGGGAGCGGGCTTGCTCGCGAAGAACGATGACGCGGTGCCCGATCAGAACTCCAACGTGCTCGACAGCGAAACCTGCCGCGAATCCCCCATCGACACAAAGAACCGGCTCGCCGCCGAGGTGTAGTAAGTGCGGTCAAACAGGTTCTTCACGTTGAGCTGGAACTTGACCTTCTGCCCTTCGACTTTGGTGTCGTAGGTAGCGAAGGCATCAGCCACGGTGTAGCCCGGCAAGTCGAAATCATTCGGCGCATCCCCCGCCCGCTCGCCGACATACCGCGCACCCGCGCCGACCCGCAGTTGATCGCCACCGACAATGGTGCCGAAGTCGTAGACCGCCGACAGCGAGCCCGTATTCTTCGCGACGTTTTGCAGTTTCTTGCCTTTGTAGTCCGGGTCTTCGGTGACTTCGGCATCGGTGTAGGCGTAGCTGCCGATCATGCTCCAGCGGTCAGTGAGTTGGCCGGTCAGGTCGATTTCCAGGCCACGGGAACGCACTTCGCCAGCGGCGCTGTAGATCGTGGTCGGGCCTTCGGAGTTGGCGATCAGCACGTTGCGTTTCTTGATATCGAACAACGCGATGTCACCGGTGATGCGCCCCGGCATGTCGAGCCGGGCACCGATTTCCCAGGACTTGGCTTCTTCCGGCGCGATGCTGCCGTCGAGCACGATGGTGCTGCCGCTCAGAGGTGCGATGGTCGAGTTGGGTTTGAACGATTGGGTGTAGCTGCCGTAGAACGACAGTTCATCGGTGTAGCGATACACCAGGCCGGCGCGGGGCACGAATTTCTGGCCATTGTTGTCGGTGTTGGCCTTGAACGGCACGCCTTTGCCGGCGTACTGGTCGTACTCCTGGAAGCGCCCGCCGGCCACCAGAATCCACTGATCGGTGAGGTGAATCGAGTCCTGGGCGAAGATCGACTCGCTGCGCAGTTCATCGGTCTGGGCGCTGTCGGGTGCGCTGACCGTGGTGCCGACAACTTCGCGGCCATACACCGGGTTGACGTAGCTGAAGGTGGTCAGGCTTTTCTGGCGGATCAGGTCTTCGCGATAGATCTTGCGGTACTCGTCATCGACGCCGAACACCAGGTCGTGCTGCATGCCGAGCACATTCACCTTGCCTTCGAGGCTGGCGGTGGTGAAGCGGTCGGTGCTGATCGCGTTCTGGGTGCCGTCCATGCTGCGGGTCAGGGTGCCCTTCTTGGTATCGATGGCGGTGACACGCACTTGGCTGGCGTCATAGGTTTCGCGGTTCCAGCTGTAGCCGAAGTGAGCTTTCCAGTTGTCGTTGAGGTCGTGATCGGCCTCGAAGTGATAGAGGTCCGAGCGCCCTTCCATGTTGTTGAACGGCTCGTCGAGGCGCTCGTTGCGCGAGATATCCAGCGGATGGTTAGTGCGCGGGTCGATGATCGTGCCACGGTCGAACGGCGTCAGGAATTCCCGGTGTTCGTAGGAGAACAGCAGCTTGGTGCTTTCACCGAACCAGGCCAGGGACGGCGCCACCAGGGTTTCGCGGTGGGTGCCGAAGTTGCGCCAATAGTCTTCGTCTTCGTGGTCCAGGACCATGCGATAGGCCAACCCGGAATCGCCCAAGGCGCCGGTGCTGTCGAGGCTGCCGCCGCTGCCATTCTTGCCGTCGCCGTAGGTCGAACCGCGCAGGGTCAGGGCGTTGTATTGAGTGAGTTCGGGTTTCTTGCTGACCATGTTGACCACGCCTCCCGGGTCCTGGATGCCGTAGAGCAACGAGGCCGGGCCCTTGAGCACTTCAACGCGATCGACGGTGGCGTTCATGCCACGGCCCTGCACGATCGGCATGCCGTCGCGCATGATCGAGCCGTTGCGGTTGTCGCCGAAACCGCGGGTCATCACCGAATCCTGGGTGCTCGCCAGGGTGTTGCCCTGGGTGATGCCGCTGACGTTGGCCAGGGCGTCATCCAGATTGCGCGGCGCCTGGTCGCGAATGACCTGGGCCGGAATCACGTTGATGGTCTGTGGGGTTTCCTGAAGCAACGCCGAGCTGCGCATCACCGAACTGGTGGGCGGCGGCTGATAGCTCATGGTTTGATCCATCACCGAAGTGATGGTGGTCGCGCCCAGGTTCAGGGTGCCTTCGGTGGGCACGGGTTCCAGCGCCAGGGTGTGGGCGTCGGTGCGGCGGAAGGTGAAGCCAGAACCGCTGAGCAAACGCTGGATCGCCTGTTCGGCACTCATCTGCCCGCTGACCGCCGGGGCGTTGATGCCGTAAGGCGCTTCGTCGGTGTAGACCACGCTGATGCCGGTGATGCGGCTGAAGTCACTCAGGGCCTGCGGCAGCGGTTTGGCGGCCAGGGCAAAGTTGAATTGCGTGCGCTGTTGCGTGCTGGCGGTTTCAGCGGCAATCGCCACGCTCAGCGGCAGCAATGCCAAAGCCGAAAAACTCAGCGCCGAGGCGCCGAACCATTGTTTGACCGAACCCGATTTTGCCCTGGACTTCATTGCTCATGACCTGTGTAGAACCGCAGCGGGATGCGAATGACTCGCAGTTTCAGTCACTACACGGATGGGGCTCGGGTTTACCTCATCATTATTTTGAAAATATTTTTATCTTGGATTCTGTGGTGTCTGGTCTGACGCCTTCGCGAGCAGGCTCGCTCCCACAGGGTGAATGCATTCCAAATGTGGGAGCGAGCCTGCTCGCGAAGGCGTCATCTGCCTCACCGCAAAATAATCAAATGCCCCATAACGCTGTGCTGCTCAAACCCCATCACCCCCTGCAACGAACTCAACACCGCCTGCGGGTCCTTGCTCGGGAAACTCCCGCTGACCCGCCGCGCCGCCAGTTCATCGTTGAGCAACACAATCCGCCCCGGGTAATAGCGGCGTAAATCCCCCACCACTTCCGCCAGGCTCGCCTTGTAGTAATTCAGCCAACCCTGGCGCCAGGCGAGTTGCGCTTCACTGTCCACGGCATGCAGTTTTTCCGCCGAGCCTTCGCCATAGGCAACTTGTTGGCCGGCGGTAAGAATTTGCTGCTCGGCAGTGCGATCCGCCGTCACACCCACCCGCCCGGACAACACCGTCACTTGCGCGCCATGGGGTTGCAGGCGCACTTCGAATTGCGTGCCCAGCACTCGCGCCTGACCTTTCTCGGCATCCACCACAAACGGCTCGCCGGTGTGGGTCACGCTGAAAAAACCGGCGCCGCGACGCAGTTGCACATGCCGTTCGCCACGGCTGAAATCCACGGCAATCGCGCTGTCGGCATCGAGGGTGACTTGGGTTTTATCCGCGAGGGTGACGGTACGAATTTCCCCCGGCGCCGAGACATAGTCCGCGCCCAGATCATCCACCCAACGCAACGGCTGCCATCCCGCACCGAGGCCGACCATCAGCAACAGGCACGCGGCCATCGCCAACGCACCGGACCAGCGCCGCACGTTAGGACGCCGCGAGCGGTTCATGGCGCTGAGATAACCCTGCAGGGCAAACGCCTCTTCGTCGGCCAGTTTTTGCGCCGGCACTTCGCTCAATTCCCACACCACTTGCGCCTGGGCGTAGGCCTCGGCATGCGCCGGGTCGGCCTGCAACCACTGACTGAACGTGAGTTGATCGCCACGGCTGGGCTGATCGTGCAACAGGCTCAGCCAGGCGAAAGCGGCCTGTTCCTGGGCGGGCGTCGGGGTGACGCGTTGGGCGTGGTTCACGGTGCTTTCCTTGGCGTGCGCGGTTCGGGTTCCCGCAGGCTGGCCTTGCAGGCGTCGAGGGCGCGCATCATATGTTTTTCTACGGCGCTTTGGGAAAGACCCATGGCCTTGGCGATCTCGGCGTACTTGCGGCCGTGAATGCGGTTGAGCAGGAAAATCTGCCGCGTACGCTCGGGCAACGCACGCAACGCCGCTTCGACGTGGCGCAAATCGTTGCCCGCCTCCAGCGCGGCTTGCGGCTCGCTGCCCTGGCTGTCCGGCGCATCGGGCATCCAGCCTTCGTTGACCCGCACTCGCGTGCCTTCGCTGCGCAAATGATCGATGGCAATGTTGCCGGCGCAACGCAGCAGATAAGTGCTGAGTTCTTCGACCTGTACCAGCGGCCGGCGCCAGAAGCGCAGGAATAAATCCTGTACCAGGTCCGCCGCCGTCGCCCGGCAGCCCACACGTCGACTCACCAGCGCTTCCATCTGCGAACGCTGGGACAGGAACACCTGGAGAAAATGCGCGCGGGCGCCAAGATGTTCGTCATCGTGGGATTCCGGAGGGCTCGCGAGCATCAGGTCAGCACTGCACAAACGGGGCTGGCGACCAGGCCCAACGCCGCCAACCACAAGGCCAGACGCGGGCGATACGGCAGCAGCAACACCAGCAGCAATGCACTGAGCATCAAGACGGCGAACCACTCGACTAAGCCGAGGCCCCAACCGGTGGCGGACACTGCGGCCCACAATGACAGAGCCAGCAACAGCCAGCCGCCGAGTCGCAGGTTGGATCGGCGGCGGGCCGAGGGTTTGCGCCCGAGCAAGTCAGCGTGATGCCGGTCCATCGACAGGCAAAGCGCGGTGAATCCGCCGTAGCACAGCAACAGAGCCAGCAGCATTCAGGTCGCCTCGCGCTCAAGGGTGACAGGACGGGCACGCTGCCGGGTGACGGGTACAGTGCGTCCCGAACGCTGCATTTTCCACGCAGCCCACGCCAGGAACAGGCCGCTGCCCAGGCACGTCAGATCGAACCCGGCCATGGCCCAATCGCCTTGGCGCAACGACACGCCCAAGTGATACGGCGAGGTCAGCGCGTTGAGCAACGGCACCGCGCAGAACAACAGGGCCGCCAACGCCAACTGCTCGACCCACGCCGCGCGGCCACGACGGAGCACGGCATGCAGCAGGCTCAGACCCCAAACGATGAAGAAACTGTTCTCTTCCCAATGCGCCCGTTCCGCCATCCCCACCGGCAACACTCGATTAGCCCAGAAGAACGCCGCCACGGCGATCACCAACCCCGACATGCTGGCGATGTTCAGCACTTCCACCAGCCGCAATTCGAAGGGCATCACGCCGCTTTTAGCATGTTTGAGTTGACGCTTGCCGAGCCAGATCACCAGTCCGGTGCCGATCATCGCGGTGCCGGCCAAGCCGCAAACGAAGTACAACCAACGCAACACCGGCCCCGCGAAATGGCCCATGTGCAAACCATAAAAACCGCCAGCAATCGCCATCGGAATCGGCTGCTCCGCAGATTTGCTCAGTAGCTGGCCAGTCACGCCGTTGAACGTCAGCGCGCGGCCAAAATTGTAGACCACGCCATCGGCGCCATCGCGCTCCAGCACCACCGAGGCATTGGCATCGCCGGGATTGTTCACCACCAGGCTACCGACTCGCCCGCCCGACCATTGTTCGCGGGTCTGGTCCAGCAACGAGGCCAACGGCGCCAACGTTCCCGGTTGGCCTGCGGCGGGCGGTGTGTTGGCCGCCGGGAACACTTCTTCGAAAAACTTCCCGGTCTGGCCGTTGTACGAAGCGAGGATGCTGGCCGGCATCACCATCGACATGAAAATCACCAGGCTGCTGTAGGTGATCATCAGGTGGAACGGCAACACCAGCACGCCCACTGCGTTATGCCCATCGAGCCAGGAACGCTGGCCCTTGCGCGGGCGGAAGGTGAAGAAGTCCTTAAAGATTTTCTTGTGGGTGATGATCCCGGTGATCAGCGCGACAAACATCAGCATGGCGGCGAGGGTCGACAACCAGCGGCCCCATGGGTAGGGCATTTGCAGCTCGAAGTGGAAACGGTAGAAGAACTCGCCGCCCAGGGTCGCCCGGCCCTGCACTTCGGCGCCGGTCAGTGGGTCGAGAGTCTTTTTGCTGAATTGGCCGCGCTTGCCCGGTTCGGCCGGGGCTTGCTGCCAGCGCACATTCAGGCCGGGCTCGCGAGCGGTCGGCAAGTCGATAATCCAGCGCGACGCGTTGGCGGCGTGCTGCTGAAGGTAGGTTTGCGCCACGCCCAGGCTGGCTTCGGAAGACACTGAACGCGCGGGAATCTCCGGCTGCATCCAGTGAGTGGTCTCGGCCTTGAAATACGCGAGGGTGCCGGTCAGGAAAATCGCGAACAATAACCAGCCGAAGATCAAGCCGACCCAGGTGTGCAGCCAGGCCATCGCCTGACGAAAGCCCTCTTTCATGGCTGGCCCGCCCAGTACGCTAATCCCGAAATCGCGCCCAACACCAGGCTCGGCACGAGCATGCCGATCCACGCCCGCCAGGCGCTGCGGCAGGCAAAGCACCAGAGCACCGCCACCAGATAGGCGAGAAACGAGGTCATCATCCCGGTGATCACCGCTTCGGCACGGGCCATGGGCAGCAGCAGGCTCAGGCTGACACTCGCCAAAGCAGCCACGACATAACCGCCCAGCACGGCAGCCAGCACTCGCGAGGTAACCGCCAGTCGGTAGGAAACGGGGAGCGTGCTGATCTTGCCTTTCATGTTTCGACCTTGAAACCGGGTGAGGCCCCGTGAACGTCGCAGGACCAACAAGCGCGCAATATTAATGATAAATATTCTCATACGCAAAAGAGATCCGATTGCCGGATGCGCGACGACGCCTTTACAATGCGAACAATTCTTGTTCTCTAACGTGTCCGTATGTGTCGGAGTGGTCCTGTTGCAGCCCGCCAATCCCGTCGAAGTCCTTTATCACGACCATCACAACTGGCTCACCGGTTGGTTGCGGCGCAAGCTCGGCTGCCCGGACAGCGCCGCCGACCTGGCCCAGGACACGTTCATGCGGGTGCTCACGACCCGGGAAACCCCACAGATCATTGAGCCGCGCGCCTTCCTGACCACCATCGCCAAACGCGTGCTGTTCAACCATTACCGCCGTCAGGACCTAGAACGCGCCTACCTCGATGCCCTGGCGCAGATGCCGGAATGCGTCGCGCCGTCGGAGGAAGAGCGGGCGATCATCCTGCAAACCCTGACGGAGCTGGACCAGTTGCTCGATGGCCTGCCGCGTCTGGTCAAACGCGCCTTTTTGCTGGCGCAGGTCGATGGCCTGACGTATCCACAGATCGCCGCCGAGTTGGGGATTTCCATCGCCACGGTCAAACGGCACTTGAATAAAGCGGCGATGCGCTGCTACTTCGCCCTATGAACGCCCCGCCAGACTTTTCCAACCGCGTCGCCGAGCAGGCGGTGTACTGGCTGCTGGAAATGCAGCAAGGACCGTTGAACCCGCGCCAGCAACACGCCTGGCAGCAATGGCACGACGGGCACAGCGAACATCAGCGGGCGTGGGAGCATATCCAGCGGGTCAATCAGCGCTTGCGCGGGTTGTCCTCGCCCCTGGCCCACGCCGCGTTGACCGCGCCGAAGTCCGGCAGTCGTCGTCAGGCGCTGAAGCTGCTGCTGATTCTCGGCGCCGGGTCTGCGGTGACCTGGGGCATGCGTGAACACAATCCGCTGACGCCATTGCTGGCGGACTACCGCAGCCCGGTGGGACAACGACGCAACGTGGCGTTGGGCAGTGGCAGCCAGTTGCAGCTCAATACCGCGACATCGGTGGATGTAGAGGCTGACGGTCTGATCCGTTTGCTCGAAGGCGAAATGCTGCTGACCGCTGCTCGGGGTTTTGGAGTGCGCACGGCTCAGGGTTTGTTGAAAACCCAAGGTGCACGGATGAACGTGCGGCAATTTGCGGATCGAACCCAGGTCGCGGTGTTTGAAGGGCGTGTCGAATTGACGCCCGATGGCGGCGCTCCGTTGTTGCTGCAAAGTGCCCGGCAGTTGAGTTTCGGGCCTCGCGGCATCGGCAATGCCCTGCCTCTGGACGCCAACAGTGGTGCCTGGGCCGATGGCATGTTGGTGGCGGCGCATATGCGTCTTGGGGATTTCCTCGATGAGCTGGGTCGTTATCGTCGCGGGCAGCTTAATTGCGATGCGAAGGTGGCGGATCTGTTGATCTCCGGGACATATCCGCTGGATGACAGTGAGCGGATTCTGCAGATGCTGGAAATCAGCTTGCCGGTGAAGGTGAGGCGGTTTACGCGGTATTGGGTGACCGTGGAAGCCCGTGCGTAATGATCGTTCCCACGCTCCCGCGTGGGAATGCAGCCGGGACGCTCCGCGTCCCATCCAGAGCCGAACGCTCAGCGTCCGTTGAGGCATTCCCATGCAGAGCGTGGGAACGATCGAAAAAAAGATGAGCCGTTTTTCAGATCTGGCGTGACAGAGAAGGAAAGCCCCCTTGATTCCCCCTTCTCAGGATCGTCGTCCATGCAACTCACCCGCCTCACCCCGCTGGCCCGCACCGTGCGCCAACTCTTGCTGGGCGCCAGCCTGAGCTTCGCTGCCGTCTCGCTGAGCCAGGCCGCCGACGCCAAGCCGTACCACATCGCCCCCACTTCCCTGGAAAACGCCCTCAACCAGTTCGGCCGTGAAGCCGGGGTGCTGATTTCCTTTGGCTCGCAAGTCACCAGCGGCGTGAAAAGCCGTGGCCTGGAGGGCAACTACACGACAGAACAGGGTTTGAACGCGTTGCTCGAAGGCACCGGCCTGCAAGCCCGATCCGAGGGCAACAACGCATTCAGCCTCCACCCGGCGGGCGACACCGCGCTGGAGCTGGGTACGTCGACGGTGGTCGGCGACTGGCTGGGGGATGCGGCGCAGATCAACGTGTTCGAACACCCCGGCGCCCGGGACGTGATTCGCCGCGAAGAGTTCGAACGCCAAGGCGCGACCCAGGCCAAGGACGTGCTCAACCGCATCCCCGGCGTCAACGCCCCGGACAACAACGGCACCGGCAGCCATGACATGGCGCTGAACTTCGGCATTCGTGGCCTCAACCCGCGTCTGGCCTCGCGCTCCACGGTGTTGATGGACGGCATCCCGGTGCCGTTCGCGCCGTACGGTCAGCCGCAGTTGTCGTTCGCGCCGGTCAGCATGGGCAACATGGACGCGGTGGACGTGGTGCGCGGCGGCGGTGCCGTGCGTTACGGGCCGCAGAACGTCGGCGGCGTGGTCAACTTCGTGACCCGGGCGATTCCCGACGCGCCAACGGTCAAGGGCGGTTTCCAGACGGAAACCAGCCCGTCCTCCAGCCACGACGGCTTCAAGACCACTGGTAACCTGCTGGCCGGCGGCACTGCCGATAACGGCTTGGGCGGCGCGCTGCTGTATTCCGGTACTCGCGGTGGCGACTGGCGCGAGCACAGCGATACCGAAATCGACGACCTGATCCTCAAGGGCAAATACCAGCTCGACGAGGCCAACAGTTTCAACGCCATGGCCCAGTATTACGAAGGCAAGGCCGACATGCCCGGCGGCCTGAACGTCGCTGATTACAATGCCGATCCGTACCAGTCCACGCGCCCGAAAGATCAGTTCTGGGGCCGCCGCACGATGTTCAATTTCGGCTATCGCTATCAGGAAGATCGCCGCGAATTCACCGCCAACACCTTCTTCACCAAAACCCTGCGCAGCGGTTATCTGGACCAGGGCACGTTCCTGTCGTTGTCGCCTCGCGAGTATTGGGTGCGAGGGCTGGAAACCCGCTTCGCACAGGGCTTCGACCTCGGCCCGACCAGCCATGAAGTCGGCGTCGGCTATCGCTACATCAACGAGGCCGGCCACGAACTGCGCTACCGCACGCCGATTGCCAGCAATGAACTGCCGACCACCAACAGCCGCAATGATCGCGACACCCGTGGCGGCACCGAAGCCAATGCGTTCTTCGTCGATGACCGGATCGACATCGGCAAGTGGACCCTCACGCCGGGCATCCGCTACGAGATGATCGAGTCGCAACAGACCAACAACCTGACCAACGTGAAGTACAAAGGCGACTACAACACCGCGCTGCCGGCGTTGAACGTGCTCTATCACCTGACCGACAACTGGAACCTGTACGCCAACACCGAAGGCTCGTTCGGCAGCGTGCAGTACAGCCAGATGCCTAACCGGGTGACCAGCGGCGAAGTCAAACCGGAGAAGGCCCGTACCTGGGAACTCGGCACCCGTTACGACAACGGTGCGCTCCGGGCGGAAATCGGCGCGTTCCTGATCAACTTCGACAACCAGTACGAAAGCAACCAGACCAACGACTCGGTGATCGCCCGGGGCGAGACGCGGCATCAGGGTATCGAGTCGAGCATCAACTATGCCCTCGATGACTTGAGTCCTGCACTGGCCGGTTTTGATGTCTACGCCACTTACGCCTATGTGGACGCGACCATCCGTGAAGACGGGCCGAACAAGGGCAATCGTGTGCCGTTCTCCTCGAAACACAAAGGCACGCTTGGCGTCGGGTATACCGAAGGGGCGTGGAAGCTGAACCTGGACAGCAGCTATCAGAGCGACCAGTTTGCCGACAACGCCAACACCTCGAAGGAAAGCGCCGATGGCAGCACCGGGCGAATTCCGGGCTACATGCTGTTCAGCAGCCGTGCGGCATATGACTTCGGGCCGAAGTTGTCGGATTTGAACGTAGCGGTGGGGGTGAAGAACATCTTCAACCACCAGTACTTCACCCGCTCGTTCGATGACAACAACAAGGGCAAGTACGTGGGGGAACCTCGGACGGTTTATGTGCAGACGTCGGTGGCGTTCTGACCTACCGCTGATCGTTCCCACGCTCCGCGTGGGAACGATCAGTGCGCACAAACAAAAACGGGCCTGCATAAGCAGACCCGTTTGTCAGTGGAAAGGTAAAAAGTGAATCAGGCCTCAGCCGTTTTGCGCAGCCTGTTCGTTCTCGAGAAATTCTTCTTCCAGCAGCACGTCAGCATGTGCGCCCCGTTCAAATGGGACTACAGCGGCACGTGGTTTGCCCCGCAGTTTGCCGAACAGATGGTCCAGTGCATGTTCCAGTTTGGTGGCCGCCCCGTCGATCGCTTGTTCAAGGGTATCGGCTTTATGGGTCACAGAAATTGGTTGATGGCCTTTAGGCCGCGCTTCCAGCTGGCAGCGCATGTCATGCGGTCCGGGCTTGTCGCCATTTTCGTCCCGCAGGTGAACCTCGACGCGGGTCAGGTCCTCTTCGTAACGTTCGAGCGTGCTCTCAATGGTAGTACGTACCCACTCCTCCAGTCGGATGCTGCTTTGAATATGGTTATCACTGTTGACTTGGATTTGCATAGTTCATCCCTTATTTCAGCTAGCTCGCGAGAGGCCGGTCGGCTGGCCCTTGGGCGTCATCACCGTGACCTCTTACTTACACAATCGGTCTGTGCGCAGAACATTTCAACCCCTAAAAAAAGATAAATATGGATTCGCAAAAAAAGCCGGACAACGGCCAAAAGCACTGTTAAGGTCGGGAGTTGGGTCGCAACGCTTCTTTGTCACAATTCCTCACATCTGCTGCTCCGCCAGTGGATGCAGACTCCGAAAAATCCCCGCCTCTTCCACCAGCCAGTCATGCACCGCACGCACGCCCGGATGGCTCAGCGCACCCGGCGCATACAGCAGCACGTAGCGTTTGTGGTTCGGCACCGCCAAGCCAAACGGCACGATCAACGTCCCCCGCTCCAACTCATCGTTCAGCAAGGTTCGCCGCGCAATCGCCACGCCCATGCCGGCAATCGCCGCTTCGATGGTCAGGTGATTGCGATTGAAGGTGTGCCCGCGCCGTACGTCGGCGCCTTCGAAGCCGATGGCGTTGAGGTAGAACTCCCATTCCGCGTACTCGTAACTGCCGCGCCAGGCGGTGATGTCGTGCAGCAACGGAAAGTGCACCAGGTCCGCCGGGCCGTGCAGCGGCGGGCGGCCGCGTAACAGGCTCGGGGCACACACCGGGAAGATCTGCTCGTCGAGCAAGGCTGTGGATAACAATCCGGGGTAACTGCCGTCGTTCAGGTCGATGGCCAGGTCGAAGTCGCCCTCGTGCAGCGGCACGCTGCTGTCTTCGGCCACCAGGCGCAGTTGAATGTCCGGGAATCGTTGCTGCAAACGCGGCAGGCGCGGGGTCAGCCACTTGCTCAGGAACGACGGAATCGAGCGCAAACGCAAAATCCCGCTGATCATTCCGGCGTCCAGTCGTCGCAATTCGGCGTCGATGCTGCCGTAAGCCTCGTTGACGGTGATGGCCAGTCGCTGGCCCTCGGCGCTCAATTCCACGCCCCGCGCGCGCCGATGAAACAGGCGAAAGCCCAGGCGCTCCTCCAGCTGTCGGATTTGTTGGCTGACCGCACCCGGCGTGATGTGCAGTTCTTCGGCGCAACGGGTGAACGACAAGTGCCGCGCGGCACAGGAAAACACGTGCAACCAGACGTAGGTCTGGGCGTGCAATTGACGACTCATCGTTTAGTCCTGCTAAAGGCTGTCTTAGGAAGTTTCGTTGGTCACGTAGGACCGAGGTGGGCAGTATCGCCGACATTGCGCTTGTCCTACAAAAATGGCAGCGATTTCTCTTCCATTGCTTGTATAGGCTTTAGCATGGCTATCAGTGTTTTCGATCTCTTCAAAGTTGGCATCGGTCCGTCCAGCTCCCACACCGTGGGCCCGATGCGCGCCGCCGCGACCTTTGCCCAGGCCTTGATTGACCAGCAATTGCTGGCCGACATACGGCGGGTGGAAATCCGACTTTATGGCTCCCTGTCGGCCACCGGCGTCGGTCATGCCACCGATCGCGCTTGCGTGATGGGCCTGATGGGCGAGTGGCCGGACAGCATCGATCCGAGCTCCATCGACAGTCGAATCCAGACGCTGCGCGAAACCGGTGAACTGTCCCTGGCTGGTAAAACGACCATCGCCTTCAACTGGCAACGGGATCTCCTACTTCTCGACGAGAGCCTGCCCTACCACCCCAATGCGATGTCCCTGACAGCCTTTGGCGAAACCGGTGAGTTGTGGGAGCAAACGTACTACTCGGTCGGCGGCGGTTTCATCATTGAGGCGGCCGAAGCCGAGTCCGGCATCGCGCCGACCAGCGACGTGGTACTGCCCTACGATTTCTCCAGCGCCGCCGAGTTGCTCAAGCTGTGCAACCAGCATGGCCTGCGGGTTTCCGAGCTGATGATGGAAAACGAACGGGCCTGGCGCAGCGACGCTGAGATCCGCCACGGCCTGCTGCATATCTGGTCGGTGATGCGCGAATGCGTCGAGCAAGGCCTGCTGCATGAAGGCATCCTCCCCGGCGGTCTGAATGTTCCGCGTCGCGCGGCGAAATTGCACCGCAGCCTGTTGGAAATCGGCAAACCAAATGTCATCACTTCGACGCTGTCGGCGATGGAATGGGTGAACCTGTTCGCCCTCGCCGTAAACGAAGAAAACGCGGCGGGCGGACGGATGGTCACCGCGCCAACCAACGGCGCGGCGGGGATCATTCCGGCAGTGCTGCACTACTACATGAAATTCAACCCGGACGCGTCGGACGATGACGTGGTCGCGTTCTTTCTGGGCGCTGCGGCCGTGGGCATTCTGTGCAAGAAAAACGCCTCGATCTCCGGCGCCGAAGTGGGCTGCCAGGGCGAAGTCGGCTCGGCCTGCGCCATGGCCGCTGCGGGTTTGGCCGACGTGCTTGGCGCCACCCCTGAGCAACTGGAAAACGCCGCCGAAATCGGCCTGGAACACAACCTCGGTCTGACCTGCGATCCGGTCGGCGGCCTGGTGCAAGTGCCGTGCATCGAGCGCAATGCCATCGCGGCCGTGAAGGCGATCAACGCCACGCAAATGGCCCTGCGCGGCGACGGCAAGCACTTCATCTCCCTGGACCGGGTGATCCGCACCATGCGCGATACCGGCGCCGACATGCACGACAAATACAAAGAGACTTCACGGGGCGGCCTGGCGGTGAGCTGGGTGGAGTGCTGAGGCGCACTCCCGACCGTCCGTAACACGTGAGCCCGAGCAAGAACAATAACGAGGCCCAAAACGATGACCGATGTACGTACACCTGCTGCCGATAATCCCGCTGTAGACCTGACACGCAATAGCGAAATTGCCCACAAAGGCTGGAGTAAATTCGACACCACCTGGATGCTTGGCCTGTACGGCACGGCGATTGGCGCGGGCACGTTGTTCCTGCCGATCAACGCTGGCGTCGGTGGTTTCTGGCCGCTGTTGATCCTCGCGCTGCTGGCGTTCCCGATGACCTTCTTCGCCCACCGTGGCCTGACCCGCTTCGTGCTGTCCGGGCGTTCGGGGGACATCACGGAAGTGGTGGAAGAACATTTCGGCATCGGCGCCGGCAAGCTGATCACGCTGCTGTATTTCTTCGCGATCTTCCCGATTCTGCTGGTGTACAGCGTGGCGCTGACCAACACCCTGAGCAGCTTCATGGAGCACCAGTTGCACATCGCCCCGCCGCCCCGGGCGATTCTGTCGCTGGTGCTGATCCTCGGTTTGATGGCCATCGTGCGCTGCGGTCAGGGCGTGATCGTCAAATGCATGAGCGTACTGGTTTACCCGTTCGTCGCGGCGTTGCTGCTGCTCGGCCTGAGCCTGATCCCGAACTGGAACGGCGCGTTCTTCGCCACCGCCAGCGAAGGCATGCCGCTGCCGTTGTTCTTCAAGACGCTGTGGCTGGCGATCCCGGTGATGGTGTTCTCGTTCAACCATTCGCCGATCATCTCCGCCTTCGCGGTCGAGCAGAAACAGCGCTACGGCGCTCAGGCCGAACGTAAAAGCAGCGGCATCCTCGCCATCGCCCACGGGATGATGGTGGTGACGGTGATGTTCTTCTGCTTCAGCTGCGTGCTCGCGCTGTCACCCGCTGATTTGGCCGCTGCCAAGGCGCAGAACATCTCGATCCTGTCGTACCTGGCCAACCACTTCCAGACCCCGGTCATCGCTTATGCCGCGCCGTTGATTGCGCTGGTGGCGATCACCAAATCGTTCCTCGGTCACTACATCGGCGCCAGCGAAGGCTTTCAGGGCCTGATCGTGAAAAGCCTGCGCGGCCGTGGCCGGGTGATGTCGTCGAGCTGGCTGAACCGCGTAACCGCAGTGTTCATGATCCTCAGCTGCTGGGCCGTGGCCACGTTCAACCCGAGCATCCTCGGCATGATCGAAACCCTCGGCGGGCCGATCATCGCGTGCCTGTTGTTCCTGATGCCGATGTATGCGATCCGCCGCGTACCGGCGTTGCGCCAGTACTCCGGACAAGCCTCGAACGTATTCGTGGTGTTGATCGGCTTGATTGCACTGTCAGCGATCATCTATTCATTCCTGCCCTGAATCGGGCAGATAAAAACACGGCGGGCCAGGGTGCCCGCCGTTTTTTTTGCCGTGATCATTGTCCGACAGTTTTCCCGGCATGGCCCTTGCTATGTCCATTACGCGACACGGACGAAAGCGCATGAACATGGAATGCCGATGGTCTGGTCTTGCGAACCAACCCGATCACGGCCGGTCAACAACTGCACGTTCAATCAGGCGGTGACGCATCATGGACAACCCTTTTCAGCTCATTACCGATGCCTTCGCATCGGATTATCAGATCAACCTGAGCATTCAGGGTCTGGACGGCAGCATCATGCTGACCCTGTCCAACGGCGGCCACGTGGTGGCCAAACGCATGATCAGTGCCGAACAACGAAACGACCCCAAGCGCCTCAAGCGTCTGGTGCAAAGCATTCAATTCGGCATCGCCATCGAACAGGGCCACAGCGCCGTGGCCATCCTCGAAGCCATGACCGACGGCGACAATCGCAACCTGCCGCCGCCACAAGTCAAAGGTCACGCACGGCCAGCCATGCGCCTTTAAAGCTCGCCCTTCTCCACCTCGGGATGTTCACCGGAGCCCGCGCCGATCTTGCGCTGCGGGTTCTCGATCTTCACCGAGGGGAATTGCGACGAGGCGTAACGCACCACCAGAATCGAAAACGCCAGCAGCAGAATCCCGCCGCACAGGTAGATGATGCCGATGTCCGGCGGGTTGTGGTGCGAGACGTTGGAGATCAGCAGCCGCGTCAGCGCGGTGATCGCCACGTAGATCAGGAAGCGCACCGGCATGTGGTTGGTCTTGAAGTAAATCCCGACCATCGCGCCCAATTCCAGGTAGATGAACAACAGCAGGATGTCATCGATCTTGATGTGCCCCGCCTCGATCATCTGCAAGAATTCCATCACCGCCGCCCACGCGGTCACCGCACCGATGGCGAACAGCGCCAGGTAGTGGAAGGTCTCGACGAACAGATTGCCCAGGGACTCGGCCAATTGATGCACGTTCTGCCGCAGGTTCTCGGCCCAGTTGATTTTCACGATGATTCTTCCTTAGCTCGGTTCGAGCGGATGATGCGGGTTGGACGTGACGGTTGTTCTGCATGCAGAAAAAAGGCCAGACGCTGTGAGTTGAGATGATGGCTGGGTGACATGAGGCACGTCGGCGGCGCCTGGACCGACGCCTTCGCGAGCAAGCCCGCTCCCACAGGGTAGGCGCGGTCCTTCTGGGAGCGGGCTTGCTCGCGAATGGGGCGATGCGGTTTAGCTGACAAACGCCAATTTCGGTCTACATTGAAATGCCACTACCCAAAGCGCAGGGATTCGCTTATCCTTTTCGCTGTATATAGATACAGTAGTCGCGAAGACAACTTAATGTGAAGGCATGTGAGGTGGTGAATGGCCGTCGAAGTGGTATACCGCAGCAGCCGAGATCTGGAGCGCTTGTTCATGGATAAAGCCGAAGCTGACCGTCATGACAAAATGCTCGAACTGGCCGAATTGCTGGCTGAAGTGTTGCAAAAAGCCGTGCCGTCCCTGAGCGAGCAGCAAGTGGAAGAAGCCGGTATCTACATGGCGAAGAACCGCGATGTATTCGCCAAGGCGTTCAAGAGTCAGCCGGACGCCTTGTCCGAATTGCTGAGCGCGCCTGCTGAAGTCGTTGAAACAGCAAAACCTGAAGAGGTGGCTGAAGCCGCCGAGCCGGTCAAGCCTGCGAAAGCAGTCAAAGCCGTCAAGTAAGCGATGCCCGAATTGAATAGGCCCTGAGTCGAATGGCTCAGGGCCTTTTTCATGCCAGGTGAAAAGACACCCTCAGCGATACAAAACCTTCTCCGCCAACTCATCCGCCACCCGTGCCGGCGAGCGTTTTTCCGCCTGGGCATGGGCAAAGACTTCGGTCAGCCGCGAGGCGATTTTCGACAGATGCGCCGTAATGGTCGCCAGTTCCTCGCCACGGTGTTTGAGCGAGACATAGATCAGCCCACCGGAATTGATCACGTAATCCGGCGCATACAGGATGCCGCGCCGCTCCAGTTGATCGGCAACGTCCAGGTGCGTCAGTTGATTGTTGGCCGAGCCGGCCACCGCCGAGCAGCGCAGTTGCGTCACGCTGTGGCTGTTGAGCACACCGCCCAGGCCGCACGGCGCGAGAATGTCGCATGGGGTACTGAGTAGCGCGTCGTTGGCAATCGGATGGGCGCCGAGTTGCTCCATGGCCAGTTGCACCTTGCCGTGATCGATGTCGCTGACCAGCAGTTCGGCACCCGCTGCGTGCAGTTGTTCGGCCAGGGCAAAACCGACGTTGCCCAGACCTTGAATGGCCACGCGCAAGCCTTCGAGGTTATCGCTGCCGAGTCGGGCCATGGCGGTGGCCCGAATGCCGGTGAACACGCCCATCGCTGCGTGGGGCGCAGGGTCCCCCGCCGAGGTGGTGCTGGTGACGTGTTGGGTCTGTTGAGCGATGCAGTCCATGTCCGCCACCGAAGTGCCGCTGTCGATCGCGGTGATGTAGCGGCCGTCGAGCTGATTGATGCAACGCCCGAAGGCTTCGAACAGTGCCCCACGGTTTTCCACATGGGCCGGGCGCACGATCACCGCAACGCCACCTCCTTGGGCCAGGCCGGCCAGGGCCGCTTTGTAGCTCATGCCTTGGGCAAGGCGAATGGCGTCCTCGACGGCGGATTCGTCGCTGGGGTAGGCAAGGTAACGACAACCGCCCAAGGCAGGCCCCAGGTGGCTGTTATGAATGGCAATCACTGCCTTCAACCCGGTGACCGGGTCTACGCTAAGGTGTAGCGATTCAAGGCGAGTGCTTTGCATGAGAGCGAACATCGTAGGGCTCCCGAATCACTTCTGGTAGTCGCCAGTATAGGCTTGCGCCTGAAAATTGCTGAAGCGCACCGGAATAAGCAGCGAGCCTTTGAGGGCTTTCGGACATAACCTGCAACCGTCAACGCGCGACACTGGACGAAAGCGTTTGGCAGGGCTAAAACGAGGCATTCCCCGGAGATTTTGATGACCCCGCGCCAACGTTTCTTTGCCTGCCTGCAACGCTCACCGCCCGCGCTGTTCGAGGCGGCGCTGTGGATTGCGGCCGAACACGATGCCGAGATGAATCCCGAGGTCGTACTGGCAGAGTTCACCGAGCTGCAACTGCGAGTCAGTGCCGGCCTGCCGATGCTGCCCGTGAGCGAACTGGCCCAGCCGTTGTTACGGCGCATGAATGACCTGGGGTTCGCCCAGGACGATTTCACCCCGCTGCGTCCGCAAGTGGCCTTGATTCACAAAGTGCTGGAGCGCCGTCGCGGCCAACCGCTGGCCTTGGGACTGATTGCGCTGGAACTGGCCAGAAGGCTGGAGATCCCCATGGTCGGGGTCAACTTCCCCGGGCATTTCCTGCTGCGGGTGCAAGGCGCCGATCACTTGCTGGACCCGTGCGGCGGGCGCCGCTTGTACCCCAACGACTGCCGCGATTTGCTGCAACGCCAATACGGTCCGAACATCAAACTCAGCGCCGAACATTTGCTGACGGCCGATCCGGTGCACATGCTCCAGCGCCTGTCACGCAACCTGCGCCAGTTGCACCTCACCAACGATGACTATATCGGCGCCCTGGTGGACGCCGAGCGCGTGCTGGAACTGGGCAACGGCAGCGCCTCTGATTACCTGGCGCGGGCCAGCCTCTATCAACGACTCGACTGCCCGAACGCCGAGCGCTTCGACCTGGAACATGCGCTGCTGCTCAGCGACGACCCGATCCAGCGGATTCGCCTGACGGAGCGCTTGGGGCACTTGCCACCAAACTCAGTCGTCCACTGATCGCAAAACCCTGTGGGAGCGGGCTTGCTCGCGAAAGCGCCCGTTCAGTCGACATCAATATCGGCTGACACGACGCCTTCGCGAGCAAGCCCGCTCCCACCTTTGTTCGGGGTCGCTTCTAGAGGCGAACGCACCTGAATAATGAACAACGCCGCAATCACCGCCGGAATCGCGCAGAAGAAGAAAATCTGCTGCACCGGAATGTGCATCGCCAGCAGCATGCTGCCAAACAGCGGCCCGAGGATCGAACCGAAACGCCCCACGCCCAGCGCCCAACCGGTGCCAGTGGCGCGCACCTGGGCCGGGTAGAAGTTGCTGGCGAAAGCGTTGAGGGTCAGTTGCCCGCCGATGATGCAGAAGCCCGCGGCAAACACGCTGGCCACCAGATAACGCGGGTTGTCGTGATTGAGGCCCAGCAGAATCGTGCACAGCGCCGCCGCAGCCAGCACACAGGACAGCAGCCGCACTTTGCTTTTGAGGCGGTCGGCAAACCAGGCCATGCAGATCGCGCCGATGGTGCCAGCGAACAGGAACATCGAGGTCGCGAGGTTGGCTTCATTGAGTTTCAAGCCACTTTCCAGCAACAGCGTCGGCAGCCAACTGATCATGAAATACAGCAGGATCAGGCTGACAAAAAACGTTGCCCAGATCAGCAGCGTCGGGCGCGCATAACCGTTGCGAAACAATTCCAGCACCGTCAGTTTGCTGCCCTGTTCCTGCTCGTTTTGTGCGATTGATGCGGCGGGCGGTTGCCAGTCCGGGAGCATCCGCGCGGTAACTTTACGCAGGCGTGCGTAAGGAGGTGCATCGCGCAGCAGACGCGGCAAGGATTCGGGAAGGAACCAGGCCAGAAACGGGAACAGCAGCAAGGGCGTGACACCACCGGCGAGGAACACCGCTTGCCAGCCGAAGCTGTCGATAAACCCCGCCGCGACAAACCCGCCCGCTGCCCCGCCGAAGGAAAACCCGCAGGCCGCCAATGTCACCATCAAGGTGCGCAGGCGGGGTGGCGAATATTCCGACATCAACGCCATCGCGCTGGGCATCGCCCCGCCCATGCCGATCCCGCAAATGAAGCGCGCGGCCATCAGGCTGTTCAGGGAATTGGCGAACACCATCAACACGGTGAGGGTGGCGTAAATCAGCACGCAGCAAAGCAGAATCCGCCGCACGCCGAAGCGATCTGCCAACGGTGTTACAGCAAGGGAACCAAGGGTCAGGCCCAACAGGTTGGCGCTGAACACCGGGCCGAATGCGGCTTTTTCCAGGCCCCAATCCTGGGCCAACGCGGGCACCACATAGCCAAGGACTTGCGCGTCGTAGCCGTCAGTGACGAGCAACAATGCCAGAAGCAACAGGAGCAACCACTGATAACGGGACACAGGACGGGCGTCGAGTGCCGCCCGGAAGCTGGCAATCTGGTTGTGCATCGCGAGGTACCTGTTTTGTTCTTATGGTGTTGATGCCGCCCCGAGTCCTTGTGGGAGCGGGCTTGCTTGCGAAAAGGGAGTGTCAGTCAGCATCTATGCAGCTGACATACCGCATTCGCGAGCAAGCCCGCTCCCACAGTGGGGATTGGTGTGAAGCTTTACGGGGTGTCGGGCTGGTTTGCCGGGTGCGCTTTTATGAACGCCGGGTGCGCTGCGGCCAACGCTGCCACCCGGCGAATCCGCGGATATGCCTCCAGCGGAATGTTGAAACGCTCCGCCGCATACAATTGCGGGATCAGGTAAACATCCGCCAGCCCGGGCTCATCACCAAAGCAATAACCGGCACCCCCGATCAACTGCTCCACCGTCGCCAGGCCCTGGCTGATCCAGTGCCCGATCCATTCCACCACCTGCGGTTCGTCGTGGCCCAACTGGCGCAGTTTGTTGAGCACGCTGACGTTGTGCAGCGGATGCACATCGCAACCAATCACCGCCGCCACACCGCGTTCGTGAGCGCGGGCGGCGAGGTCCTTGGACAGCAGCGGCACCTGTGGATAACGTTCCTCCAGGTACTCGATGATCGCCGGCGACTGGATCAGCAAGTCACCTTCGTCTGTGCGCAGGGCCGGCACCCGGCCTTGCGGATTGATCGCCAGGTACGGCGGCTGGCGGTGTTCGCCACCGGGCGGCGCGATCAGGTTGATCGGCAGGGCCTGGTAATCCAGTCCCTTCAGCGCCAACGCAATGCGCACGCGGTACGACGAGGTCGAGCGGTAGTAGGTATAGAGTTCCATGACCCGCTCCTGTTAACGCGCCGGAACGACTTTGCCACGGCACTCGCCGAAACCGATGGAGGCAAAACCATCGCGGCTGCAACGGGCGCGCAGGATGATTTCGTCGCCATCTTCAAGGAATTTACGCACCTCGCCGGAAGCCAGTTCGATCGGCTTTTTGCCGCCCTCGGTGATTTCCAGCAGGCTGCCAAACTGACCGCTTTCCGGGCCGGACAAGGTGCCCGAACCGAACAGGTCACCGGCCTGCAATTGGCAACCGTTGACACTGTGATGTGCAACCATTTGCGCCACGGTCCAGTACATGTGTTTGGTGTTGCTCAGGGTCAAGCGATGGGCCGGCAGGTTTTGCTCGCGCATGGTTTCGGTGAGCAGCAGCACTTCCAGTTCGATGTCGAAGGCGCCGCCATCCTGATCGCGTTTGTCCGTGAGGTACGGCAGCGGCAGTGGATCGCCTTCGGGACGCGCAGGTTGCGCGCGACGGAACGGCTCCAGCGCTTCGGCCGTCACGACCCACGGCGAGATGCTGGTGATAAAACTTTTCGACAGGAATGGCCCCAGCGGCTGGTATTCCCAGGCCTGGATATCCCGCGCCGACCAGTCATTGAGCAAACAGAAACCGGCGATGTGATTCGCAGCGTCGCCGATGGCGATGGAGTCGCCCATCTCGTTGCCCTGGCCGATCCAGATCCCCAGTTCCAGTTCGTAGTCCAGGCGTGCGCACGGACCGAAGGTAGGCTCGGTCTGACCGGCCGGCAAAGTCTGGCCCTTCGGACGGCGCACGTCGGTGCCGGACGGGCGAATGGTCGAGGCGCGGCCGTGGTAGCCGATCGGCACGTACTTGTAGTTCGGCAGCAACGGGTTGTCCGGGCGGAACAGTTTGCCGACGTTTTGCGCGTGCTCGATGCCGACGTAGAAGTCGGTGTAGTCGTTGATTTTCGCCGGCAGGTGCATCACGCAATTCGCCGCCAGTGGCAGCAGTTTGGCGCCCTGGGCTTCGATCTTGCCGTGCAGGGTGCTGCCTTCGGCGAACAGCTCCAGCAGACGTTCGCGCAAAGCAACACGGGGGTCGCGGCCCAGTTCGAAGAAGGCGTTGAGCTGACCGCCACGGGTCGCTTCCACCGCCGTGCGTGCAGCACCGTCGAACAGACCGGCGTCCAGCGCCGCTTCCAGATCAAAAATATGCTCGCCGATGGCCACGCCACTGCGAGGTGTCGAACCCTTCACGCTGAACACGCCCAACGGCAGGTTCTGCAGCGGGAAATCGGTGTGGCCGTTGGCGGAGGCAACCCAGCTACGAGGGATGGAAGTCTGAGTCATGGGTTATCTCCGGGTCGGGTCGAAAGTGACGGGCAGCGTGGCCCAGCAGGCGTCGTAACTGGATTGCAATTGCGGGCATTCGAGGGCGAACTGGCTCGGGCGCAGCACTTGGCTGGTCTCGAACATGAAGGCCATGGTGTTGTCGATTTTCGCCGGGGCGAGTTCGGCGTTGATCGCCTTGGTGCAGCTCTCGCCGTCGGGACCGTGGGCGCTCATGCAGCTGTGCAACGAAGCACCGCCGGGCACGAAGCCTTCGGCCTTGGCGTCGTATTCGCCCTTGATCAGGCCCATGAATTCGTTCATCAGGTTGCGGTGGAACCAGGGCGGACGGAAGGTTTTCTCGGCCACCATCCAGCGCGGCGGGAAGATCACGAAATCCAGATTCGCCAAGCCGTGGACGCTGGTCGGCGAGGTCAGGACGGTGAAGATCGACGGATCCGGGTGATCGAAACTCACGGTGCCAATGGTGTTGAAACGGCGCAGGTCATATTTGTAGGGCACGTTGTTACCGTGCCAGGCCACCACGTTCAGCGGCGAATGATTGAGCTCGCAGCCCCACAACTGGCCGAGGAATTTCTGCACCAGGGTGGTCGGTTGCTTGAGGTCTTCGTAATGGGCCACCGGGGTCAGGAAGTCCCGTGGGTTGGCCAGGCCGTTGTTGCCGATCGGCCCGAGGTCCGGCAGGCGCAATGGCGCGCCGTGGTTTTCGGCGATGTAGCCGCGGGCTTGGGGGTCGAGCAGTTCGACGCGGAATTTCAGGCCGCGCGGCAGCACGGCGATTTCCAGCGGTTCCAGTTCCAGCACGCCGAGTTCGGTGGCGATACGCAGGCGGCCCATTTCCGGCACCAGCAGCAGTTCGCCGTCGGCATTGAAGAACACGCGTTCCATGGAGCGGTTGGCGCGGTAGCTGTAGATACTGATCCCAGCCGGTTTTTCCGCGCCCGAGTTGGCAGCCATACTCACCAGCCCGTCGATGAAATCGGTGGGCTCGCTCGGGATATCCAGCGGGTTCCAGCGTAGTCGGTTGGGGGTCACTTCACCCAAGGCGCCGCCGGCCAGTTGCCGATCCAGTTTGACGAATGCCGGGTGATTGGCCGATGGTTGGATGCGGTACATCCAGGTGCGCCGCGCTTCGCTGCGGGCCATGGTGAATGCAGTGCCGGAGAACAGTTCGGTGTAGAGGCCGTACGGGACTTTTTGCGGGGAGTTCTGGCCGACGGGCAATGCGCCGGGCAACGCTTCACTGCTGAATTCGTTGCCGAAGCCTGACTGATAAGCCAACGCTGGCGCCGTTGAATCGAGGTTCATGGAGCCTCCTGAACAGGGAGTAGGCAATGGCCTGTCGCTCTGTTGCAGAGGTCTTGGCACGCCCGGGTTATTTTTATCGTAATCCAATTACGCTTAACGTAATTTGATTGGTATTGACCGTCAAGCTATAAAGACGCCCATTCGTCCCGGGATCACACCGCCTCCATGGAAAAGCCGCGCAACAACGATAAACAGAAAGTCCGCTCGGCCGAGGTCGGCACTGACATCCTCAAGGCCCTGGCCGAACTGTCGCCGTCGACCTCGTTGTCGCGCCTGGCCGAACATGTGCAGATGCCGGCGAGCAAGGTTCATCGCTATTTGCAGGCCCTGATCGCCAGTGGTTTTGCCGAGCAGAACGCCGCCACCAACCATTACGGCCTCGGCCGTGAGGCCCTGCGCGTGGGCCTTGCCGCGCTTAACAGTATGGACGTGCTGAAAGTCGCCGCCCTGCCCCTGGCCGAGCTGCGCGATGATTTGAACGAAACCTGCTTCCTGGCGGTATGGGGTAATCAGGGCGCGACCGTGGTGCACATCGAACCGGCGGTGCGCGCAGTGACGGTGGTGACGCAATTGGGCTCGGTGTTGCCGTTGCTCAGTTCGTCCACGGGGTTGGTGTTCAGCGCGTTCCTGCCGAATAGGGAAACCGTGGAACTGCGCGAAATGGAAATCCAGGCCAGCGCCGCCCATGCCCTGGCGGATGATCAGGTCTACGCGACCTTGTGCGAGCAGATCCGGGATCGTGGCCTGCATCATGTTCACGGCTTGCTGATGCCGGGCGTCGATGCGTTGTCCGCGCCGGTGTTCAATGCCGTGGGTAACGTGGCCGCGGTGCTGACCATCGTGGGTCCGACGTCGCTGTTCCACGCTGATGAAGACGGCCCGGCGGCGCAGCGCTTGCTGGCGGCGACCCGGGCCGTGAGTTGGCGGATGGGTTATGAGGCCCAGGTGTCCGACTTATAAACGCCGGCGCTTCATGCCCACAGCCCCAGCACTTTTGCCTTTGCCACGGCTTCCGTTCTGCGTTCGACGCCCAGTTTTCCATGAATCCGTCGCGCGTGAGTTTTAACCGTGTGCAACGAAATAAATAATTTATCGGCAATCTGTTGATTGGAAGCGCCGCTGGCAATCAACTTCAGCACTTCGAGTTCACGCCGACTGAGCGGGTTATTCCCATTCATCATCAGCGATTGATCGCCCAGGTCATGTTGCGTGTCCTGCAGCAGCTCCGGTCGTCGCAATTGCAAGTCGCGCAGTGCTTGCTGCCCGTGGTAACGCTCGACCAGTTGCAAACCTTCCCGCAGTAATTCCCTGGCCAATACCGGATCACCAGACAACCAGGCCACCTCGGCCAACGCGAGTTGCAACTCTGCTTCGAGGGCGAACATGCCATGACGCTGCGCCGTATTGCGCAACGTCTCAAGCACCGACAAGGGACTTTGCGCCTGATGCAAATAAACCTCGGCCAACACCACTAGATATTCAATCCGCGGAATCAACTCCAGCGTTGCCGGCGGAGCCTGTCGCGCATTCGGCCCGCGATAATGGCGCAACACCCGGCTCAGCGCTTCATGGGCCAACTCCGGCCGCCCCTGTTGCAACCAGAACTGGCTACTGACTTGCAACAGCACTCCGCGATACACCGTGTCGGGAATCTGCCGCTGCTGCATCAAGCGTTCGGCGTCGCGCAACCGGATAAACGCCTGGGCATAGTCGCCCTGATTGGCCGCCAATTGCGCCTGGCCGAGGAAGCCGTACAACACTCTTTTGTCCTGGCTGCGCAGGCAATCGTGCAGGCCCGAATCGAAGAACTCGGCTGCCTGCTCATCGTGCCCCTGGCTCAGGGCCAGACGCCCCCGGCGCAAGGCGATGCGCCCCAGCAGCGGCGTCGCCGGGTCGGCTTGCTGACTCAGCAGTTCGTGGATATTGGCCAGCAGGCTTTCGGCACGTCCGGCAGCGCCGCGTTGCTCCAGCAATTGTGCGTGGTCGAGTTCCAGCAATCCTTCGAACAACAGCGAATTGTGCGATCGCGCAAGACACAGCGCTTCGCGATTCAGGGCTTGGGCGGCTTCAAGGTCGGCATTGAGCAACGCTTGCTGGGTCAGCCCGGACAAGCACAACAAACGCGCGGGCCAGGCCTCGGCCGCTAGCGCTGTCAGTGCCTCGATAAAGTGCGCACGGGCAGACTCTCCGCGCCCCTGAAGATGCAGCAACCAGCCGATCAGCGCTTGCCAACGGGCGAGCAATTGGCGCTGCAGTGTCGCGCTCGGTTGTGGGGCGAAACGCTCCAATTGCTCGATACAGGCCGATGCCTGTTCGAAGCGACCGGCGAACAGCAATGCCGCCGTGACCAGCCCGACCAATTGCGGTGAACCGAGCATCAAGTCATCGCCATGTTGCTCATGCAAGCGCAACAGCAGCGCTACGTTTTGGCCGCGAAACAAATGCTCAAAACTGAAGTGCTGCAGCAGGCTGACGGCCACTTCGAACTCCTCCGCCAGCAACGCCTGTTCGAACGCCGCTTGCCAGTCTTCCTGGGCGCAAAACCACTGACAGGCTCGTCGATACCAGGAGCGCCCGCCCGGCCACGGCTCATCACGCATCAACCGACTCAGCGGTGAGAACACCTGCAACCAGTCCGGCGAATCGTGCCAGGCTTCGATAAAACAGCCGCGCACGTGTAACTCGTGCATCCAGCGAGCGCCCTCCCCGGCGCCGAACAAGTGCTCGCACAGGCTGGCATTGAACCGTGGCAGATGCGCCAGCACTTGCCAGGCTTCGATCAGTTCGGCGGGCAAGTTGCTGAACAATTCGTGCTGCAGATAATCGAGCAAGGTAGCGGTGCGGCCAGGATGATTCGGGTCTTTGGCCCATTGGCAGCCATCGAGCAAGGCGATGCGAACGGCGGCACACCAGCCACCGCTGCGCTGGAAAATCCGCCGGGCGGTTTTCGCCGCCAGGGGTGCCTCGAAGTGCCGCAGCAGTTGCTCGATTTCCGCCGCCGTCAGTGCCAGCGTCCGGCCTTCGAATTCATGCAGTTCGTCGTCCAGCAACAGACGCGGCCAGTTGCAATGGGGTCGCCGCCGACCGCTCAGCCACCAGGTGATCTGTGGGTTGCTGACCGCCAGGAGCTGATCGAGCAGCCCGTCCAGCTCCGGTGCGGGCACTCGGCAGTAGTCATCGATAAATAACCAGATGGGTGTCGACACACGCGCCAGCTGCGCCAGTAAGGCAGACTCGCCCGCTGCCGGCAGCTCAAGCGCCTCCGCCAGGCGCAGGCAGAAATCGGCCCGGCTCAACGCCACGCCGGACAACGCCAGCCACACCACTCGACACTGCGCCGGCGCCTGCAACAAGCACTCGGCCAGCAACGCACTCTTGCCGCTGCCCGCCGGCGCGCACAGCAGTTTTACCCGCGCGGACGATGCCAGCAGCGGTTCGCTCAACCGGGTTCTGGAGAGGTGATGGGATGACAGGCGAGGAAGGAATCCAGGACGATCCAGACACGGGGTCATGGCGGTCATTGCGGCGTGCCTTTTTATAGTTGTGCCGCCACCCTAGCCCTCTGCAACGCGCTTGTTGAGAAGTATTCAGAACGCTGATTGCTGCCCATAAAAAAGCGCGACCTGCTGGTCACGCGTAACCCATGTGGGAGCGGGCTTGCCCGCGAAAGCGGTGAGTCAGGCAACGACAATGTCGACTGATACACCGCCTTCGCGAGCAAGCCCGCTCCCACAGAGGGTTGTGGTGTTTCTTTAGCGAACACCCTCCGCACGCAGGGCCGATGGCGTGTAGTCCGCTGCCTTGGCTTCGAAGCCGAATTCGAAGCTGTGTTTCTCTTCGTTCTTCATGCCCAGGGCGATGTAGCGACCGGCAATGATGTCGTAGAGCGCTTCGAGGGTGTAGGCCTGGGCCTGGTGATCGTAGTAGTACTGGGCGTGACCTTCGGCGACGCGCCACAGTTGGCCGCGACCGTCGTAGTGATCCACCAGCGCCACTTGCCAGCTGTCTTCATCGATGTACATGTGGCGTTTGGCGTAGATGTGCCGCTCGCTTGGCTTGACAGTGCCGACCACTTCCCATACCCGATGCAGTTCATAGCGGGTCAGGTCCTGGTTGATGTGCCCGGCCTTGATGATGTCGTCGTACTTGAGGCTCGGAGAATCGAGTTTGTAGCTGTTGTACGGGATGTACATTTCTTTCTTGCCGATCAGTTTCCAGTCGTAGCGATCCGGTGCGCCGGAGAACATGTCGAAGTTGTCGGAAGTACGCAGGCCATCGGCGGCGGTACCCGGCCCGTCATACGCCACTTGCGGCGCGCGACGCACCCGGCGCTGGCCGGCGTTGTAGATCCACGCCAGGCGCGGTTCCTTCACCTGGTCGAGCGTTTCGTGCACCAGCAACACGTTACCGGCCAGACGCGCCGGGGCGGTGACGGACTGTTTGAAGAAGGTCAGCACGTTGGCGGCTTTCTCCGGGTCCAGATCCTTCATCAATTGCGGCACGGCGATCTCTTCTTCGAAGCGGATCGGCGTGTAGCTGCCGTTGGTCTGCGGGGTCACCTGGGTGATGATGCGCTTGAGGTTGCCACCGTGATAACGGGTGATGTGGTTCCACAGCACTTCCACGCCATTCTTCGGAATCGGGAACGCGTAGTAGCGGTTACCGGTGAAATTGGCGAGGCCGTTACCGTCGTTGATGCTGGTGACGTTCAATGCGCTGCGCTTGGCCGACTCGTAGATTTCCGGCGGCACGGCCACGGTGCGGTGGGTCGGGTAGACCGGGATCTTGTAGGTTTCCGGGTAGCGCTTGAACATCGCCACCTGGCCTTCCGAGAGTTTGTCCTTGTACTTGTCGACGGTCGCCGGAGTGATCACGAACAGCGGTTTTTCGTTGGCGAACGGGTCGGCGAGGAAACCTTTGCTGTCCACCGCGCCAGCGTTTTTCGGAATGCCGCCGGTCCAGGCCGGGATCGAGCCGTCAGCGTTGCCAGCCTTCTCCGCACCCAGTGGCGTGAGGGTGGTGCCAAGCTTGTTGGCTTCTTCCGGCGACACCGCCGCCATCACGTTGGCGGCCAGCAGGCTCAGGGCCAGGGCGCCGCATTGCAGAATCATCTTGCGCATTAAAATCATCCTTCTCAGCCAGATCAGAAGTTCACGCCGAAGCTCAGCGCCAGGAAGTCGCGGTCAGTCAGGGTGTTGTAGTCCCCGCCAAAAAAGTCGGTGTAACTCAGGCTCGCGGTGTAGGTGTTGCGGTAGTCGGCATCGACGCCGACGCTGATCGCCTTCGCACCTTCGTTGAACAGGCCGTTGGGGCCGTAGCCGCTGACGTCATGGGACCAGGACAGGTTGGGCTTGAGGTTGATGCCGCCGATTACGTTGGCGTAATCGAGGATTGCCCGGGCGCGGTAGCCCCAGGAGGTCGAGGTGACGAAGCCGTCGGTGTCGCCGCCAAAACCGTACTGGCCGTAGACCGAGTCACGGCCGTAACGCAGTTTGGTCCGCGACTCCAGGCCACCAACCCTCACCACGGCCGCTTCACCGACCAGGGTCAAACGCTGGGCGCCCAGCACTTGGTCGAAGAAGTGGGTCAGGGTGCTCTGGATCTGGGTCACTTCCTTGCGACGATAACCTTTGTTGTCAGAACCCGGCCCGGAGGCAATCGGCGAGGCCGCGCCGCCAGCAATCGGGTTGATCATGGCCAGGGTCAGGTCGTTGGTGTTGACCTGCACCGGGGCGTTAGGGCGGTAGCTGATCTCGCCGGTCCATGCGGTGCCGGTGGGCAAGGTGGTGGAGAAACTTGCGCCGTACAGGCGAATGTCTTCAGGGTATTCGAGGTAGTACTGACCACGACCCAGCATCACGCTCTGCGCCAGGCCCGAACCGCTGCCCGGTGCCAGTTGGTTGGCGATGCCGACCATGCCCGGCAGGCTGGCCAGGGTCGACGCGCCTGCAGTGACCGTGCCGACCGTTGGCGTACGGCTGTGGTAGTTCATGAAATACAGGCCGTACTCGGTGTCGTCACCGAGCCAACGCAAGGCCGTGCCCCACTGCCCCGAATCCCGGGCATCACGATCGCCGCCCCGAGGCACCACCACGCCTTCGCGGGTGACCTGGATCGGCTGGCCAAAGGCAGCTGCCAGCGGTGCCAACGGTGCAATCGCCGGGCTGCCGACGGTGTAGTTGTTGTTACAACCGTCCGCAGCCACATCGACCCCGAAGTAGGTGCCGCAGTTGTCGAGAACAGTCTGGTCCCATTCCAGTTGGTAGAAACCTTCGACGGTCAGTTGGTCGGTCAGGCCTTGGGAGCCGAACAGCATGTTCACCGGGATCAAGCCTTCCTTGATCTCGGCACCGGGACGCCGGAACGCGGAAACGTCGATCGGGTTGATGCTGTTGATCGAGTTACCGATGAAGGTACTTTCGCCCCAGCTCACCACCTGCTTGCCGGCACGCACGGTGCCCGGCAAATCGGCGATGGAATAGTTGTGATAGATAAAGGCGTCGAGGATCTGTGCCCCGGACGACTTGGCGCCTTCCTTGCGACCGCTGTCGCTGATCTGCTTGAACTCGCGGTCCTCGTCCTTCAGTTCGAAGTCGTACCAGTACTTGCCACGTACGAACACACCGGTGTCGCCGTATTTCAGTTCTAGGTCGTGGATGCCCTTGACGATCTTGGAGAAGGTTTCGCCCTTCTTGAAGTTCAGCCGCCCGTCATCACCGGTGGAAGACTGGCCCGTCCCGCCGTTGACCGTGCCGACCAACGACTTGTCCGCATCGCGCATGCCCCAACTCGCACCGACGGACAGCGAAGAATCGAACGTGCCCTCGATTTCCCCGATATTGAATGCAACGGCCTGGGCCTGTGCGCAGCAACCCAAAGCCACCGCAGCGGCAAGCGCCTGCGGCGTGAAGATGGCGCGCATTGTTGTTTTTGTCATGCGTCTTCCCCGGTGAGTGACAGAAGGCCCCACCCTACTGCCGAGCGTTGGGAGCGATAAGCGCACCAAGGAGGTATTCGCGTTGTACCTCCAAAGGATGAATGCCCGCACGGGACGGGGTTTTGCGCGGGGTATGGACGGGCTGGATGGCGGGTTATCAAGGGAATGGATGGACGCAATGGCGAGGTGCGGCGCGACTGTTACACGCCCCGTAACAGTGCATGTCTCGAATCGGTATTTTTCCTTTGGGTTCAAACCTTTATTCTTGCGGCGCTTTCACGGGAAACCACCGGGAAGCAGCAAGTCATGGCGTGGTGATCGATCCATGCCATCGACGCAAGATTTCAGATGAGTTGAAGCGGTTTTTCAGGTCATCGCTACCGTGTTCACTGACGTTGATTTATTGCTCCTTGATCAATCGTCTTACTTTGGCCGCTGCGGTTGCAGCGGCCTTTTTTATGGGCGATGAATAAGTGCGCTGTAAGAAAGATCCATTTACGCAAAAGATATTTCCTCCGTTATTACTTCCCCGCTGATACGTCTCTCAACCTCATAAGTAAAGGCTCACGCACCAATCGGACCCACACACTTCATTTCTGCGATAACTTAAAAATAGAAATCCAGCGATGCAGACGAATGATCGTGAAACAGCCGCCCCGACCACCCGCATTTGAATTGACTGATATTGAGGGAGCCGAAGTTCTGGCTCGAGAGCAGGTGCGACTTGCCGCACGGAAGGAGTTAATGCGATTGGCCACGGAGCAAGCAAGAACTGCTGCCGAGGCAGCCACGCGGAACAATGCTACTGAGCGGGCTCGTCTTGACGCGCTGGCAGTGTTTCAACGGCAAGTTGAGGTAATCGCTGCAAGCCAGGTATCAAGTCCGAGTGATTAAAAAAACAGCAAGGTCAAAGACCGTGACCTTGCTGATTTGATCACAGCGAATACTTCTGCAAATTCCCCATCATTTCCTTCAACGCTTCAATGTTGTCCTTAGGATGCGCCGCCCCTTCGAAATCGCAAATCTGCTGCCAGTGCGCCGCCACATCTTCCGGCGAGAAGCCCACCCGCGGATCAAACCCGGCGCCGAGGCTGCGTTCCCAGCGCACCTTGCCCATCCAGCCGCCACCAACTTCAAACAGACCTGAGGTTTCCTGGCAGTTTTCGCTGGCCAGGTACACCACCAACGGGCTGACCAGTTCCGGTTTGAGTTGTTCGAACACTTGCGGCGGGATCAGGCCTTCGGTCATGCGGGTGCCGCCAGTGGGGGCGATGGCGTTGACCAGGATGTTGTTCTTGCGGCCTTCGATGGCCAGGGTGCGGGTCAGGCCGTAAAGGCCGAGTTTGGCCATGCCGTAATTGGACTGGCCGAAGTTGCCGTAGATGCCGGAGGTCGAGGCGGTGAAGATCACGCGGCCATAGTTTTGCTCGCGCATATGCGGCCAGGCGGCGCGGGTGACTTTGTAGGCGCCTTCGACGTGGACGCGGTAAACCAGGTCCCAGTCGGCGTCGTCCATTTTGTGGAATGTCTTGTCCCGCAGGATGCCTGCGTTGTTGACCACGACATCCACGCGGCCAAACACGTCGAGGGCGTTTTGCACCAGTTTGTCGCCGTCGGTGACGGAGTCGTGGTTGGCTTCGGCAATGCCGCCCGCCTCGCGAATTTCGGCAACCACGCGGTCTGCTGCCGAGGCGTTGGCGCCTTCCCCCTGAGCCGTGCCGCCGAGATCGTTGACCAGCACTTTGGCGCCCTGTTTGGCGAACAGCAACGCATGGGCCCGCCCGAGGCCCCCGCCAGCGCCGGTGATGATCACGACTTTATCTTCGAAGCGCACAGACTCATTCATAGGGGAACTCCAGCAGGCCAAAGGGACGATGACCTCGAGTGTCAGGCACGGGGCGGCGGGTCACAATCAAGACGAGGGGGCTGAATGGTGTGCGATAAGGCAGGGGGATGATGAGGTGGAGTTAGAAAAAAGAACGCAGCCTTCGGCAGGTCCTACAGGGGAATGGGATCATCTGTAGGAGCTGCCGAAGGCTGCGATCTTTTCAGGAACACGCCCGCTTCAGCGGGGCAGAAACCTGCCTGTCACGAAACTCCAGATAATGCTTGAGCACCTGCACCGGCGCTTCGGTTTGCGGATAGTGACCAATGTCCGGCAGCAATACGGTGTCAGGATTGGGGATCAGTTCCCGGTAACGCTCGACCATGTGCGCACCGGAAATCGGATCGACCTCACCATCGATCACCCGCATCGGCACTTCGCCGCGCTGCATGGCGCTGACCCAGCGGTCGCGCTGGACCCGTCGTTCCGGGATGTAGCCAATCAACTTATGCATGATCCGCGGCCCGTGATTGCTGTCGATCAGGCTCCAGAAATCATCCATTTCGCTTTCGGTGGGTCGGGTCTGCGGACCGAAGATCTGCCGGAAGTTTTTCACCAGTGCATCACGGGTGAAGGCGCGGCCGATCATCCAGCCCAGCGGGCTTAGCAACAGTTTCTGTGTCAGCAGCGGGCGATGGGTTTCCGGGAACAATCCACCATTGAGGAACACGCAACTGGCGATGTTCACCCGTGCTTCGTGATGCCGGGCCAGCAGTTCCTGGGCGACGCTGTCGCCGTAATCGTGGGCCAACAGGTGCACCGGCTGTTCGATGTTCAGGTGCGCGAGCAAGGCCTGTTGCAGGTCGGCTTGCTCCAACAGGCTGTATTCGTGGCTCACCGGTTTGGCCGAATCGCCGAAGCCGAGCATGTCGCAGGCAATCACCCGATAGCGCTGCGTGAGCGGCTGCCACAGGTAATGCCAGTCCCAACTGGCGGTCGGAAAACCGTGGATCAGCACCAGCGGCTCACCCTGCCCGGCCGTCCAGTAGCGGATGGCCTGGCCACGGAATACGAAGGTCTGGCCGCGTTTGCGCCAGACACACAGCGGGATCTCGGCGAGTGGCATTAGAGTTTATAACCCGGGTCTTGTTTATCGAGTTTGCGCAGCAGCGCCGGCCAGGCCAGCGCGCCACCCATCCCTTGAGCGCTTTTGGTGACGCCGGCGATCATCGCCTTGGCGCCCGCCAGAATCTGCGGCTCGATGGCGATCAGTTCGGCGCCACCGTTTTGTGCGAGCACCTGGATATCGCAGGCGCGCTGGAAGGTGAACATCATCAGGAAAGTGTCGGCGATGGTGCTGCCGCAGGTCAGCAGACCGTGGTTGTGCAGCATCAGGAAATTGTTTTCGCCGAGGTCGGCTTGCAGGCGCGCTTTCTCTTCGTGGTTCAGCGCAACGCCTTCGTAAGCGTGATAAGCCAGGCTGGACAGGACAAACAATGACTGCTGGCTGATCGGCAGGATGCCCTGCTTCTGCGCCGACACCGCCACGCCCGCCGCAGTGTGGGTATGCAGCACGCAGACCACGTCGTGACGCACTTCATGCACGGCGCTGTGGATGGTGTAGCCCGCCGGATTGATCTCGTAGGGACTGTCCATCAGTTTGTTGCCGGCCTGATCGACTTTGACCAGGCTCGACGCAGTGATCTCATGAAACATCAGCCCGAACGGGTTGATCAGGAAGTCTTCGGTGCCCGGCACCTTGGCGGAAATATGGGTAAAGATCAGATCATCCCAACCATGCAGCGCGACCAGGCGATAGCAGGCCGCCAGATCGACACGGGTCTGCCACTCGGCGGCACTGACCTGATCTTTGACACTGTGGGGGGATTGGACGGGGGCGACACTCACGGAAGGAACCTCCTGGTTTTTATTATTTTTGCTCTCGTGTCAGCAGTCTAGTCAGCCCCCGAAGTTCGTGTAGTTGCATTCGCAGCCAGCTTGATGGCCGAGCGAGTCAGCTACGTGATGACCTTGGATCCATGTCAAAGGATCGACGCCAACAAGGGCGCCGCGAACAGATTCAGCAGCCCCGTCAGAACCATGACCAACCCCGCGACAGAGCCCTCTTCACCGCCCACTTCATGGGCCCGACTGACCCCGGCACCGTGGGCCCCGACGCCAAACAAGGCCCCGCGTGCCAGGGCGCTGCGCAGCGGTAACCACTTGAGCAGGATGCCGCCGAGCATCGCGCCGAATACACCAGTGAACATTACAAACACCGCCGTCAGTTCCGGTACGCCGCCGAGGTCGTGGGCCAGCGGCATGGCGAACGGTGTGGTGATCGAACGCGGCACCAGGGACATCGTCACCGAGCTGTCCAGCGCCAACGCCCTGGCCAACCCGAACGAACTGCCGATGGACGCCGCGCTGCCCGCGAGCATCCCGAGCAACAACGCCGACCAATGCCGCGCCAACATCTGCCGCTGCTGCCAGATCGGCACGGCGAACGCCACGGTGACCGGCCCCAGCACCAGCATCAGCCAATGGGTGTTGCTCGAGTATTCGGCATACGCGGTGTGCAGCGGCACAGCGAGTGCCAGCAGCAACATCGGGACCAGAATCAGCGGCGACAATAAATAGCGCCCCGTGCGCCGGTAAATCCAGCGACTGAACAAATAAGCGAGCAGCGTGAAAGCCAGCCAGAACATCGGCATCAGCTCAAGCGTCATGGGGCCTCCTCAAACGCACGACCAACTCCACGGTGAACGCCGTCACCAGCATCACCATCAAGGTGCTGACGCCGATCACCAGCAGAATCCGCCAGCCGTCATCGCGCATCAGCCCGCCGTAATCGAGCAGGCTCATCAACGCGGGAATAAAGAACAGCAGCATCTCGGCCATCAACAACCCGGCGCCCATCTGCAACGCGGCGGGCTTCACCCAACCGAACGCGAACGCCAGCAGCAACAACGCCATGCCGATCACCCCGCCGGGAATCGGCCAGGCCAACCAGGCAGCCAATTGGCAGCCGAGCAGGTAGATCGCCAGCAGCACCGCCAATTCAGCGACCAGTCGGGCGAGGTATTTCAGAGTTGATGCGTTCATGGTTTCGGTCCTCACAGGCGCTCATTTTACGGAGCGGGCTGATATCCCTGAAACGAATTGTTAGACTCAGCTTCATTCCAAATTGGAATCCTACCGATGGAATTCAAACAGCTACGCAGCTTCGTCGAAGTGATGCATCAGGGTGGTTTTACCCAGGCCGCCAAGACCTTGCACATCAGCCAGTCGGCGGTGAGCAAGCAAGTCGCCCAACTCGAGCAAAGCCTCGGCACTCCGCTGCTCGAACGTCTCGGCTCGCAATTGCGCCTGACCGCCGCCGGCAGCGTGGTCCTGCAACGGGCCGAGGGCATGCTGCGCCTGCGCAACGAGTTGCTCAGCGAACTGGATGATTTGAGCCAACTGGCCCGTGGCGAGTTGCGCCTGGGTTTGCCGCTGTTGGGCAGCGATGCGTTGTTCGCCGGGCTGTTCGCCGAATACCGGCGGCGCTACCCGAACATCACCATTCAGTTGCTCGAAGGCGGTAGCCGGAACATCGAGCAAGCGGTGTTGAGTGGCGAGCTGGAACTGGGCGGCAGCCTGTTGCCGAAGGATCCGCAATTCGCATTTCAGCCATTCTGCGATGAACCGCTGGACGCTTTGCTGCCAGTTGATCACCCGTTGGCGGCGAAGACGAAGATTGGCCTGGAGGAGTTGGCCGACACTCCGTTCCTGCTGTATCAGCGCAGCTTCGTACTAAACGACCGCTTGCTTCAGGCCTGTCAGCAGATGGGGTTTACGCCCAAGGAAGGCGGGCGCAGTGGCCAGGCGGATTTTCTCGCGGCGCTGGTGGCGGCCGGGCAAGGTGTGGTGTTGCTGCCCAGTGTGGTCGCGCGCGGGCTGGTGCGGCCAGGCGTGGTGCGCCTGACCTTGAACGCGCCGGCATATCTGCGCTGGGACATTGCCTTTATCTGGCGCCAGGGCGCGTACCTGTCAAACGCTGCCCAGGCTTGGCTCGCGCTGCTGCGCGAGCGTCCAGTCAGCCCCGCAGAGCGCTGACCAGCTCCGCCAGCCAAGGCTCGGCGTCGGTTTCCGGCGTGACGCTTTCGCTGGCATCCAGGCGCAGCATCGGCAGCACTTCGCGCAGGCCCAACTCGGCGAACAATTCGCGCATCTGCTCACCACCGCCGCAGAACGTATCGCCGTAGCTCGCATCGCCCAGGCCGATGACTGCGCCCGGCAAACCACGCCAGGCGGCAGGCAACTGATCGCGAATCATCGAGTACAGCGGTTGCAGGTTGTCCGGCAACTCGCCCATGCCGGTGGTCGAGGTCACGGCCAGGAAGGCTTCGGGGCCGAATGCCTGGACGTCGGCCAGACTCGCCCGAGGGTTGTGCCAGGTCTCGAAACCGGCTTCTTTCAAAATATTCGCGGCGTGCCGGGCGACTTCTTCAGCCGTGCCGTACACCGAGCCGGAAAGGATGGCGACTTTCATCAATCTGATCCTGAAGCTGTAAAAGACGGGCGATATTAACAGCACCGGCAAAAAACCTGCGATCGCCTCTCAATAAGTGCTGGTGGCCAGTAGACAGCCACTTTTGTTCTTCTAGAATGCAGCGCTTAATCAACTCGGAAAGGATTCTCTGATGATCAACGCCCAACTGCTGAAAATGGTGATCAACGCCTCCAACGACGGCATCGTGATTGCCGAAAAGGAAGGCGAGCAAGACAACATCCTGATTTACGTCAACCCGGCCTTCGAACGCTTGACCGGTTACACCAGCGAAGAAATCCTCTACCAGGACTGCCGCTTCCTGCAATCCGGCGACCGGGATCAAGAAGCACTGGCGACGATTCGCCAGGCACTGGACAGTGGCGGCTCGTGTCGGGAAGTGCTGCGTAATTACCGCAAGGATGGCACTCCATTCTGGAACGAGCTGTCCCTTTCGACGGTTAAAAACGAAAGTGACGGACAAACGTACTTTGTGGGTGTCCAAAAAGATGTAACGGTTCAGGTCAAGGCGCAGCAGCGAGTTACGCAGCTGGAAGCGCAGGTGGCTGAGTTGCAGGCCGAGCTGGCGGCGCTCAAAACGACGAACGGCGAAAACAAAACTGCGAATTAATTGTCATTAACTACAATCACCGATGACTTTGTAACTTTTATTTACGAGCAAGCCATGCAACGCGACGCACTCTTGACCCAGGATGAGCTGGATTTTATCCAGACCATGCAGCACAACCCGCAGCTCAATGTGCGGGATGCAACGTCGAGCCTGCTCGTCAACGGTGGATCGCAAATCCGTGATCTGCTGACGCGCCTCGCCGCCCATGAGCAGGTCACCATCCAGGCCAACTTCGAAAACCAGCAAATGACTTTCCCCCTGCACCTGGTGGAGGACGAGTTCCACGCGCTGCATTTGCGCCTGGGCGTGCCGAGTATTTTTGAAGACGGGCCAATGGTCCGGCCATGGCGCCTGACACTCGAAGAACCGGTCGCGCTGGAGAATGCCAAGGGCCAGCCCGGCACGATGTGGGTCCACGAAGTGTCGTTCAAAGGGGTTTTGCTGGAAGTTCGCAACAAGACCAAACCGCCGAAGCATTTCGCGTTGTGGTTCAGCCCGTCAGGCTATGAACGGATCGCGTTGCGCGGCACGTTTGAACGGGAAACCGAACAAGGCTTCTTCGCCTACCAGTTGAGCCAAAGCGACAAGGACGAAACCGAACGTCTGCGTCAATTCATCCTGCAGCAACATCGCCTGACCCATCCTGCCTTGCACGTCTGAGCTTCAAGTATCCAGGTTACCCGCCAGGAATTGCTTCAGACGCTGACGCATCAACAAGCCTTCGTTACCCAGACAACCGATTGATGACCCGGCCAGGTTTTCCTGCGCCAGGTCGGATGCATCGCCTGCGAGCATCAACTGACAATCCAGGCTCATGGCCAGGCGATTCAGACGTCGTGGCAGCTCGGGTGCGGGGACGTGGTTGGAAAACAGCACCAGCGCCTGGGGCTGGATTCTTTCGCACACCAGCGTCAGCTCATCGAATGGCTGGCCGATCGTCAGCACACGAACTCCCGAATTCGCCCCGCTCAAAAACAGCGCCGCCACCAGCAATTCCAGTTCACGGCACTGGCCGGCCAGCGCGCTGACAACGATCCGGCGCGGTGAGGTATCACGAATCAGTAACAGGCGCTGCGCCACCCGTGATCGCAGAAACGCGTCGAAGAACAACCATTCACTGGTCTGGCCGAATGCTTCCTGACGCTGCAACAGTTGCTTCCAGAGCGGCATCAGAATGTCCTGGAACACCACCGGCAGTGAGTAACTGGAAAAAATCTGCCCGTAGACCCGCTCCAGCTGCACATCGTCAAACGCACTGACCGCCGTCTGAACCTGCTGCTGCCACTGGCTGTAGTCAGCGAGCACCAGTTCATTGGGAATGATGTGCGCGAGCGCCTTGAGCGGTTCGGTCTTGGCCAGTATCTTGCCGACCTTGCTCACTGCCACACCGCGATCGATCCAGTCCAGGATGCTGCGGACCGTCTCGATATCGGCCATGGAATACAGCCGATGCCCACTTTCGGTGCGGGTTGGCTGAATCAGGCCATAACGACGCTCCCACGCTCGCAGTGTGACCGGATTGATCCCGGTAAGCCGTGCCACTTCTCTAATCGGAAAAAGTTCTTCCCGTTCCAGGGAAGCAGCTGGCAGCAAGCCAGGGACAACGTCAGTCAGGACAGGCATTTGGGCGTGATCGTCCAAGGTCTAATTGGATCCTATTCTAGCGCTTAACCCCCGTAATCATTCAACCCATTGATGGATGCCACACAGGAGAGTGATGGCCGATGAATGCCTCTGGTGTAATTTTCATAATCAGGAATAATCCTTGCTTGTCCCAGGACGCAGCCCATCACCCCGGCGCTGCGTCTGGCGAAACTCCTACCCGGAGCGACGCAATAGCCTTACGGAGATACACAATGTCTACCTCACCCGTCACGCTGATGGTGGCGCGCCGCGTTGCCGATGGACGTTATCAGGACCTGATCGCCTGGTTGCGTGAAGGCGAACAACTGGCCACTGACTTTCCCGGTTATCTCGGTTCAGGCGTGCTCGCTCCGCCACCCGACGATGACGAATTCCAGATCATCTTCCGCTTCGCCGACGAACAGACCCTGCACGCCTGGGAGCATTCCGTCTCGCGCACTGCCTGGCTGGGCCGTGGCAGCGACTTGTTCGCCCATCCGACGGAACATCGGGTCAGCGGCATCGAAGGCTGGTTCGGCGCTGTCGGTCAACGTCCGCCACGCTGGAAACAGACCGTGGCCATTTGGCTGGCGTTCTTCCCGGTCTCGCTGTTGTTCAACTTCGTCCTGGGGCCGTTGCTGGGTGAAATGAGCCTGCTGCCGCGTGTGCTCATCAGCACGTTGTGTCTGACGCCGTTGATGGTCTATTTCTTTATTCCGTTGTCGACCCGCCTGTTGGCCAACTGGCTGCACAGCACGCCGGCGCGGCCATTGCCTGCGGCACCCACTACCCAAAACCACTGATCTCCCTGTGGGAGCGGGCTTGCTCGCGAAGGCGGCGTGTCAGACAACATTGATGTCGACTGGCATGGCCCCTTCGCGAGCAAGCCCGCTCCCATACAAGCCAGCTCCCACAATAGGTGTACGTCGCCGCGCGCTGGTATAGTTTTGCTCTCACCGCGACGCGAGCCGTTCATGACTTCTTCCGCAGCCCCAATCCTCATCACCGGTGCCGGCCAGCGTGTCGGCCTGCACTGCGCCCGGCGTTTGCTCGAAGACGGCCACGCCGTGATCTTCAGCTACCGCAGCGAACGCCCCGGCGTGCAAACGTTGCGCGATCTGGGCGCGACGGCGGTGTTCGGGGACTTTTCCAGCGAAGCCGGCATCCTCGCGTTCATCAGTGAACTCAAGACCCACACCGACAGCCTGCGGGCGATTGTCCATAACGCCTCCGAATGGCTGGCCGAAACCCCGGACACCGACGCCCAGGCATTTACCCGAATGTTCAGTGTGCACATGCTCGCGCCCTACCTGATCAACCTGCACTGTGCCGACTTGCTCGAACGCTCGAGCCCTGCCGATATCGTGCACATCAGCGACGACGTGACCCGCAAGGGCAGCAGTCAGCACATCGGCTATTGCGCCAGCAAAGCCGGGCTCGACAGCCTGACCCTGTCCTTCGCCGCGAAATATGCGCCAACGATCAAGGTCAACGGCATCGCGCCAGCCCTGCTATTGTTCAATCCCGACGACGACGCGGCGTACCGCGCCAAGGCCCTGGCCAAGTCCGCGCTGGGCATCGAACCCGGCAGCGAAGTGATCTATCAGAGCCTGCGCTATTTGCTCGACAACCCTTATGTCACCGGCACGACCCTGACCGTCAACGGCGGACGGCACGTCAAATAAGCCGCCCCCGCGAGGATGCACCATGACGTTATCCCTGCCCCAGAACGCCTTGTCCCAGAGTTATCGCGAAATCCTCATCGGCCTGGGTGAAAACCCCGACCGCGAAGGCCTGCAAGACACCCCGATGCGCGCCGCCAAGGCCATGCAGTACCTGTGTCATGGCTACGAGCAAAGTGTCGAAGAGATCGTCAACGGCGCGCTGTTTTCGTCCGATACCGACGAGATGATCATCGTCGCCGACATCGAGCTCTATTCGCTGTGCGAACACCACATGCTGCCCTTCATCGGCAAGGCCCATGTGGCTTATATTCCGACGGGCAAGGTGCTGGGCCTGTCGAAGATTGCGCGACTGGTGGACATGTTCGCCCGTCGCCTGCAGATTCAGGAAAACCTCACCCGGCAGATCGCCGAAGCAGTGCAACATGTGACGGACGCCGCCGGTGTCGCCGTGGTGATCGAGGCCAAGCACATGTGCATGATGATGCGCGGCGTCGAGAAACAGAATTCGACCATGAACACCTCGGTGATGCTCGGTGCCTTCCGCGAGTCGAGCAACACCCGCCAGGAGTTCCTGCAATTGATTGGACGGAGCAAGTAGCAATGCCACAACTTCAACCAGGAATGGCGCGCATCCGGGTCAAGGACCTGTGCCTGCGCACCTTCATCGGCATCAACGAAGACGAAATCCTCAACAAGCAGGACGTGTTGATCAACCTGACCATCCTGTACGCAGCGCAAGAAGCGGTGCGCGACAACGACATCGATCACGCGCTGAACTACCGCACCATCACCAAGGCGATCATCGCCCACGTGGAAGGCAATCGGTTTGCCCTGCTCGAACGCCTGACCCAGGAAATTCTCGATCTGGTCATGGTCAACGAATCGGTGCTGTACGCCGAAGTGGAAGTCGACAAACCCCACGCCTTGCGATTTGCCGAGTCGGTGTCGATTACCCTGGCCGCAAGCCGCTAAGCCCGTCTGGCGCATTAGTCGTCAGGCTTTTATCATCCGCGCCACGATTTGATTGCACAGAGCCCGCCATGAACGATCAACAACGCCTGGAACTTGAAGCCGCCGCCTTTCGCCGGCTGGTCGCCCATCTGGACAGCCGCAAGGACGTGCAGAACATCGACCTGATGAACCTCTCGGGTTTCTGCCGCAACTGCCTGTCGAAGTGGTACAAGGCCGCCGCCGACGAACGCCAGATCGACGTCACCCTCGACGACGCCCGCGAAGTGGTCTACGGCATGCCGTACGCCGAATGGAAAGCCCAATACCAGCAAGAAGCCAGCGCCGAACAACAAGCGGCGTTCGCCAAAGGAAAACCCAATGAGTGATTTGAACACCCTGCGCGCCAGCCTCAACAGCGGCGAACACGCTTTCGCCGACACCCTGGCTTTCATCGCCGCCGGTTACGACTATCAGCCGCAAGCCTTCAACAACGGTGGCGTGGAAAACGCCGCCGGGCAGAACGAAGGTTCGTGCAAGACCTTGGGCCTGGCGCTGCTGGAAGGCTTGAGCGATGAAGAAGCGTTACTGGCGTTTGGCGAACACTATCGCTCTGTAGTGGCGACGCCTGAGGGCAGCGATCACGGCAATATCCGCGCATTGATCGCCCATGGTCTGGCCGGTGTGAAATTCACCCAGCCCCCCCTGACCCGCCGCTAACCGCTTTTTCTGTGGGAGCGTGGCTTGCCCGCGAAGGCAATCTCAAGACCGCCATCGCCGGCAAGCCGTGCTCCTGCAACACATCCCGACTTTTAAGATTGACCCGGCGACTTTATTTCGTTTGCCGCTTCCCCCTGCTCACGGCTTAGATAAAAAGAAGCATCCCTTCTTCTGAGTCAGGTATCCATGAGCAGCGAAACCATCAGCCAGTCGATCAACGTCGTGCATCCCGTCACCCTCAGCCACGGCAAGAATGCCGAGGTGTGGGACACCGAGGGCAAACGCTACATCGACTTTGTCGGCGGCATCGGCGTGCTCAACCTCGGTCACTGCCACCCGCGCATCGTCGAGGCCATTCGCGACCAAGCCACCCGGCTGACCCACTACGCGTTCAACGCCGCCCCGCATACGCCCTACATCGAGTTGATGGAGCGTCTGACGGCGTTCATTCCCGTGGACTACCCGGTCAGCGGCATGCTCACCAACAGCGGCGCGGAAGCGGCGGAAAACGCCTTGAAGATCGTGCGTGGCGCCACCGGCCGCACGGCCGTCATTGCGTTTGATGGCGCCTTCCACGGTCGCACATTGGCCACCCTCAACCTCAACGGCAAAGTCGCGCCCTACAAACAGAAAGTCGGCGTATTGCCAGGCCCGGTTTACCACCTGCCGTTCCCGAGCAAGGACAGCGGTGTGAGCTGCGCCGAAGCCCTGAAGGCAATGGATCGGTTGTTCAGTGTCGAGATCGACGTCAATGACGTGGCGTGTTTTATCCTCGAACCGGTACAGGGCGAAGCGGGTTTCCTGGCGCTGGACGTGGAATTCGCCCAAGCGTTGCGGCGCTTCTGTAACGAGAAAAACATCCTGCTGATCGCTGATGAAATTCAGTCCGGTTTCGGCCGTACCGGTGAACGTTTTGCGTTCTCGCGACTGGGCATTGAACCGGATTTGATCCTGCTGGCTAAAAGCATTGCCGGCGGTATGCCGCTGGGTGCGGTGGTCGGGCGCAAGTCATTGCTCGACACCTTGCCCAAGGGCGGACTGGGCGGCACCTATTCCGGCAACCCGATTGCCTGCGCTGCAGCACTGGCGACCCTGGACGAGATGACCGATGCGAACCTGCACACCTGGGGTTCGCAGCAGGAAGAAGCCATCGTCAGCCGTTACGAAGCCTGGCGCGCCAACAAACGCTCACCGTTTCTGGGACGCCTGACTGGCGTCGGCGCGATGCGCGGCATCGAGTTGAGCAACGCTGATGGCACGCCGGCCTCAGCGCAGTTGACGCAATTGCTGGCCTTGGCACGGGATGCGGGGTTGCTGTTGATGCCTAGCGGAAAGTCGCGGAACATCATTCGGCTTTTGGCGCCATTGACCACCGAGGCTACGGTGCTGGAAGAAGGCTTGGATATCCTCGAGGCGTGCATAAAGAAACTGACCTGATCACAAATCCCCCTTGTGGGAGCGGGCTTGCTCGCGAAGGCGGCATAACATTCAACATGGATGTCGACTGACACACTGCATTCGCGAGCAAGCCCGCTCCCACACTAGTCCTGTATTGACCATGAAATCGCGTGCACAAAAAAACCGGCCGAAGCCGGTTTTTTCATTTCAACGCTATCAGAACTTGGCGTTCTGCAGATCGTCGAGGTAACGCTCTGCATCCAGTGCCGCCATGCAACCAGCGCCGGCGGAGGTGATCGCTTGACGGTAAACGTGGTCAGCCACGTCACCGGCGGCGAAGATGCCTTCCAGGTTGGTTGCAGTGGCGTTGCCTTCACGGCCGCCGTGCACCACCAGGTAACCATCTTTCAACGTCAGTTGGCCTTCGAACAGCGAAGTGTTCGGGGTGTGGCCGATGGCGATGAACACGCCGTCGACTTTCAACTCGTCGAAGCTGCCGTCGTTGTTCTTCAGGCGAGCACCGGTCACGCCCATGTTGTCGCCCAGGACTTCGTCCAGGTTCGAGTTCAGCTTCAGGATGATCTTGCCTTCGGCAACCCGTGCATTCAGCTTGTCGATCAGGATCTTCTCGGCGCGGAACGTTTCGCGACGGTGGATCAGGGTCACGGTGCTGGCGATGTTGGCCAGGTACAGGGCTTCTTCCACAGCGGTGTTACCACCACCGACCACAGCCACTGGCTTGTTGCGGTAGAAGAAACCGTCGCAGGTCGCGCAGGCCGACACGCCTTTGCCCATGAACGCTTCTTCCGACGGCAGGCCCAGGTAACGAGCGCTGGCGCCAGTGGCGATGATCAGGGCGTCGCAGGTGTAAGTCGCGCTGTCACCAGTCAGGGTGTACGGCTTGGCAGCGAAGTCCACGGCATTGATGTGATCGAACACGATCTCGGTTTCAAAGCGTTCGGCGTGCTCTTTCATCCGCTCCATCAACGCCGGGCCGGTCAGGCCGTGGGCGTCGCCCGGCCAGTTGTCGACTTCGGTGGTGGTGGTCAGTTGACCGCCGGCCTGCATGCCAGTGATCAGCAGTGGCTTGAGGTTGGCACGGGCGGCATACACCGCAGCGCTGTAACCGGCAGGGCCGGAACCGAGAATAATCACTCGCGAATGACGGACTTCAGACATGACCTGCTCCTGTTAACCGGCCGGAACTCTGGCGCGGAACGCCGGGTTTGCCGGCGGGAATAAAAAAGGACTGTTGAAAGCACTTGGGGAAGGCTTGAGCTCGACAGTCCTGTAAAAAGAATGGGTGCAGCGTATCGAGGGGGCGAAGATTAAGGAAATACGGTTTAACAATCCAGCTCATAGGCGGTCTCTATCCCGTTACGGTGATTTTATAGACGCCTTTGTTACAGTGAATGTCGATGCCGCTGCCGCGCTTTCACCCGCCCGGCAAAGTCGGTAAGGTCGGCGCGTTTACCCTCTGCTCGGAGCACGCTATGCCCGCCCCTGTTCTGTCCGGCCCGCAATACCTGCGCGAAGGCCTCAAGCTGGTCCTGAGCCCGGGCCTGCGTTTGTTCGTGTTGTTGCCCCTGATGATCAACCTGGTGCTGTTCGTCGGATTGATTTACCTGGCCGGCCATCAATTCAGTCTGTGGGTCGACACACTGATGCCGTCCCTGCCCGACTGGCTGAGTTTCCTCAGTTATATCCTCTGGCCGATTTTCGTGGTGCTGGTGGTGCTGATGGTGTTCTTCACCTTCACCATGCTCGCCAACGTCATCGCCGCGCCATTCAACGGCTTCCTCGCGGAGAAAGTCGAAGTGGTGGTGCGCGGCACCGACGACTTCCCGGCCTTCAGCTGGGGCGAACTGATCGAAATGATCCCACGCACCCTGGCCCGGGAAATGCGCAAACTCGGCTACTTCTTGCCCCGGGCCATCGGGCTGTTCATCCTCTCGTTCATCCCGGTGGTGAACATCATCGCCGCACCGCTATGGCTGTTGTTTGGGGTGTGGATGATGGCGATCCAGTACATCGACTATCCGGCGGACAACCACAAGCTCGGCTGGAACGAGATGCTCGCCTGGCTGCGGCAGAAGCGCTGGCAGAGCATGAGTTTCGGCGGGATTGTTTACCTGGTGTTGCTGATTCCGGTAGTCAACATTCTGATGATGCCCGCCGCTGTGGCCGGAGCGACTTTGTTCTGGGTGCGTGAGCGCGGGGCAGAGAATCTGGTGGTGCAGCGCTGAGCCCGTCACAAATCCATCATCGAAACGCCACAATGACGACATAGCCTCAGCCGACACTGAGGTCATGACGACAGCTCTGCATATCACCCTGATCACCGAAACCTTCCCTCCGGAAATCAACGGCGTGGCCAATACCCTTGGCCGCTTGTGCGACGGTTTGCGTGCGCGTGGGCATCAGGTCGAGTTGGTACGACCACGTCAGGGCTGTGATCAGCAGCAAGGCAGTGACGATGCGTTGCTGCTGTGTCGCGGCTGGCCGCTGCCGGGTTATCCGGGGTTGCAGTGGGGCCAGTCGTCGATGCACAAGTTGCTGCGGCGCTGGAAACGCCATCGCCCGGACGTGCTGTACATCGCCACCGAAGGGCCGCTGGGTTTGTCGGCATTGCGTGCGGCGCGACGCCTGGGGATTTCGGTGGTCAGCGGTTTTCACACCAACTTCCAACAGTACTCAAGCCAGTACGGGCTTGGCCTGCTGGCGCGGTTGCTGACTCACTACCTGCGCTGGTTCCACAACCGCTCGACGTTGACCCTGGTGCCCAGCGTCAGCCAACGCCTGGAATTGGAGCGCCGGCAGTTCGAACGCCTCGCGCTGTTGTCCCGGGGCGTCGACAGCCAATTGTTCCACCCGACCAAACGCCTGAATGCGCTACGTGAGCAGTGGGGTTTGGCGGACGATGAAATTGCCGTTATCCACGTTGGACGCCTGGCCCCGGAGAAAAACCTGGGATTGCTCAAGCGTAGTTTCGACGCACTGAAGGCGACTTATCCACAGCGCAACATGAAGTTGATCGTGGTCGGCGACGGACCGCTGCGGATGGCCCTGGAGAAAGAATTACCGGAAGCGATTTTCTGCGGCTCACAGCGCGGTGAAGCCCTGGCCAGTCACTATGCGTCAGGGGATGTTTTTCTATTTCCGAGCATGACCGAAACCTTCGGTAATGTGGTGCTTGAGGCGCTGGCCTCGGGGCTGGGCGTGGTGGCGTACGATCTGGCGGCGGCGGGTCAGCACATTCGCCACGGCTATAACGGCGTGTTGGCCATGCCCGGGGATGAAGAGGCGTTCTGCGATGCGGCGCGCTGGTTGCTGGAGGAACGGGAAACCTTGCGCTGCGTGCGGCTGAATGCGCGTCAGCATGCGAGTCGCCAGGGGTGGGCGGCGATTATCGAGCAGTTTGAGGGGCAGTTGCGGGGGGCTTGTGTGGGAGAGCAGGTGGTGCCGAATGCGCCGACCTTGCCTTGATTTTCGGTGACCGTAAGTAGGCCTTCGCGAGCAAGCCCGCTCCCACAATTGATCTCATGTGGGAGCGGGCTTGCTCGCGAAGAGGCCCTTCCAGCCGCTGCTTAAACCAGCGTCATCAACGCCTCACGGCTGAACGGCAGAATGTCTTCTTCACGACCATCACGCACTTTCTGCGCCCAGTCCGGGTCGACCAACAGCGCACGCCCTACCGCCACCAGATCAAACTCGTCGTTATTCAAACGTTCCAGCAGTTTTTCCAGGCTGGCCGGTTGGGCGATCTTGTCGGTGTTGACCATGAACTGCAGAAACTCGCCGTCCAGGCCAACGCTGCCCACGGTGATGGTTGGCTTGCCGGTGAGCTTGCGGGTCCAGCCAGCCAGGTTCAGTTCGGAACCGTCAAACTCCGGCTCCCAGAAACGTCGCGTCGAGCAGTGGAAAATATCCACACCCGCGTCGGACAGTGGCTTGAGGAATTCGCCCAGGGCTTCCGGGGTCTGCACCAGGCGTGCGGTGTAATCCTGCTGCTTCCACTGGGAGAAACGGAAGATGATCGGGAAACCTTCGCCGACTGCAGCGCGCACGGCCTGAATCAATTCGATGGCGAAGCGCGAACGGTTGGCCAGGCTGCCGCCGTATTCGTCGGTGCGCTGGTTGGTGCCTTCCCAGAAGAACTGGTCCACCAGATAGCCATGGGCGCCGTGGATTTCCACGCCGTCCATGCCGATGCTTTGTGCATCCTTGGCCGACTGGGCGAACGCGGCGATCACGTCCTGGATATCTTGTTTAGTCATGCCGTGAACCACGACCTGACCGTCCTTCAGTTTTTCCGACGGGCCGTAACCCGGAACGCTGGCGTCCGGCTCGGTGCCGATGCGACGCACGCTGCCCACGTGCCACAGTTGCGGGACGATCTTGCCGCCTTCGGCGTGTACTGCGTCGACGACTTTCTTCCAACCGGCCAGCGCTGCTTCACCATAGAAGTGCGGCACGTTCGGGTAGCCGTTGGAGGCCTTGTGGCCAACGGTGGTGCCTTCGGTGATGATCAGGCCTACACCAGCAGCGGCGCGGCGACGGTAGTACTCGATCACTTTGGAATTGGGTACGCCGCCCGGGGAGAAGGAGCGGGTCATTGGCGCCATGACGACGCGGGTCGGCAGTTCGAGGGTGCCGAGGTGGAACGGTTTGAACAAGGCTTTGACGGGCATGGGACGCTCCACGGGGAAATGACTTTATGACGGCGATAATATGGAGAGTTGCCAGCCTTGAACAGCACTATTGATTTAAGTGATTAAGGATTAGAAACGAAAAGATCGCAGCCTTCGGCAGCGCCTACACGGGAATGTGAACACCCGAAGGCTGCGATCTTTAGATCTTACGGATTCAGCTCAGCGCTTTTTCAATCGCATGCACAATCGTCGGATCATCCGGCGCCGTGCGTGGCGAAAACCGCGCCAGGACACGCCCGTCTTTACCGAGCAGGAATTTTTCGAAGTTCCAGGTGATGTCACCCGGAAACTCCGCGCCCTCGCCCGCCAGCAAACGGTACAACTGATGACGCTCATGACCGTTGACTTCCAGCTTGCTGGACAACGGAAAGGTCACGCCATAGTTGAGGCTGCAGAATTCCTGGATCTCTTGCTCGGTGCCCGGTTCCTGTCCCGCAAACTGGTTGCACGGCAAGCCCAGCACGCTGAAACCTTTACCTTTGTATTGCTGGTAGAGGTTTTCCAGCGCCGCGTACTGTGGGGTCAAGCCACATTTGGAGGCAACGTTGACCACCAGCACGACGTGCCCCTTGAAGGGCGCCAGAGGTAGCTCCTGACCATCCAGGGCTGTCAATTTAAGGTCGTGGAAAGCACTCATGACGAACTCCAAATTCCCGTGTTCTTCTCGAAACAGCCACCTGGCGGCGTCGCCTTGGGACAGCCGCGGACTAAAAAGGCGCCCTCGGGCGCCTCTCCAGTTCTCTGAGCTTAGCGCAGAAATCAGTGGTGATGGCCACCTTCGCCATGGACGTGACCATGAGCGATTTCTTCCTGGCTGGCGTCACGGATGTCAACGATCTTGACCTGGAAATTCAGGCGCTGACCGGCCAACGGGTGGTTGCCGTCGACGGTGACATCGTCGCCGTCCAGGTCACGGATGGTGACAATTTGCATCTGGCCGTCCGGCGCGGAAGCGTGGAACTGCATGCCCACTTCCAGTTCGTCGACGCCTTCGAACATGCTGCGGCTCAAAGTGCTGACCAGTTCGGCAGCGTATTCGCCGTAGGCATCTTCAGGTTCTACGGCAACGGTCAGTTCGTCACCGACGGTTTTGCCTTCCAGGGCTTTTTCCAGGCCCGGGATGATGTTACCTGCGCCTTGCAGGTAGACCAGCGGCGCGCCGCCGGCGGAGCTGTCGATGACCTCACCAGCGTCGTTGGTCAGGGTATAGTCGATGGAGACAGCCTTATTGGCGGCGATCAGCATGGGGCGAGACCTTTTGCAGAAGAATATAGAAAGAACGAGTTTAGCGAAGCAATCGCCCGAAAGCGAACACAACCCGGACAGACGGATGACGGCGCCAGGCTCGACGATCACAGGTTTCCATCAGGATGAGGATGGCCATTGGGTGGCAGAGCTTTCCTGTGGCCATACGCAACACCTGCGTCATCAGCCGCCCTGGCAATCCCGGGCCTGGGTCCTGGACCCGGCGCAACGTATTGAAAAAATAGGCCAGCCCTTTGCTTGCGGTTGGTGCGCACAAGGCTCGGTTAGCGATAACCTTGGCGACTGAAATTCGGCAGATCGTCAGACATAGATGATCGCCACTGCCATGCACCTCCAGAGAATCCGCATGCAAACTTTTTTTATCGCGCCCACCGATTTTGGTGTGGGTCTGACCTCCATCAGCCTCGGGCTGGTGCGTACCCTTGAGCGAGCCGGGCTGAAAGTCGGCTTTTTCAAACCGATCGCCCAGCCCCATCCGGGCGACACCGGCCCTGAGCGCTCCACCGAACTGGTGGCGCGCACCCACGGCCTCAAGCCGCCGCAACCCCTGGGCCTGGCCCATGTCGAGCGCATGCTTGGCGACGGTCAGCTGGATGAGCTGCTCGAAGAAATCATCACCCTGTACCAGCAGGCCGCCATCGGCAAAGACGTGCTGATTGTTGAAGGCATGGTCCCGACCCGCAGCGCCAGTTATGCCGCGCGGGTCAATCTGCACCTGGCCAAGAGCCTCGATGCCGAAGTGATCCTGGTCTCGGCGCCGGAAAACGAAGTGCTGACCGAGCTGTCCGGCCGGGTGGAATTGCAGGCGCAATTGTTCGGCGGGCCGAAAGACCCGAAAGTCCTCGGCGTGATCCTCAACAAGGTCAAGACCGATGAAAGCATGGAAGCCTTCGCCTCGCGCCTGAAGGAACACTCGCCGTTGCTGCGCAGTGGCGACTTCCGTTTGCTCGGCTGCATCCCGTTCCAGCCGGAATTGAACGCGCCGCGCACCCGCGATGTGGCCGACCTGATGGGCGCGCAGATTCTCAATGCCGGTGACTACGAAACCCGGCGCATGACCAAAATCATCATCTGCGCCCGCACCATGCGTAACACCGTGGAGCTGCTCAAGCCCGGTGTGCTGGTGGTGACGCCGGGCGATCGCGACGACATCATCCTCGCGGTCAGCCTCGCCGCCATGAACGGCGTACCCCTGGCCGGCCTGTTGCTGACCAGCGACACCCTGCCCGACCCACGGATCATGGACCTCTGTCGCGGCGCCTTGCAGGCGGGTTTGCCGGTGTTGTCGGTGAGCACCGGTTCCTACGACACCGCCAACCAGTTGAACGGCCTGAACAAGGAAATCCCGATCGACGACCGCGAGCGTGCGGAGATCATCACCGACTTCGTCGCCAGCCACCTCGATGCCAAGTGGCTGCATCAGCGTTGCGGCACGCCACGGGAAATGCGCCTGTCGCCTGCCGTGTTCCGCTACCAACTGATCCAGCGCGCCCAGGCCGCCAACAAGCGCATCGTGTTGCCCGAAGGCAGCGAGCCGCTAACCGTGCAAGCTGCCGCGATCTGCCAGGCCCGTGGTATCGCCCGTTGTGTGTTGCTGGCCAAACCGGCCGACGTCGAAGCCGTGGCCCGCGCCCAAGGCATCGAGTTGCCGCCGGGTTTGGAGATTCTCGACCCGGATCTGATTCGCGGTAACTACATCGAACCGATGGTGGCCCTGCGCAAAAGCAAAAGCCTCAACGCGCCAATGGCGGAGCAGCAACTGGAAGACACCGTGGTGATCGGCACCATGATGCTGGCGCTGGATGAAGTCGATGGCCTGGTGTCCGGGGTCATTCACTCCACCGCCAACACCATCCGCCCCGCCCTTCAGTTGATCAAGACTGCACCGGGCTGCACGTTGGTGTCGTCGGTGTTCTTCATGCTGTTCCCGGAAGAAGTGCTGGTCTACGGCGACTGCGTGATGAACCCGCACCCGAGCGCCAGCGAACTGGCCGAGATCGCGTTGCAAAGCGCCGACTCGGCGGCGGCGTTTGGCATCACGCCACGCGTTGCGATGATCAGCTATTCCAGCGGTGAGTCGGCCAGTGGCGAAGAAGTCGAGAAGGTCCGCGAAGCGACATTGCTCGCCCACGAACAACAGCACTCATTGCTGATCGACGGTCCGTTGCAGTACGACGCCGCCGCCAACGAAACCGTGGCCAAGCAATTGGCACCGAACAGTCAGGTCGCCGGTCGCGCCACGGTGTTCGTGTTCCCGGACCTGAACACCGGCAACACCACCCACAAAGCCGTACAGCGCAGCGCCGATTGCGTGAGCCTCGGGCCAATGCTGCAAGGCCTGCGCAAACCGGTGAACGACCTGCCGCGCGGCGCGCAAGTCGATGACATCGTCTACACCATCGCGTTGACCGCGATTCAAGCAGCCAACCGACCTATGGATCTTTAAATGCTGGATTTCCTGCCTGCCGCTGTGCGCGGTGTGATTGCTTCGCTATTGCTGGCCCTGAACACCATTCTGCTGTGCTCATTCCTGTTTATCGTGGCGCTGTTCAAAGTGTTGCCCTTCGCCCTTACCCGGCGCTTCACGCTCTGGCTGATGAGCCACACCCACGAAGCCTGGATCAGCAACAACAAAGCCTGGATGAACCTGGTCTGCCGCACCCGCTGGCATCTCAGCGGTCTTGAAGGGCTGGACTATCAGCACTCGTACCTGATCACCAGCAACCACCAGAGCTGGGTCGACATCATGGTCCTGCAATACGTGCTCAACCGACGTATCCAGCCGTTGAAGTTCTTTCTCAAGCAAGAGCTGATCTGGGTTCCCGTGATTGGCCTGGCGTGGTGGGCGCTCGGGTTTCCGTTCATGAAACGCTACTCCAAGGCCTACCTGGAAAAGCACCCGGAGAAGAAAGGCAAAGACCTGGAAACCACCCGCAAGACCTGCGACAAATTCCGCAACAACCCGGTGGGGATTTTCAACTTCGTCGAAGGCACGCGCTTCACCGAGGGCAAACACGCCCAGCAGAAATCGCCGTTCAAGTACCTGCTCAAGCCCAAGGCCGGTGGCATTGCGTTTGTGCTGGATGCGATGGGTGAACAGCTTGAGTCCATCGTCAACGTGACCATCCACTACCCTGCTGGCCGTCCTGGCTATTGGGATTTGCTCTGCGGGAACGTGAAGGATGTGGTGGTGCATTTTCAGGAGCTGACAATACCGCCGCAATTCGTTGGCAAGAATTACGACCAGGATGGCGAGTACCGATTGCAGTTCCAGGGCTGGATCAATCAGCTGTGGGAAGACAAGGATGCGTTGCTGGGGCAGATGCACCGCGAATACCCAGGCAAACACTGATCCCCTGTGGGAGCGGGCTTGCTCGCGAAAGCGGACTGACATTCAACATTGATGTCGACTGACACACCGATTTCGCGAGCAAGCCCGCTCCCACATTGGAAAATCACCTGGCACAAAAAAACCCGCCGATGATCACTCATCGGCGGGGTTTTTATGAGCCGCTAACGCTTAGATCGCGCCACGCTGACGCAGCAGATCCAGCACTTGCTTGACGCTTTCTTCCAGCGACAGCGACTGGGTGTCGACCACAAGGTCGGCGTCCAGCGGCACGTCGTACGGGAAGGAATCGCCCGGGATGTTGTCGCCACCGGCGGCGTACAGCCCTTGCGGATCACGCTCGGCGCACACGGTCGGCGAGGCCTGGACGTAGACCGTCAGCAGACGCTCCTTGCCGATCAGGTCCTTGGCCTGCTCGCGACCTTCGGCACTCGGCGCAACGAATGCCGCCAGCGTCAGCAAACCGGCTTCGTTGAACTGACGCGCAACGTGTGCCGCACGACGCCAGTTCTCGGTACGCCCGGAACGATCCTGTGGCAGACCTTTGTTCAGGTCATGACGCAGGTTCTGGCCATCGAGTACAAACACCGCACGACCCATGTCGAACAGCTTGCGTTCAACCGCGTAAGCCAGGGTGCTTTTGCCCGCGCCGGACAAACCGCTGAACAACACGGTGGCCGGTTGCTGGCCGAAGCGCTGGGCGCGTTCTTCGGTCGCGACGTGCGCCAACTTGCCATGGTGCGTGCTGCTGCCATGAGCCAACGGCTGAGCGATGATCATGCCCGCCGCGACGGTGCCATTGGTCAAGCGATCGATGACGATGAACGAGCCGGTGGTGCGGTTGCTCGCGTAACCGTCCAGTGCGATGGCGGCGTCGAGGCTGACCTTGACCCGACCGATCTCGTTCAGATTCAGCGAACTGGCCGGACCTTCTTCCAGGGTATTCACGTCAACACGGTTGACGATGCTGGTGATCGAACCCGGCACGTAGGACGTGGCGCGTTTGATGTCGTATTTCTTGCCCGGCAACATCGGCTCTTCAGCCATCCACACCAGCATGGCGTCGAAGGCGTCAGTCACTTGCGGCAGGTTGTCGGCGTGCACCAGCAAGTCGCCGCGAGAGATGTCGATCTCGTCTTCCATGGTCAGCGTCACCGCTTGACCCGGACCGGCGTGTTCCAGCTCACCTTCGAAGGTGACGATGGATTTGACGCGGCTGCTCTTGCCTGACGGCAGCACCACGACTTCGTCGCCCTTGTGCACGATACCGCTGGCCAAAGTACCGGCGAAACCACGGAAGTTCAGGTTCGGACGGTTGACGTACTGCACCGGGAAACGCAGGTCGGTGTAGTTGCGGTCGTTAGCGATCTCGACGGTCTCGAGAATTTCCATCAGCGACTGGCCGGTGTACCACGGCGAGCGCTCGGATTTGTTCACCACGTTGTCGCCCTTAAGGGCCGACATCGGCACGAATGCCATGGTGGTCGGCTTGAACGCGATGCCTTCGGCGAACTTCAGGTAATCGGCCTTGATCGACTCGAACACGGTTTCGTCGAAGCCGTTGAGGTCCATCTTGTTGATGGCGACCACGATGTGTTTGATGCCGAGCAACGAAGCAATGAAGCTGTGGCGACGGGTCTGAGTCTGCACGCCGTAGCGGGCGTCGACCAGAATGATCGCCAGGTCACAGGTGGACGCACCGGTGGCCATGTTGCGAGTGTACTGCTCATGGCCAGGGGTGTCGGCGATGATGAATTTGCGCTTGGCGGTAGAGAAATAACGGTAAGCGACATCAATGGTGATGCCCTGCTCCCGCTCGGCCTGCAGGCCGTCGACCAGCAACGCCAGGTCGATGTCTTCGCCGGTGGTGCCGACTTTTTTCGAGTCGCGGGTGATGGCTTCCAGGTGATCTTCGTAGATCATCTTGGAGTCGTGCAGCAGGCGCCCGATCAGGGTGCTCTTGCCGTCGTCGACGTTGCCACAGGTCAGAAAGCGCAGCATTTCCTTGCGTTCGTGCTGGCCCAGGTAGGCGAGGATGTCCTCGCTGATCAAATCAGATACGTGCGACATGACAACCCCTTAGAAATAACCCTGACGTTTCTTTTCTTCCATCGAGCCAGCGCCATCGTGGTCGATGACCCGGCCCTGGCGTTCGGAAGTTCGCGTCAGGAGCATTTCCTGAATGATGTCGGTCAGGCTGGTGGCCTCGGACTCGACCGCACCGGTCAACGGGTAGTCGCCCAGCGTACGGAAGCGGACCTTTTTCTTGACGATGCGCGCCTTGTCTTCGTCGCTCAGGTGATTGAGCAGGCGTTCGTCGTCGATCATGATCCAGGTGCCGTTCATCTCGATAACGTCGCGCTCGGCGGCGAAATACAGCGGCACGATCGGGATGCCTTCGAGGTAGATGTACTGCCAGATGTCCAGTTCGGTCCAATTCGACAAAGGGAACACACGAATGGATTCGCCCTTGTTGACGTTGCCGTTGTAGACGTTCCACAACTCTGGACGCTGGTTTTTCGGGTCCCAGCGGTGCTTGGTGTCGCGGAAGGAATACACGCGCTCTTTGGCACGGGACTTCTCTTCGTCGCGACGGGCACCACCAAAAGCGGCGTCGAAACCGTACTTGTCGAGGGCCTGTTTAAGGCCTTCGGTTTTCATGATGTCGGTGTGTTTTGCACTGCCGTGGGTCAGCGGGTTGATACCCTGTGCAACGCCATCGGGGTTGACGTGCACCAGCAGGTCCAGGCCGAGTTCTTCGACCATGCGGTCGCGGAACGCGTACATTTCCTTGAACTTCCACCGGGTGTCGACGTGCATCACCGGGAACGGCAGTTTGCCCGGGAAGAATGCCTTGCGCGCAAGGTGCAGCATTACGGCGGAGTCTTTACCGACGGAGTACAGCATCACCGGGTTATCGAACTCGGCGGCGACCTCGCGGATGATGTGGATGCTTTCGGCCTCCAGCTGTTTCAGATGCGTCAGTTTGTCGACCATGGCTACTCACGAAAACGATCTTATGGACGGCCAGCGGGCCGTGTTCGAGCGGGGAATCCTAGCACAGCGCCCCCTTCTAATCAGGACGCCAACTAGATCGAAAGGGTATATGAATATACCTGCCCGTTCGGGCGCGGAGGACCCATGTGGGGGCGGGCTTGCTCGCGAATGCTGACTCACATCCACCATGGATGTCGACTGATACACCGCTTTCGCGAGCAAGCCCGCGCCCACATTTTGTTCAGTGGTGATGTCAGATCGGGTTCGGGCAGTCGATGAAGAGGTGCTCCACGGCGAATCGGCGCGCGAGGTAATCGCCCAATGCCTGAACGCCGTAGCGCTCAGTGGCGTGATGACCGGCGGCGATGAAGCTGATGTCGTTTTCCCGGGCGCTGTGGAAGGTCTGCTCCGACGCTTCGCCACTTAGGTACAGATCGACCCCCGCCAACACCGCCTGATCGATATAACCTTGGCCACCACCAGTGCACCAGCCAACGCGACGAATCATCTCGCTGCCTTCAATCAGCAACGGCTCGCGCCCCATGACTTCCTGCACGCGACGGGCAAAGTCGCGGGGACTCATCGGTTCGCTCAGCGAGCCGACCAGGCCGACGATTTTCAGGTTGTCGGGATCAAGCGGGCCTTCGACGGTGATGTCCAACTGACGCGCGAGCTGCACGTTGTTGCCGACGTCCGGGTGCAGATCCAGCGGCAAGTGATAAGACAGCAGACTGATGTCGTGCTTGAGCAGGGTTTTCAAGCGACGCTGCTTCATGCCGGTGATGCACGGGTTCTCGCCCTTCCAGAAATAGCCGTGGTGCACCAGCACCAGATCGGCCTTGGCCTCGACCGCCGCGTCCAGCAGCGCCTGGCTGGCGGTGACGCCACTGACGATGCGCATCACTTGCGGACGACCTTCGACCTGCAAGCCATTCGGGCAGTAGTCGGCAATCTTTGAACTGTTAAGGTAACGGTCGGCTTCTTCGACCAGGGTGCTCAGGGCGACGGCCATAAAAGACTCCTAAATATCCCGTTCAGAGGCGCGCTCGCCTCGTATAATGCGCGACATTATGGGCGGTCTCATACCACCTGCAACCTTTCCAGGACTTGCTTAATGCTTAAGGCGCTGCGTTTTTCCGGCTGGCCGCTGTTGGCCGGCGTGCTTATCGCTCTGTTGATAATCCAGCGTTACCCGCAGTGGGTCGGGCTTCCGAGCCTCGACGTCAATCTTCAGCAAGCCCCGCAAACCACCAGTGTGCAACAGGGGCCGGTGTCCTATGCCGATGCCGTGGTCATCGCCGCGCCGGCGGTGGTCAACCTGTACACCACCAAAGTCATCAACAAACCGAATCATCCGCTGTTCGAAGACCCGCAATTCCGCCGCTTCTTCGGCGACAACTCGCCCAAGCAAAAGCGCATGGAGTCGAGCCTGGGTTCCGGTGTGATCATGAGTCCGGAAGGCTACATCCTGACCAACAACCACGTGACCACTGGCGCCGACCAGATTGTCGTGGCGCTCAAGGATGGCCGTGAAACCCTGGCCCGGGTGATCGGCAGCGACCCGGAAACCGATCTGGCGGTATTGAAGATCGACCTGAAAACCCTGCCGTCGATCACCATCGGGCGTTCCGACAACATCCGCATCGGTGACGTCGCGCTGGCCATCGGTAACCCGTTCGGTGTCGGCCAGACCGTGACCATGGGCATCATCAGCGCCACCGGGCGTAATCAGCTGGGCCTGAACAACTACGAAGACTTCATCCAGACCGACGCCGCGATCAACCCCGGCAACTCCGGCGGTGCGCTGGTGGATGCCAACGGCAACCTGACCGGCATCAACACCGCGATCTTCTCCAAATCCGGCGGCTCCCAAGGCATCGGTTTCGCGATCCCGGTGAAACTGGCGATGGAAGTGATGAAGTCGATCATCGAACACGGGCAGGTCATTCGTGGTTGGCTCGGGATTGAAGTGCAGCCGCTGACCCAGGAACTGGCGGAATCGTTTGGCCTGTCCGGGCGTCCGGGCATTGTGGTGGCGGGGATTTTCCGTGACGGCCCGGCACAGAAGGCCGGCCTGCAACTGGGCGACGTGATCCTCAGCATCGATGGCGAACCGGCCGGCGATGGCCGCCGCTCGATGAACCAGGTGGCGCGGATCAAACCGACCGACAAAGTCACGATCCAGGTGATGCGTAACGGCAAGGAGCTCAAGTTGAGCGCCGAGATTGGCCTGCGTCCGCCGCCGGCCCCCGTAAAAGAAGAAGAGTAAGCAGCCACCCATTGATCGTTCCCACGCTCCGCGCGGGAATGCCGCCATGGACGCTCCGCGTCCATTGTGACGCGGAGCGTCACGGGATGCATTCCCACGCAGAGCGTGGGAACGATCATGGGAGGGGGTTGGTTTAGAGGTCGCCGAGGCCGTCGATCAGCGCCTGGTTCTGCTCTGGCGTGCCGATGGAGATTCGCAGGAACTGGGCAATCCGCTCCTGCTTGAAGTGCCGAACGATCACACCCTGCTCCCGCAACTTCGCCGCCAGCCCCGCCGCATCGTGTTGAGGGTGACGGGCGAAAATGAAGTTGGCTGCTGACGGCAGCACTTCAAAACCCTTCGCTTCCAACTGCCCGACAACCTTCTCGCGATGCTCGATGACCAGGCGGCAGGTCTTGTCGAAGTACTCGCGATCCTCGAACGCCGCCGCTGCCCCGACATTCGCCAGGCGATCCAGCGGGTAGGAGTTGAAGCTGTTCTTGATCCGCTCCAGCGCCTCGATCAGGTCCGGATGCCCTACCGCCAGACCGACCCGCAATCCCGCCAGGGAACGGGACTTGGACAGGGTCTGAGTCACCAACAGGTTCGGGTAACGGTCCACCAGGCTGATCGCGGTTTCGCCGCCAAAGTCGATATAGGCTTCATCGACCACCACCACGGAATCCGGGCTGGCCTTGAGGATTTGCTCCACGGCGTCCAGCGCCAGCAGGCAACCGGTCGGCGCATTCGGGTTCGGGAAAATGATCCCGCCGTTAGGCTTGGCGTAGTCCGCCGGGTTGATCTGGAACTGTGCGTCCAGTGGCACCGCATCGAACGCTATGCCATACAACCCGCAGTAGACCGGGTAGAAGCTGTAGCTGATGTCCGGGAACAGCACCGGATTGTCGTGTTGCAACAAGCCGTGAAAGATGTGCGCCAGGACTTCATCGGAACCGTTGCCGAGGAAGACCTGATTGCTCTGCACGCCGGAGTACTTGGCCACGGCGTTTTTCAGCAGATCGCTGTTCGGGTCCGGGTACAGGCGCAGGTTGTCGTTCAGTTCGGTCTGCATCGCGGCCAGGGCTTTGGGCGATGGGCCGTAGGGGTTTTCGTTGGTGTTGAGCTTCACCAGTTTCGCCAGCTTCGGCTGCTCGCCCGGCACGTAAGGCACCAGATCCTTGACGAACGGGCTCCAGAATTTACTCATGTTCAGTTCCCCTTCTTGTCGTCAACGATGCGGTATTCAGCGCTGCGGGCGTGGGCGGTCAGCGACTCGCCACGGGCCAGCACGGAAGCGGTCTTGCCCAGTTCGGAAGCACCCTGCTCGGAGCAGAAGATGATCGACGAGCGTTTCTGGAAGTCATACACACCCAGCGGCGACGAGAACCGCGCGGTGCCGGAGGTCGGCAACACGTGGTTCGGGCCGGCGCAGTAATCGCCCAACGCTTCGGAGGTGTGGCGCCCCATGAAGATCGCACCGGCGTGACGGATTTGCGGCAACCAGGCTTGCGGGTCAGCAACCGACAATTCCAGGTGCTCCGGCGCGATGCGGTTGGCCACTTCGATGGCTTGCTCCATGTCGCGGACCTGGATCAGTGCGCCACGGCCGTTGATCGAGGTTTCAATGATCTCGGCGCGTTCCATGGTCGGCAGCAGTTTGGCGATGCTCGCGGCGACCTTGTCGAGGAACTCGGCGTCCGGGCTGACCAGGATCGCCTGGGCGTCTTCGTCGTGCTCGGCCTGGGAGAACAGGTCCATGGCGATCCAGTCCGGATCGGTGTGACCGTCGCAGACCACGAGGATTTCCGAAGGACCGGCGATCATGTCGATACCGACCTGGCCAAACACGTGGCGCTTGGCGGTGGCGACATAGATGTTGCCCGGACCCACGACCTTATCGACCTTCGGCACGCTTTCGGTGCCGTAAGCCAGCGCCGCTACTGCTTGCGCGCCGCCAATGGTGAATACGCGGTCCACGCCGGCGATGCAGGCTGCGGCCAGCACCAGCTCATTGAGTTCACCGCGCGGGGTCGGCACGACCATGACCACTTCGGTCACACCGGCCACCTTGGCCGGAATCGCGTTCATCAGTACAGACGATGGATACGACGCCTTGCCGCCCGGCACGTACAGGCCAGCGCGATCCAGCGGCGTGACTTTCTGGCCGAGCACCGTGCCATCGGCCTCGGTGTAGCTCCAGGAGTCCTGCTTCTGTTTTTCGTGGTAGCTGCGCACTCGGGCCGCGGCTTTTTCCAGGGCTTCGCGCTGGGGCACGGTGATGCGGGTCAGGGCCAGTTCCAGGCGTTCGCGCGGCAGGATCAGGTCTGCCATGGACGCAACCTGCAGGCCGTCGAACTTCTGGGTGAATTCCACCAGCGCCGCATCGCCGCGCTCGCGCACAGCCTTGATGATGTCCAGCACCCGCTGATTGACCGAGTCGTCAGACACACTTTCCCAGCTCAGCAGATGATCCAGATGATGCGCGAAATCCGGGTCAGCAGCGTTGAGTCGGCGAATTGCAGTCGGTGCGGTCATAGCGAGAGCCTCATAGGAATGGCAAAAACTCAGGCGCCCTAACTTAGCAGTCGTTTCCGCTTGGGCACCTGAGAATTCTGGCTATGAGGCGGATAGACGGGCGCGACTCAGCGTCGCGCAGGTGAATCAGCCGCGGTGTCGAGACTCCACTGCCTTGCGCAGGGTGTCGATCAACGCCTGGATACGGGCGTGCTGCATTTTCATCGAAGCTTTGTTGACGATCAGCCGGGAGCTGATGTCGGCGATGAAATCCTGTGGCTCCAGGCCGTTGGCCCGCAGCGTGTTGCCGGTGTCGACCACGTCGATGATCTTGTCGGCCAGGCCGATCAGCGGCGCCAGCTCCATCGAGCCGTAGAGCTTGATGATGTCGACCTGACGGCCCTGCTCGGCGTAGTAGCGCTTGGCAACGTTGACGAATTTGGTGGCGACGCGTAGACGCCCCTTGGGCTCGACGGCACCGACTTTGCCGGCCGTCATCAGCTTGCACAGGGCAATTCGCAGGTCCAGTGGCTCGTAGAGACCCTGGCCGCCGTATTCCATCAGCACATCTTTACCGGCGACGCCCAGGTCCGCGGCACCATGCTCGACATAGGTCGGCACGTCGGTGGCGCGCACGATCAGCAGACGTACATCCGGCTGGGTCGTGGGGATGATCAGCTTGCGGCTCTTGTCCGGATTCTCGGTCGGCACGATGCCCGCTTCAGCCAGAAGCGGCAGGGTGTCGTCAAGGATGCGGCCCTTGGACAGTGCGATGGTCAACATGGGAAACGTCAGTCCTTATCAAGGTACTCATGCCCGGTCGCAAACGGCGCCGGACACACATCGAGGCCATCACAGCCTCGATGAAGCAAATCAGTTAACAGCAAACTGTGGAGAGGGAGCTTGCTCCCGCTGGGTCGCGAAGCGGCCCCAACAGCGGGACTGCTGCGCAGTCCAACGGGAGCAAGCTCCCTCGCCACAATTGCAGCAGAAACTAGCCCGGTACGCGGCGGATCTTGGCGCCAAGCATCTGCAGTTTCTCTTCGATGCACTCGTAACCACGGTCTATGTGGTAAATGCGATCGATCAGGGTGTCGCCTTCAGCGATCAGCGCCGAGATCACCAGGCTGGCCGATGCACGCAGGTCGGTGGCCATGACTGGCGCGCCTTTGAGCTTCTCGGTGCCGGTGACGATGGCGGTGTTACCTTCGACCTGGATCTTGGCGCCCATGCGGTGCAGTTCGTACACGTGCATGAAGCGGTTTTCGAAGATCGTCTCGATCACGGCACCGGTGCCTTCGGCAATGGCGTTGAGGGAGATGAACTGCGCCTGCATGTCGGTCGGGAACGCCGGGTACGGCGCGGTCCGCACGTTGACGGCTTTTGGCCGCTTGCCGTGCATGTTCAGCTCGATCCAGTCGTCGCCGCAGGTGATTTCGGCACCGGACTCACGGAGTTTTTCCAGAACGGCTTCGAGGATCGTCGGATCGGTGTCCTTGACCTTCACACGACCGCCGGTCACGGCTGCCGCTACCAGGTAGGTGCCAGTCTCGATACGGTCCGGCATCACTTTATAGGTGGCCGGGTGCAGACGCTCAACGCCATCGATGGTGATGGTGTCGGTGCCGGCGCCAGTGATCTTGGCGCCCATGGCGATCAGGAAGTTCGCCAGGTCGATGACTTCAGGCTCGCGCGCGGCGTTGGCCAGGACGCTGCGGCCCTTGGCCAGGGCTGCCGCCATCATGATGTTTTCGGTACCGGTCACGCTGACGGTGTCGAAGAAGAAGTGCGCACCGCGCAAACCGCCTTCCGGCGCCTTGGCCTTGATGTAGCCGCCTTCGACGTCAATGATCGCGCCCATGGCTTCGAGGCCACGGATGTGCAGGTCAACCGGACGCGAACCGATGGCGCAACCGCCAGGCAGTGCGACTTCGGCTTCACCGAAACGGGCAACCATCGGGCCCAGCACCAGAATCGAGGCACGCATGGTTTTCACCAGTTCGTACGGTGCGATCAGGGTCTTGATGGTGCGCGGGTCAATTTCGACGCTCAGCTTCTCGTCGATCACCGGCTCGATGCCCATGCGACCGAACAGCTCGATCATGGTGGTGATGTCGTGCAGGTGCGGCAGGTTGGCTACGGTGACCGGGCCATCGCACAGCAAAGTGGCGGCCAGGATCGGCAGGGCAGAGTTCTTTGCCCCGGAGATGCGGATTTCGCCATCAAGACGAACGCCGCCAGTAATAATCAATTTATCCATAAGAATCTCGACGCCCTTGGGCTCAGGTGCGCTCGGCCCAGGCCGCGCTGCTGAAAAATTTCATAGTGACCGCATGGATGCTGCCATCGGTGATCCATGGGTTCAAATGGGCATAGATCTGCTGCTGACGCTTCACCGGGCTCAACGCCGCCAGTTCATCGCTAATCACGTTCAGCTGAAAGTTGCAGCCTTCGCCTTCAACTTCGACTTGAGTTCCCGGCAGCTTTCCTTCGAGAAAGCTCTTCACTTCTACGGCCTGCATGCTCAACCTCAATCGGCGCCCTGTGCGCGCGGGTCGGACATCATACAAAAAAGCCCCGCGCCTGCGAACCCCGCATTCACAGGACTCTGACGGGGGGCTTCTTTAATGGATGTCGTTAGGGGTGCGCCAACAGCTCGGTCAATTCGCTGACCTGAGCGATTTCACGCATGTCTTCGGGCATTGCGCGGATGCTCAGGGCCTTGCCGGCCGCCTGGGCATCACGCATGAAGCACAGCAGCAGCGACAAGCCGACACTGCTGGACTTCACCACTGCCGAACAATCAACCACCACGGCGGTGGCGTCGCTGGACTTGATCAGCGCCTGGCCCTGCTTGCGCAAGTCAGGGCCGGTGCGGTAATCCAGCACGCCGCTGAGCAGCAACTCGCCGGTTTCGCTCATGCGAACGGCCGACTCACTCATTGGGCGGACTTCTTGTCGGCGCCTTCGGTAGAGGCCTTGGCCTTGGCGACTTCCCCGGCCCAACCGTTGATGGTCTTGTCGAGGTCGTTGCCATTGCGCTGCATCGCGTCAGCGAACTGATCGCGGAACAGCTTGCCGATGTTGATGCCGTTAATGATCACGTTACGCAGTTTCCACTCGCCATTGATCTTCTCGAGCGTGTACTGCACTGGATAAACCGAGCCATTGCTGCCTTTAACGGTCATGCCGACGCTGGTGCGGTCGCCCGATTCGTCCTTGGCAGGTTCAACGGTGATGCCCTGGTTGTTGTACTCAAGCAAGGCGTTGCCATAGAACTGGAACAGGCCTTTCTTGAAGTTTTCCTGGAACGTTTGCATCTGCGCAGGCGTGGCCTTGCGCGAATACTTGACCGTCATGATGCTCTTGGAAATACCCTCGGCATCCACCACAGGCCCGACGATGGTGTTCAGCGCCGTGTAAAAGTCTGCGGGATCCTGCTTGTACTTCTCTTTGTTGGCCGACAGGTCGGCGAGCATCCGGGTGGTGGTGTCCTGAACCAGATCGTGCGCCGAAGGCGCCGCCACGGCGTTAGCCATCAACGGCAGGGCCGCCAGTAAAACCAACAGGCCACGTCGCAAGGTAGAGATCATTCAAAAGCTCCTCATTTGGCGTCTTTGCTAACGGTATTGAGCAGGAATTTACCGATCAGGTCCTCGAGCACCAACGATGACTGGGTGTCATGGATGGTCCCACCATCCTTGAGCAAGGCTTGTTCCCCGCCCACGCTGATACCGATGTACTTCTCGCCCAACAGGCCAGCCGTCAGGATAGATGCAGTGGAGTCAGTCGGCAGATTATCTACGCGCTTTTCCAATTGCATGGTCACCCGACCGGTGAAACTGTCGCGGTCCAGATCGATCGCCGTGACCTTGCCGATGGTCACACCGGCCATGGTCACTTTAGCTCTGACAGTCAAACCGGCGATATTGTCGAAGTACGCATAAAGTTTATACGTTTCGGCGTTTGCGGTCGGCGACAGGCCACTGACTCGCAGTGCAAGCAGCAGCAAAGCCAGGATGCCAGCCAGCAAGAAAAGGCCGACACCGATTTCCAGGGTGCGGTTTTGCATCAGAAATCTCCAAACATCAAGGCGGTCAGAATAAAGTCCAGGCCGAGCACTGCCAAAGAGGCATACACCACGGTCTTGGTTGTGGCACGACTGATCCCCTCGGAAGTGGGCTCGCAGTCATAGCCTTGGAATACGGCAATCCAGGTCACGACAAACCCGAAGACGATGCTTTTGATGATGCCGTTGAGCACGTCGCCATTGAACGTCACGCTGTTTTGCATGTTGGCCCAGTAGGAGCCGTCATAGACACCCAGCCAGTCGACTGCCACCCACGAACCGCCCCAGATCCCGACGACGCTGAAAATCATCGCCAGCACCGGCAGGGAAATGAAACCGGCCCACAGGCGCGGGGCAACGATGTACTTGAGCGGGTCGACGCCAATCATTTCCAGACTGGACAACTGCTCGGTGGATTTCATGTTGCCGATTTCGGCGGTCAGGGCCGAACCCGCGCGCCCGGCGAACAGCAATGCCGTGACCACCGGCCCCAGTTCACGCAGCAATGTCAGGGCAACCATCTGCCCGACCGCCTGCTCCGAACCGTAGCTGGACAGGATATTGAAGCCTTGCAGCGCCAACACCATGCCGATGAATACCCCGGAGACCACAATGATCACCAGGGACATCACGCCGATCGAATGCAGTTGTTTGATCAGCAAGCCGAAACCGCCACCAATACCGCCGCGCCCCAGCAACGCATGAAACAGGAAAATCGCCGCACGCCCGAACACCCCGACGGCATCGATCGCCACCTGGCCGAACCGGCGTACTCTTTCTATTAGTGAAATCTTGCGCATCAGCGCTTCCCCAGAAGATCTGCGCGGTAATCCGTCGCTGGAAAGTGATAGGCGACCGGGCCGTCAGGTTCGCCTGTCATGAATTGACGGATACGCGGCTCTTGCGAGTTCATCAGCTCTTCAGGCGTGCCCTGCCCCAACACTTGCCCTTCGCCCACTACATAAATGTAATCGGCAATGCTCGCGGTCTCGGCCAGATCGTGGGAAACCACGATGCTGGTGATGCCCAGGGCGTCGTTGAGCAGGCGGATCAGGCGCACCAGCACGCCCATGGCGATCGGGTCCTGCCCCACGAAGGGCTCGTCATACATGAGGATCTGCGGATCAAGGGCAATCGCCCGGGCCAGCGCGACGCGACGCTTCATGCCGCCGGACAATTCGTCCGGCATCAGGTCGATGGCGCCACGCAACCCCACGGCCTGCAATTTGAGCAGGACGATGTCGCGGATCATTTCTTCCGGCAGCTCGGTATGAACGCGCAGCGGGAAGGCAACGTTCTCGAACACATCGAGATCGGTAAACAGCGCGCCGCTCTGAAACAGCACGCCCATATGCTTGCGCGCATCGAACAGGTCGCTGCGGGACAATTTGGGCAAATTCTGACCGTTGACCCAGACTTCGCCGCTTGTAGGTCGCAACTGTGCGCCCATCAGCCGCAACAGCGTGGTCTTGCCACACCCGGAAGGCCCCATGATGCCGGTGACCTTGCCCCGCGGGATGCGGATATCGACGTTATTGAAAATGCTGCGCGTACCGCGCTTGAAGGTCAGTCCCTTCAGCTCGACCGCGTAGGCGTTATCGGCACTCATCTAAACTCCTTGCGATGCAGCCTCTCACTCGGACGCCTGGCTTTCTGACGAAAGCACATACCTCCCCGGGCAGGCCGAACTGGCGGCGAACTATATCACTGCATAGGGCAAGCGCCCAAGGCCCAAGCCGGCGCATGTTCAGCAACAGGACAGGGTAAAAGCTTCTATTTGGAGGGTTTCGGTAACAGGGAATGACAAAGCACGACGAACTAGCGTGAGGGTTTCGATCATTACCGCTATAATCGCCGCCTTTTCATCGGGCTATACGATTCTGACATGAGCCAATCCAGCGACCTGATTCAATCGGCACAACGCACCATCCGCCTCGAAGTGGAAGCCGTAAAAGGCTTGTTACCCCATATCGACGCAGATTTCGTACGCGCTTGCGAGATGATTCTGGCCAGCAAAGGCCGCGTGGTCGTGCTCGGCATGGGCAAATCCGGGCACATCGGCAACAAGATTGCCGCCACCCTGGCCAGCACCGGCACCACGGCTTTTTTCGTTCACCCGGCTGAAGCCAGCCACGGCGACATGGGCATGATCACCCGCGACGACATCATCCTGGCGCTGTCGAACTCCGGCTCCACCAATGAAATGGTCACCCTGCTGCCGCTGATCAAGCGCCAGGGCATACAGTTGATCAGCATGACCGGCAACCCCGACTCAGCGCTGGCCAAGGCTGCCGAGATCAACCTCAATGTGCATGTCGAGCACGAAGCTTGCCCGCTGAACCTGGCGCCGACTTCCTCGACCACCGCCGCGCTGGTCATGGGCGATGCCCTGGCCGTGGCGCTGCTGGAAGCCCGCGGCTTTACCGCTGAAGACTTCGCGTTTTCCCACCCGGGCGGTGCGCTGGGCCGACGTCTGCTGCTGAAAGTGGAAACCGTGATGCACGCCGGCGCAGAATTGCCCCAGGTGCAACGGGGCACGCTGCTCAAGGACGCCTTGATGGAAATGACCCGCAAGGGCCTGGGCATGACCGCGATCGTGGAAGCCGACGGCAAACTGGCCGGGATCTTCACTGACGGCGACTTGCGCCGCACCCTCGACCGGACCATCGATATCCACCATACGACCATCGACGAGGTCATGACTGTTCATGGCAAGACCGCCCGCCCCGATATGCTGGCAGCCGAAGCCCTGAAAATCATGGAAGACCATCGAATCAACGCACTGGTAGTCGTCGACAAGGAAGACCGCCCGGTTGGCGCCTTCAACCTGTCCGACCTGCTGCGTGCAGGAGTAATGTAATGAGCGACGACCTGCTGCAACGCGGCAAGCACATCAAACTGGCGGTTTTCGACGTCGACGGCGTCCTCACCGACGGGCGCCTGTATTTCCTCGAAGACGGCAGTGAATTCAAGACTTTCAGCACCCTCGACGGCCAGGGCATCAAGATGTTGATGGCAGCCGGCGTGCAGACAGCTATCATCAGCGGCCGTAAAACCCCGGTGGTCGAACGTCGAGCGAAAAACCTCGGCATTCCACACCTGTACCAGGGTCGCGAAGACAAACTCGTGGTCCTTGACGAGCTTCTTGGCCAACTCAACCTAAGCTATGAACAGGTTGCCTACCTCGGTGACGATCTGCCGGACCTGCCGGTGATTCGCCGCGTCGGCCTGGGCATGGCGGTGGCCAATGCAGCCAGTTTTGTGCGCGAACACGCCCACGGTGTGACCCAGGCCCGTGGTGGTGAAGGTGCCGCCCGCGAATTCTGCGAACTGATCCTGCGCGCCCAGGGCCGTCTAGATGCGGCCAACGCCGCGTACTTGTGAGCCTACTATGTTTATTCTGAGCAAAAAGTTTCGCAGATTCGTGCTGTTCGGTTGCATCGCTGCGATATTCGCCGCGGTCGGCTACTGGAACATCAGCCCGGAACGCTTCCTCGACAAGCCGGTCGTCAAGGTCGATGAAAGCGCGATTGACTATTACGCACTCAACGCCCACAGCGTTCAGTACCTGCCCGACGGCGGCCTGCAATATGACCTGACGTCCGACAAGGTCGAGCACCTGAAGGCGACCGACGTGTCGTTGCTGACCAACCCCGACCTGAATATGTACCGCGGCACTGAATTCCCGTGGCATGTCACCAGTTTGCGCGGCGAAGTGAACGCAGACGGTACTCAGGTTGAGCTGATCGACTCGGTACGTATCGCACGCACCGATGAACAGAACCGTGAATTGATTGTTACCAGTACCCGCATGACGGTGTTCCCGCAGCAGCAATATGCGCAGACCGATCAACCCGTTAGAATCGACGGCGCTGGCGGTGTATCGACTGGCAACGGAATGAAAGCGTATTTGAAAGAAAGCAGGATACACCTGCTATCGAACGTAAGAGGACAGTATGAGGCTCGTTAAAACTCTCCCTATTTTGCTCAGTCTGGGCGCAGCACTGGGAAGCGTGAGCGCCTGGGCTCTGCCGAACGATCAAGAGCAGCCTATCCGCATTCAGGCCGACGATGCCCAACTGGACGACAAGAATGGCGTTGCCACCTATAAAGGTGACGTGATCATTACCCAGGGTTCGATGAAGGTCACCGGCAACACCGTGACCATCACCCGCACCCCGACCGGCGACATCGATGTGGTGACCTCGGTGGGCAACCTCGCCTACTTCGAGCAACTGCAGACCGCTGGCGACACCAAGCCTGTTCAGGGCTGGGGCGTGACGATCCAGTACCACGCCGCGCAAAACCGCGTCGTGCTGATCGATAAGGCCAAGGTTGTCGACAAGGACAACAACACCACCCAGGGCGAGAAAATCGTCTACGACACGGTCAAGAAGCTGGCCAGCGCCGGTCGTGCCACGGGCAACAAGGTTACCGAGGCGCGTCCGCGCATCGACATGGTGATCCAGCCGAAGCCGAAAACCGACCAGAAAAAGGCCAATTAATGGCAACTCTGAAAGCTCAGCATCTGGCCAAGAGCTACAAGAGCCGCCAGGTCGTGCGTGATGTCAGCCTGTCCATCGACAGCGGTCAGATCGTCGGCCTGTTGGGCCCGAACGGCGCCGGCAAGACCACCTGTTTCTACATGATCGTCGGCCTGGTACAGGCCGATCAGGGTCGCGTGCTGATCGATGACCTGGACGTCAGCCACCAGCCGATGCACGGTCGTGCCAAGGCCGGTATCGGCTATCTTCCGCAAGAAGCGTCGATCTTCCGCAAACTGTCGGTGGCCGACAACATCATGGCCATCCTCGAGACCCGCAAGGAACTCGACAAGGCCGGTCGTCGCAAGGAGCTGGAAAGCCTGCTGCAGGAATTCCACATCAGCCATATCCGCGACAACCTGGGCATGAGCCTGTCCGGTGGCGAACGCCGCCGGGTGGAAATCGCCCGCGCACTGGCGACCAATCCGAAATTCATCCTGCTCGACGAACCATTCGCCGGTGTGGACCCGATTTCGGTAGGCGACATCAAGCAGATCATCCATCACCTCAAGGCCAAGGGCATTGGCGTGCTGATCACCGACCACAACGTCCGTGAAACCCTGGATATCTGCGAAACCGCCTACATCGTCAACGATGGCCAACTGATCGCCGAAGGTGACTCTGCCACCATCCTGGCCAACGAACTGGTCAAGGAAGTGTATCTGGGCCATGAGTTCCGCCTTTAAGCACTGAGGTGTCTGGCTGGTTGGCAGAGCGCTTGTCTCGATAAAAAATCAATAGTTTTTTATTGTTACAGCGCTCTAGGCAAACGCTGCGGTTTCGGGCATATAATTTGCTTAAGTTTGGCGCTCCGGCGCCCTGTAGTGGATGGCGCATGCGCGCCGGCGAATAAGGTGTTAAGCCCCTGCCATGAAACCATCGCTAGTCTTGAGAATGGGCCAGCAGCTGACGATGACACCTCAGCTGCAACAGGCCATCCGCCTGCTCCAATTGTCGACCCTGGACCTGCAACAGGAAATCCAGGAGGCCCTGGAGTCCAATCCGATGCTCGAACGCCAGGAAGAAGGCGACGACTTCGATAACGCCGACCCCTTGGCCGACAAAGCCGAACAGCAACCCAACGCCGATGTTTCGGAACCCTCCTACCAGGAAACCGCCCCGACGGTGGACAACCTCGAGGAAGGCGACTGGAACGAGCGCATTCCCAACGAACTGCCCGTCGACACCGCGTGGGAAGACGTCTACCAGACCAGCGCCAGCAGCCTGCCGAGCAACGATGACGACGAGTGGGATTTCACCACCCGCACATCCGCTGGCGAAAGCCTGCAAAGCCACCTGCTGTGGCAACTGAACCTGGCGCCGATGTCCGACACCGATCGCCTGATCGCCGTGACCCTGATCGATTGCATCAACAATCAGGGCTACCTGGACGAAACCCTCGAGGAAATCCTTGAAGCGTTCGATCCGGAACTGGACATCGAACTGGACGAAATCGAAGCCGTCCTGCACCGCATCCAGCAATTCGAACCGGCCGGCATCGGCGCCCGCAACCTGGGCGAATGCCTGTTGCTGCAATTGCGCCAACTGCCCGCCAAGACGCCTTGGCTGGCCGAGGCCAAGCGCCTGGTCACCGATTACATCGACCTGCTCGGCAGCCGCGACTACAGCCAGTTGATGCGCCGCATGAAGCTCAAGGAAGATGAACTGCGCCAGGTCATCGAGCTGGTCCAGAGCCTGAACCCGCGTCCGGGCTCGCAAATCGAGTCCAGCGAAGCCGAATATGTCGTTCCCGACGTGATCGTGCGCAAGGACAACGAACGCTGGCTGGTGGAGTTGAACCAGGAGTCGGTGCCACGGCTGCGGGTCAACGCCCAGTACGCCGGTTTCGTACGCCGCGCCGACACCAGCGCCGACAACACCTTCATGCGCAACCAGTTGCAGGAAGCCCGCTGGTTCATCAAGAGCCTGCAAAGCCGCAACGAAACCCTGATGAAAGTAGCCACCCAGATCGTCGAGCATCAGCGCGGCTTCCTGGAATACGGCGACGAAGCGATGAAGCCGCTGGTCCTGCATGACATCGCCGAAGCGGTGGGCATGCACGAATCGACGATTTCACGGGTAACCACCCAGAAGTTCATGCATACCCCTCGGGGCATATATGAGCTGAAATACTTTTTCTCCAGCCATGTCAGCACCTCTGAAGGCGGTGAATGCTCGTCCACAGCGATCCGCGCGATCATCAAAAAACTGGTTGCCGCGGAAAATCAGAAAAAGCCGTTGAGTGACAGCAAGATCGCTGGTTTACTGGAGGCACAAGGCATTCAGGTGGCTCGCCGCACCGTCGCCAAGTACCGCGAGTCCTTAGGGATCGCGCCTTCGAGCGAACGCAAGCGGTTGATGTAAGCCACAGCACAGCGTTCCAGTGGCAGGTACCTCTACCTGCCGCTTTATGCACTGGCAACGAAGGAGAAGCTGTATGCAAGTCAACATCAGTGGACACCAACTGGAAGTGACCGAACCCCTGCGCGCCTACATCGGCGAAAAGCTCGAGCGATTAGAGCGGCATTTCGACAAGATCACCAACGTGCAGGTGACGATGACGGTCGAGAAGCTGAAGCAGAAAATCGAAGCCACCCTGCATATTCCCGGCAGTGAAGTGGTCGCCAACGCGGAACATACCGATATGTACGCGGCGATCGACTCACTCACCGACAAGCTGGATAAACAACTCAAAAAGCATAAGGAAAAGACCCAGAGCCTCCTCCAGGGCGCGACCGGTCGTTAACACTCCCAACCCATGATCCGACTTGAAAACATCCTGACCCCCGGCCGTTCCCTCGTGAACGTGCCGGGCGGCAGTAAAAAGAAAGCCCTCGAGCAAATTGCCAACCTGATCGCCCGGGAAGTGCCGGATCTGGAGATGCAAGATGTCTTCGAGGCTCTGATTGCCCGTGAAAAACTCGGTTCCACCGGTTTTGGCAACGGCATCGCCATCCCTCACTGTCGCCTCAAGGGTTGCAACTCGCCGATCAGCGCTCTGATGCACCTTGATGCACCTATCGATTTCGACGCCATCGATGGCGCCCCGGTTGACTTGCTGTTTGTCCTGCTCGTCCCGCAAGCCGCCACCGATGCGCACCTGGAGTTGCTGCGCCAGATCGCCAGCATGCTCGATCGCAAGGAAGTGCGCGAAAAACTGCGCAGCGCCCCGAGCAACGAAGCCTTGTATCAGGTTGTCCTGGACGAGCAAAACGGTCACTAATCATGCGCCTGATCATTGTCAGTGGCCGTTCCGGCTCCGGTAAAAGCACCGCGCTCGATGTCCTTGAGGACAACGGCTACTACTGCATCGACAACCTGCCCGCCGGCTTGTTGCCGGAGCTGGCCGAACGCGCCCTGATTCATACCGAGCTGGCACAACCGCTGGTCGCCGTGTCTATCGACGCGCGCAACCTGCCCAGCCACCTCTCGCGCTTTCCCGAATTACTTGAAGAAGTCCGCAGCCGGCATATCCAGTGCGATGTGCTGTACCTGGACGCCGATGAAGAAACCCTGCTCAAGCGTTTTTCGGAAACCCGTCGCCGTCACCCGCTGAGCAATGCCAATCGCTCACTGGCCGAGGCGATCGAGGACGAAACCCAGCTGCTGGGTCCGATTGCCGACCTGGCCGACCTCAAGGTCAACACCACCAACCTGAACCTGTACCAGCTGCGCGACACCATCAAGTTGCGCCTGCTGAACCAGCCGGAGCCCGGCACTGCGTTCCTGGTGGAGTCTTTCGGATTCAAGCGTGGCATGCCGGTGGATGCCGACGTGGTATTCGACGTGCGCTGCCTGCCTAATCCCTACTGGAAACCGGAGCTGCGCGCACAATCCGGACTCGATCAACCGGTGGCCGAGTACCTCGCGGCACAACCGGACGTCGAAGAGATGTTCCAGGACATCTACAACTACCTGTTCAAGTGGCTGCCCCGCTTCGCCGCCAGCAACCGTGCCTACGTCACCATTGCCATTGGCTGCACCGGCGGTCATCACCGCTCCGTCTACCTGACCGAACGTCTGGGCCAAGCTCTGCAACAATCCCTGAAGAACGTCCAGGTTCGCCACCGCGACCTCAGCTAAAGGATTCACAACGCGATGCCTGCTCTGGAAATTGAAATCATCAACAAGCTGGGCCTGCACGCCCGGGCTTCCGCGAAATTCGTTGGCGTTGCCGGTGAGTTCAAGGATTGCACGATCCGGGTCGGACGCAATCCCGAGTCCATGGTCGACGGTAAAAGCATCATGGCCATGATGATGCTCGCGGCCGGCAAGGGCACCATCATTCACCTGAAAACCGAAGGTGAGCAGGCTGACGAAGCCTTGCAGGCATTGGTGGATTTGATCAACGACTACTTCGGCGAAGGCGGTTAAGCACTCGCTAGGCGAGTGCCGTATCCATCACCATCATCAAGCAAAACCCCATCAACAACCCCAGGCTGGCCAGTTTGTCGTGACCATTGCGTCGCGACTCCGGGATGACTTCATGGGTCACCACCAGCAGCATTGCCCCGGCCGCCAGCGCCAGACCCAACGGCAACAGCAATTCAGCCAGGCTCACCAGCCACGCACACAACAGCGCGAACACCGGCTCCACCAACCCTGATGCCGCACCGATCAGGAACGCCTTGACCCGCGACATCCCCGCCCCGGCCAACACCAACGCAATCACCAGTCCTTCGGGCACATCCTGCAAGGCGATGCCCATGGCCAGACTGTCGGCGTCCGGCATGCCGCCACCCGCCGATACCCCGACCGCCATGCCCTCGGGAATGTTGTGGGCGATGATGGCGAAGACAAACAGCCAGATTCGCGGCGGAATCACTGGCCGTTCCAGCGTGCCGACCAGCATTTCCGGGCTTGCTCCAGAGACTTTACGGTCCACCAGAAACAGCCCGAACGCGCCGAGCATGATGCCGAAGCTGATCAGACCGCTAGCCGCCCAAGGCGTCAGCCCCAGGCTTTCCGCCGCGGAAATGCCCGGCACGATCAACGAAAACGCCGTCGCCGCGAGCATTACCCCGGCACCGAAACCGAGCAAGGTATCGCTGAGCGCCTGGGGCATGCGCCGAATCACCAGCACCGGCACCGCGCCCAGCGCTGTACCCAAGGCGCAAATCGCCCCGCCTTGCAGCGCGCGCAGCAGCTTCGGCTCCAGGTCCAGCCATGCCAATCCCTGGGCACCCAACAACGTCATACCCGCCAGCAGTAACAGCGATCCCAACGCGTAACGAAACATTCGTCCGCTGCCGATCGCCAGTGTTTCAGTGCCCATAGTCAGCCTTGGATTGTTTTTATAGATGACTTAAACCAGCGCAGCCTGATAGCGCGCCGCGACTTCAGGCCAATTGATCACGTTGTAGAACGCGTTGATGTATTCCGGACGACGGTTTTGATAACGCAGGTAATAGGCGTGCTCCCAGACGTCCAGGCCGAGGATCGGCGTGTTGCCGTTCATCAATGGGCTGTCCTGATTGCCACTGCTTTCCACGACCAGGGTCTTTTGCGGCGTAACGCTCAACCACGCCCAGCCACTGCCGAAGCGGGTCAGCGCGGCTTTGGTGAAAGCGTCCTTGAAACTGTCGAGGCCGCCCAGTTGTTCCTCGATGGCTGTGGCCAGCGCACCGTCAGGTTTGCCGCCGGCGTTGGGCGCCATGACTTCCCAGAACAGCGAATGGTTGGCGTGGCCGCCGCCCTGGTTGATCACCGCGGCGCGCAGTTTTTCTGGTAATTGCTGGACGCTGGCTACCAGTTTTTCCACCGACCACTCGGCGAACTCGGTGCCTTCGACGGCCGCGTTGAGGTTGTTGATGTAGGTCTGGTGGTGCTTGGTGTAGTGGATTTCCATGGTTTGCGCATCGATATGCGGTTCCAGGGCGTCGTAGGCGTACGGCAAGGCAGGCAAGGTAAAAGCCATTTCAATGGACTCCATGTTGAAGAGGGACAGGCTGATGCCGGGGCGACGCAGCATCCATGTGCAGCAAACGATGGGTGCGCGGGTATTCGCCGTGCTCACTGATGAAATTCAGCAGTTCGACGTAGGTTTTGCTGCTCTGGCGCAGCGCAGCCTCGCGCAAGGCCGGGGCCAGTCGCGGGTCCTGCATGGTCTGCAACAACCGTTGATGGATGGCGCACATGTACTCGGCGCTCTCCTCCGGCTGGTTCAGGCGCAAGTGCAGGTCCGCCAGGTTGTGGTGGGAAATCACGCAAGCGGCCACCGCTTCGTCGGCATCCGCCCAGCGCTCGAACAACACCTGGGCCAACGCCAGTGCCTGCAAGTAAGCCTCGCGGGCATCGACGAACTCGCCCAGCATGAAATGGCGATTGGCCCTTTCGATCGTGCGTTTCCAGTGCTCCATGGTGAGCCTCCAAAGCGGTAGCAGTGATTACACGCCGCCTGCGGTGAGCTTCTCTGGGTTGAGCAACTCTTCCAGTTGGCTGCGCGACAGGTCGGTGTGTTCCAGGGCGACATCAATCACCGGACGGCCCTGCTGATACGCCCTCTTGGCGATCTCCGCGGCTTTTTGGTAACCGATGATCGGGTTGAGTGCGGTGACCAGAATCGGATTGCGTGCCAGCGCTTCCTTGATCCGGGCCTCGTTGACCTTGAAGCTGGCGATGGCTTTGTCGCCTAGCAGGCGGCTGGAGTTGGCCAGCAACTCGATGCTGCTCAGCAGGTTCTGGGCGATAATCGGCAGCATCACGTTGAGTTCGAAGTTACCGGACTGGCCGGCAATGGTGATCACCGTGTCGTTGCCGATCACTTGGGCGGCGACCATTGCGGTGGCTTCCGGGATCACCGGGTTGACCTTGCCCGGCATGATCGACGAGCCCGGCTGCAAGGCTTCGAGTTCGATTTCGCCGAGGCCGGCCAATGGCCCGGAGTTCATCCAGCGCAAGTCGTTGGCGATTTTCATCAGGGATACGGCGGTGGCCTTGAGCTGACCGGACACCGCGACCGCCGTGTCCTGGGAACCGATCAGCGCAAACAGGTCCTTGCCTGGCTGGAATTGCACTTGGGTCAGTTTGCTCAGTTGCTGGCTGAACAGCGCCGCGAACTGCGGATGCGCGTTGATCCCGGTGCCGACTGCGGTGCCGCCCTGGGCCAGGGATTGCAGGCTCGGCAGCAAGTCCTGCAGATGGCCGATGTTGGCCTTGAGCTGTTGCGCCCAGCCATTCAGCACCTGGCTCATGCGCACGGGCATGGCGTCCATCAGGTGAGTGCGACCGATTTTGACGTGGTGATGTACCTGCTCGGCCTTGCCCTCGATCACTTGCACCAGATGCACCAGCGCCGGCAGCAACTGCTCATGCAGTGCCAGCGCGGCGCTGACGTGGATGGTGGTCGGGATGATGTCGTTGCTGCTTTGGCCGCAGTTGACGTGATCGTTGGGGTTCACCGGCTCGCCGAGCAGTCGGCTGGCCAGGGTGGCGATCACTTCGTTGGCGTTCATGTTGGAGCTGGTGCCGGAACCGGTCTGGAAGATATCCACCGGGAAATGCTGCATGAAATCGCCTTCAAGCAAGCCTTGCGCCGCGTCGACGATGGCTTTGCCTTGCGATTCGCTGATCTGCTTGAGCTCGACGTTGGCCCGGGCGGCGGCAGCCTTGGCCAGGATCAACGCGCGAATGAACTGCACCGGCATCGGTTGGCCGCTGATCGGGAAGTTATCCACCGCACGTTGGGTTTGCGCGCCGTAGAGGGCGGCCTCCGGGACTTGCAGCTCGCCCATGCTGTCGCGTTCGATACGAGTGTTACTCATCGGGAAATCCTTGCACCAGTTCTATGAGGGGAATCGAGGGCTGCAACTCGCAGATCGCCAGTTGCCAGGTGTAGCTCTGCCAGCGTTTGAGGCGGCATTTACACAGGGAGAGACGTTCCAGTTCGCGCAACGGGCGCCAGGCCTGGTCGAGACAGTAAGTGCGCCAGTGCCACGGCAACGCGACATCGGCGGCGGTGTCGAGCAGCAAACGGAAGGAAGTTTCGGCGATGGTCCAGGGCGAGGTGGCCGTGCAACACGCCAGATACCGGCCTTCGGCCAGGTAATGTTCGATCAGGCGCGGTTCATCGGGATCCATCGCGCAACGGATCTGGCGACTCATCCAGCGCCAGCTTTCGAGGTAAGGCTGCTCGTGCAAGGCAGAACTCATAATCCGGGCTCATTCGGTAATGAGATTTATTATTAGATGATAATGAGAACCAAAACAACCCCAAGCACATACACAGATCCATGTGGGAGCGGGCTTGCTCGCGAAGGCGGAGTGCCAGTTACCATCATTTGCGGCTGACACACCGCCTTCGCGAGCAAGCCCGTTCCCACAAGGGGACTTTTGCAGCGCCCATAAAAAAGGCGCGCCATCCGATGGGATGGCGCGCCTTTTTGTGTAACGGCCGGGCTTAGCTACCCGCCACCGTCATCCGCTCGATCAACACCGAGCCGGTGCGAATGTTACTGCGCAGTTCCAGGTCATTCCCCACCGCAACGATCTGCTTGAACATGTCGCGCATGTTGCCAGCGATGGTCACTTCCTGGACCGCGAACTGAATTTCTCCGTTCTCGACCCAGAAACCCGCCGCGCCACGGGAATAATCGCCGGTGACCATGTTCAGACCTTGGCCCATCAGTTCGGTGACCAGCAGGCCACGGCCCATGCGCCGCAGTAGCGCGGCCTGATCTTCGTCGCCATGGGTGACGAACAGGTTGTGCACGCCCCCCGCGTTGGCGGTGCTCGGCATGCCCAGTTTGCGACCGGAATAGGTGCCGAGGATGTACGACACCAGCACGCCATTTTCGACGAACGGTTTGGCGTAGGTCGCCAAGCCATCGCCATCGAACGCCGAACTGCCCATCGCCCGCATCAAGTGCGGACGCTCATCGAGGGTCAGCCATTCCGGGAACAGTTTCTGACCCAGGGTGCCTTCGAGGAACGACGATTTGCGATACAGACTGCCGCCGGACACCGCCGACAGGAAGCTGCCGAACAAACCACCGGCCAACTCAGCCGAAAACAGCACCGGCACTTCACAGGTCGGCACCGGACGCGCGCCGAGACGGCTCGCCGCCCGCTGCGCGGCGCGTTGGCCGATGCTCACCGGGTCGGCCAGCAAGCTGCCCTGACGGTTCACGTCATACCAGTAATCACGCTGCATCTGGCCTTCGGCTTCGGCGATCATCACGCAGCTCAGACTGTGGCGGGTCGACGCGTAACCGCCGATAAACCCGTGGCTGTTGCCATACACGCGGCAGCCTTGGTGAGTGCTGAGGGTGGTGCCGTCGGCGTTCTTGATCCGGCTGTCGGTGGCAAACGCCGCCGCTTCACAGCTCAGGGCCATTTCGATGGCTTGCTCGGGGGTAATGTCCCACTCGTGGAACAAGTCGAAATCCTGCAGGTCCTTGGCCATCAACGCGGCGTCTGCCAGGCCCGAGGCCTCGTCTTCAGAGGTGTGCTTGGCGATGGCGAGTGCGGCGGCGACGGTTTCGCGAATCGCCTCCGGACCGCTGGCCGAGGTGCTGGCCGAGCCTTTGCGCTGGCCGACGTACAAGGTGATGCCAAAGCCCTGGTCGCGATTGAATTCGACAGTTTCGACTTCACGCTGACGGACCGACGTGGACAGGCCCTGTTCCAGCGACACCGCCACTTCACAGGCACTGGCGCCCTGGCGCTTGGCTTCAGCGATGATCTGCTCGACTTGCTCTTGCAGTGCCGGCAACGCTTGTGGGCCGACGCTTTCAACTGCACTCATGCTGTTCTCCACTCAAATTCTGCTTTCGGCTGGGGCCTTCGAGCGACCGGGCCGGACAAGCGGCCCCCGACTGGTTATCATGGCGGCGTTTCTTTGCGGACGGCCACCATGGTTGATTCTTACGACGACTCCCTCGATACGGGAGAAAAAAGCAAATCCCAGGTTAAACGCGAGCTGCATGCTCTGGTTGACCTCGGCGAACGCCTTACAACGCTCAAGCCTGACTTGCTGGCAAAACTGCCGTTGACCGACGCTATGCGCCGGGCCCTGGCCGATGCGCCCAAGCACACCGCGAATATCGCGCGTAAACGGCACCTTATGTTCATCGGCAAATTGATGCGCGATCAGGACACTGACGCCATTCTGATGTTGCTCGATCAACTCGATGCCTCCACCCGGCAGTACAACGAACGTTTCCATGGCCTGGAACGCTGGCGCGATCGCTTGATCGCGGGCGACGATGCAGTCCTGGAGAAGTTCGTGCTCGACTACCCGGAGGCTGATCGTCAACAGTTGCGCTCCCTGATCCGTCAGGCCCAGCACGAACTGGCGACCAACAAGCCACCGGCATCGAGCCGTAAAATCTTCAAGTACATCCGTGAGCTGGACGAGACTCAACGCGGTCTGCGTTAAGTCCCGAATCGGGCGGGTTGCCACGCAACTCGCCCGAAGCTCCATCCATCAGGATCCTGTGCCACCCACAGTGATCGCATCGATTTTCAGCGTTGGCTGGCCGACACCCACCGGCACCGACTGCCCATCCTTCCCGCAAGTACCCACGCCGCTGTCCAGCGCCAGATCGTTACCGACCATCGACACCTTGCTCATCGCTTCCGGCCCGTTGCCGATCAACGTCGCGCCTTTGACCGGGGCGGTGATCTTGCCGTCTTCGATCAGGTACGCCTCGCTGGTGGAGAACACGAATTTGCCGCTGGTGATGTCCACCTGACCGCCGCCGAGGTTGGCGCAGTAGATGCCACGTTTCACCGAGGCAATGATTTCTTCCGGGTCGCTTTCGCCGGCCAGCATGTAGGTGTTGGTCATCCGAGGCATCGGCAGGTGCGCGTAGGATTCGCGACGACCGTTACCCGTGCGGGCCACGCCCATCAGGCGCGCGTTGAGCTTGTCCTGCATGTAACCCTTGAGCACGCCGTTTTCGATCAGCGTGGTGCACTCGGTCGGGGTGCCTTCGTCATCGACGCTCAGCGAGCCACGACGACCCGCGATAGTGCCGTCATCGACGATGGTACAGAGCTTGGAGGCAACCATTTCGCCCATGCGCCCGCTGTAGGCCGAACTGCCCTTGCGGTTGAAATCGCCTTCCAGGCCATGACCGACCGCTTCGTGCAACAGCACGCCGGACCAGCCCGAACCCAGCACCACCGGCAACGTACCGGCCGGTGCCGGAATCGCTTCCAGGTTCACCAGCGCCTGACGCAACGCTTCACGGGCATAACCCATGGCGCGGTCGTCGCTGAGGAAATAACGGTAATCGGTACGCCCGCCGCCGCCATGCCCACCGCGCTCGCGGCGACCGTTCTGCTCGACGATCACGCTGACGTTGAAGCGCACCAACGGCCGCACATCCGCCGCCAGGCTGCCATCGGTGGACGCGACAAGAATGCGCTCCCACACACCGGCCATGCTCACGGTGACTTGCTGGATACGCGGGTCGAGGGCGCGGGTCGCGACATCGATGCGCTTGAGCAGGTCGACTTTCTCAGCGCGGGTCATCACTTCCAGCGGGTTGTCCGGCCCGTAAAGCTGGGCGACATCCTGGGTGGTGAACGCTTGCACGGTGCCATTCTGCCCGGCACGGGAGATCGAGCGGGCCGCACGAGCCGCCGCGCCCAGCGCTTCGAGGGTGATGGCATTGCTGTAGGCAAAACCGGTTTTCTCACCGGATTGCGCGCGCACGCCGACGCCCTGGTCGAGGTTGAAGCTGCCTTCCTTGACGATCCCGTCTTCCAGCGCCCAGGACTCGGAAATCTGGCCCTGGAAATACAGGTCGGCAGCATCGATACCCGGGCCGGCCAGATCGCCGAGCACACTTTGCAGGCTCTCGATGGTCACGCCGCCGGGCGCTAACAGGTGGTCACTGACTGAGGACAACAACTCGCTCATATGCTTTACGCCTTAAATTCATCGTTCTGAGGCAGGTCGCTGGGCGCCCTGCGAGAAAAAGCGCCGGTGATTGGACACCGGCATCCGCGCCCTGATCGACGCCTGTTCGCTGCTATCGCGTTCGGCCAGCAACACGGCCTCGCCTTGATCCTGTTGCGCCACCACGCGTCCCCACGGGTCAACGATGGCAGCGTGTCCATAAGTCTCACGCGGCCCCGGATGGGTGCCACCCTGGGCGGCCGCGAGTACATAACACTGGGTTTCAATGGCCCGTGCGCGGATCAGCACATCCCAATGGGCCGCGCCGGTCACGGCGGTAAAGGCCGACGGCGCGGTGATCAGCTCCGCACCGGCAGCACGCAATTCGCTGTACAGCTCAGGGAAGCGCAGGTCATAACACACGGTCAGACCAACCCGACCGACGGGCGTGTCCGCCACCACGACGCCACTGCCATAAGCATAGTCATCGGATTCCCGATAACGCCCGCGATTGTCCGCCACATCGACATCGAACAGGTGCAACTTGTCATACCGCGCAACGGTTTCGCCCTGGTCATCCACCAGCAGCGAGCAGGCGTGCACTTTCGCCGTCGGCTGATCCACCGGCGGCAACGGCAAAGTGCCGGCGACTATCCATAACTTGAGGGCGCGGGCGGTCTGTTTCAACCACGGCAGGATCGGACCTTCGCCCAACGCCTCGGCGCGGCCGATGTCGGCGATGTCGCGACGGCCCATGGCCGCGAAGTTTTCCGGCAGCACCGCCAGCCGTGCGCCCGCGTTCGCCGCTTGCTCGAGCAGGCGACGGGCCTGGGCCAGATTAGCCAGCACATCGCTCTGGCTGACCATTTGAATCACCGCTACAGACATGGCCATTTCCTTTCTGTTGATTTCACACCGATGCCATCAACGCGGACCTCCTGTACGGCTGGCGAAGCCTGCGTTCGGCTGCGAAGCAGTCGCAAAATCAGACACTGCGGTCATTCAGACAAACCGCGCATACCGAACTTGCGACTGCTACGCAGCCGAACGCAGGCTTCGCCAGCTGCTACATTGGCCTCGCCTTACCGCTGCGTTGGACCATGCTACTCCATCGCCCCGATACGTGGATTTTGAAAGTGAAGCGTTAAAAAGGCTTGTCCAGGGTGATCTTCGGTTCTTTCCATGGGCCTTTGACGGTGTATTTGACGCTGGCGAAACGCGCCACGCGGTCGCCAATCAGCTTGTCGATCAGGAACAGCGCACCGCCAATGGCCGGCGCGCCGACAATCAACGCGGCAATCGGCAGGTTATTGGTCAGTGGCAAGGTCACCAGCAACTTGGCATCGACCTGATCGCCGACCAGATCGAGCGTGCCGTTCAGCTCAAGGTTGCTCGACGGGCCGGTCAACAGGATCGGCTCGCGGGTCACGTACACCCCGTTGCTCGCTACCAGCAGGCCTTTGACCCGATCGTAGCTCAGGCCTTTGCCGAACAGGTCGGAGAAGTCCAGGCGCAGACGCCGGCCGATGGAGTTGAAGTTGAGCAAGCCAAACACCCGCAACGCTTGGGCGCTGCCCTCGACTTCAACGAATTGACCTTTATTCAGCGAAGCGTCGAGGCTGCCAGAGAAGCGCTTGGTGGCCAGCCACGCAGGAGAGCCAGGCCAGCGACCGTCGACGTCCATATGAAACTCTTCACTGGTCACGCTCGGCGCAAAGCCCCAGCCCTTGAGCACATCGGCGAGGTTTTTGCCGCTGATCCGGCCCTTGTACCAACTGCTGGTCGCGCCCGGCGTACCTTCCCAACCACCGCTGCCCTGCAACAGGATGCCCTTGAGGCCCATGTCCAGGGTATTGAGGGCGATGCCCTTGGCGGTCGGGCGAACTTTCAGCGACCAGGCGCCCACCAGGTCTGCGCCCTGGAACAGCTGATTGATGGTGATATCCAGCGCCGGGATTTTCGTCGGGTCCACGGAGACCAACGGGTCCGGCGAGTTTTCGTCAGCCAGTACGGTCGGATCGGGCGCCGGCAGACGCACGTATTGCAGATTGATCGCAATCGGCGCGGCTTTCGCGTCAGGGATGTTCACGTTGCCCTTGGCCTGCTGACTGTCGAGCTGCAAGGCCCAGACCGATGGCTTGCGGGTCAACTGCACCGAGGCTTGATCGAGGGTAGTCCCGAAACCACTGAGCTTATCGACCTTGAAGTCCGCGCCGCTGAGCAACTGCTTGGCGCTACCACCCGGATCCTGGCCGGCGTACTTGTCCACAAGGTCCTTCCACGGGCCGACATCCAGTTCCGACAGCACACCACTGACGCGCAAGCCCTTGTTAGCCGGCAGTACGGCATTGCCGCCGCCGAGGAACAATTCACCGCGACCGTCGGCGAAATTGCCGGCGGGGGCTGCGAACGTGAAATTCGCCAGGTCGCCATAGGTGACCCAATAACGCCGTTCCGGCCCTTGCAGGGTCATGCGGAACACGGTGTCGCGGCCCACATCGGCCGCCATGCCGAACGGCGCCGGCAAATCGACGGCGACGCCTTTGAGATTGGAACTGACGATCAACTGGCTGTCCGCGCCGTTGAGGTTCAGTTGCAGTTGGTAAGGAACGGTGCCAGATACCGGCAACGGCTGGGTCACGTTCAGCCAGTCGGTGAGTTTCTTCACCTCGACCTGACCGGAAGCGGCGACCCGGGTATCGAGCTTGCCCGGACTGCCATCGGCGAAGATCTGCGCGGTCACCGGTTTGTCGAAGGCCTTCGCGGTGATGTTCTGCCCGCTCAAGCCCTTGCTGCTGTCGAAACGGAAATCACCCTTGAGCTGCGTCAGCTCCAACGTCGGCTCGGCCAGTTTCAGTCGGGCCTTGTTGGTCTTGAAGTCGACGAGAATCTTCGGCAGGTCACCCTTGGCCAGCGGGATGTCGAGCTTGAGCTTGCCCTGCAAATCGCCCTCGCCTTCCCACCCGGCGAAGGTGTCGGCGGTGCCGATCGGAGCTTGCTGCAAAATCTTCAGGCCATCGCCCAAGCCGCCGGCAAAACTGCCGTCGAGGAACATGTGGACGTTCTGCCCGGCCGGCGCATGGGGAATATTGACGTAGACATCGCTGACCTGCGTATCGAGCAACTGGCCTTTGCTGGCCAGGATCCGCACGCCGCTGTCTTCGATAAACACATCGCCACTGACCTTGCTGACATGCGGCCAACCCGGCTGGAACGCCAGTTCGGCGTCGTGCACCTTGAAGAACAGGCTGATGCTGCGCGCGGTGTCTTCGGCGCCATGGTTCAGCGAGCCCTGGTACTGGAAGAAACCCTGGTCCACAGCGCCTTTGAGAATCGCCGTGCGCAACCATTCATCCAGCGCCGGGCTGAGCACGGTCGGCAGGTACTTGGCGGTGTATTTGCCGTCGCCGTCCACCAGGCCGACCCGCAGGTCCATGTAGTCTTCCTGGGTGTGGTCGAAATGCAGGCGGATCAGGAAGTCGCCAGCAATCTTGCCCTCTTCGCCCAGCACCTTCAGGTACGGCGCGATCAGGGTGAAGCCTTCTTTATCGAGCTTCCAGGTCAGCCGGGCATTGGCCTGGATGTATTGCCATGGTTTGGCGAATATCGGGTCCAGGTGCAGGGAAAAATCCTTGCTGTCCATGCGCAGCTCGCCGTGACCGAGGTCGCCGCTGATGCTGCCGCTGACATTCCGCGCCGCCGGTGCGCCGTGATAGGCGTCGAAGCCGACCCGCTCCAGGTTGGCGGCGAAACTGAATTTGCTGTCGTCGGTGGCATTGGGCCGCATGTCGACCAGCACATTACGCAACGCACCGGTGACCTTGAGCTTTTCCACCGCCGTGGCCACACCTTCAGGCAATGGCCCCAGAGCATTGAGCAGCGGCGTGAGCGGTGTCAGGTCCAGACGGTCGGCTTGCAGGTGCCAGAGTTCTTCGGTTTTGTCGGTGGCGACACTCTGCTTGAGTTGCAGACGGGTTTCCCAACGAGTGTCGCCAAAGTTCATCGACAAGGAATCGAGGGTTACCAGTGCGCCTTCGTCGCTGCGCTGGAAGTACGCGTTGAGCGCGAGGTTGTTGAGTTGGATCGGCTTACGCTCGGCGTAGGCGCCCTTGATTTGCGGGGCATTCAGGCGAATCGCCGCGCTTTGCACGGCACCTTTGTCCCAGTTCAGCCACAGCTCGCCACCGGCCTTGATCTCGGAGAAATTCCATTGCCGGGTCAGGCGCCCGGGCAACCATTTCGACCAGTCGCTTTGCGGCAGGCTCAGGTAAGCCTCCGCCGCGCCATCCTTCCAGGCGCTGGCGCGAATGCGGGTGCGCAGGCTCATCGCCACGGGTTGACCGTCGGGCAGGGTCAGGCGCGCGTCGAGGCGTTGACGGGAGGCACCGGTTTTCAGATTAAGGCCGACGTAAGTCAACGTCAGCGGAGGATGATCCACCGGTTGCAAGGTGATCTGGCTATCAAGGACCGACAGCTGTTCGACCATCTGCATGCGATTGAGCAACTGCTCCGGATCCAGTGGCTGGTCTTGCTGCACCGGAAGACCTTCCAGCGCCCAATGGCCGTCCTCGCCTTCCTTGAGGCTGATCTTCAGGCCGTTGAGTTCCAGGTGAGCAATGCGCACTTCCCGGGCCAACAGACTGGCCCAAAGGTCGGGCACGGCGCGTACATTGTCCAGGCGCAGCACATTGGTGCCCGCACCGACCGTCACGTCGTGGGCCAGCAAAATCGGCGCGAAACCAATCCAGCTGCCTTCCAGCTTACCGATTTGCAGGGGCATGCCCAGCGCGGCACTGGCCTTGGTCTCGACGTCGGCGCGGTATTCGGCCACCAGCGGCGTCAGTTCCCGACCGAGGCTGACGTACAGCGCCATCAGCACCAGAACCAACGCACACAGGCCCAGTCCCCAGCGGGTCAGTGCGGCCAAAATGCGTGTCAGACGGTCCATGTCAGTTGGCTCCCATGGCAAAAATACTGCAAAAAGCTGAGGCCAGCCGTTCTAGTCGCGGTGAAACCTGGAGATTCAGAGCAGCACCACGTCGTATTGTTCCTGGGAATACATGGTTTCGACCTGGAAACGAATGGTACGACCGATAAACCCTTCGAGTTCGGCCACGTTGCCCGACTCTTCATCGAGCAAGCGATCCACCACTTTCTGATTCGCCAATACACGATAGCCTTCCGCCTGATAGGCGCGGGCTTCGCGAAGGATTTCGCGGAAAATTTCGTAGCAGACCGTTTCCGGAGTCTTCAGCTTGCCGCGGCCCTGGCAACTGCTGCACGGTTCGCACAGCACCTGTTCGAGACTTTCGCGGGTGCGCTTGCGGGTCATCTGCACCAGGCCCAACTCGGTGATGCCGATGATGTTGGTCTTGGCGTGATCGCGCTCCAGTTGCTTCTCAAGGGTGCGCAACACCTGGCGTTGGTGCTCTTCGTCTTCCATGTCGATGAAGTCGATGATGATGATCCCGCCAAGGTTGCGCAGGCGCAGTTGACGGGCGATGGCGGTGGCGGCTTCGAGGTTGGTCTTGAAGATGGTTTCTTCGAGATTGCGATGGCCGACGAACGCCCCGGTGTTGACGTCGATGGTGCTCATGGCCTCCGCCGGGTCCACTACCAGATAGCCGCCGGACTTGAGCGGCACCTTGCGTTCCAAAGCTTTCTGGATTTCGTCTTCGACGCCGTACAGGTCGAAAATCGGTCGCTCGCCGGGGTAATGCTCGAGACGATCAGCGATTTCCGGCATCAGCTCGGCGACGAATTGCGTGGTTTTCTGGAAGGTTTCCCGGGAGTCGATGCGGATCTTCTCGATCTTCGGGCTCACCAAGTCACGCAAGGTCCGCAACGCCAGGCCGAGGTCTTCGTAAATGACGCTCGGGGCGCCGATGGTTTGGATCTGGGCGTTGATCTGGTCCCACAAGCGGCGCAGGTAGCGGATGTCCATGAGGATTTCATCGGCCCCGGCACCTTCGGCGGCGGTGCGCAGAATGAAGCCGCCGGCTTCCTTGATACCTTCTTTGGCCACGCAATCGGTGACCACTTGCTTGAGCCGTTCGCGCTCGGCTTCATCTTCGATTTTCAGGGAAATGCCGACGTGGGCCGTGCGCGGCATGTACACCAGATAGCGCGACGGAATCGACAGCTGTGTGGTCAGGCGCGCGCCTTTGGAGCCGATTGGGTCCTTGGTGACTTGCACCACCAGGCTCTGACCTTCGTGTACCAGGCTGCTGATGCTTTCCACTGCCGGGCCTTCACGCAGGGAAATTTCCGAAGCGTGAATGAATGCGGCACGGTCCAGGCCGATGTCGACGAAAGCCGCCTGCATGCCCGGCAATACCCGCACGACCTTGCCTTTATAAATGTTGCCTACGATGCCGCGTTTTTGTGTGCGCTCGACGTGAACTTCTTGCAGGACACCGTTTTCAACCACCGCCACGCGCGATTCCATCGGCGTGATGTTGATCAGGATCTCTTCACTCATGGCAGGGTCTCGTTCAGGCATGTTCACGATAATGGCCGCATCTTGTCAGTACGACGCTTAGCGCGCGTTAAGGGTTTGCCAACAGGGTATGCCGAAATGGCCGAGCAGTTCTGCGCTTTCGCACAGCGGCAGTCCGACCACCGCTGAATAGCTGCCCTCGAGCCCGGCGACAAACACGGCGCCCAACCCTTGAATCCCATAGCCGCCGGCCTTGTCCCGGGGTTCGCCGCTGGCCCAGTAGGCCGCCGCTTCCTCACGACCAATGTCGCGGAAACGTACAAGGCTGCGCACCACCCGCGATTCACAACGCTCGCCGTCCAGCACGGCAATCGCTGTCAGCACTTCGTGTTCTTTCCCCGACAACATCATAAGCATGGCGCAAGCGTCGGCTTCGTCCACTGGCTTGCCGAGAATTTTCCCGTCCAGCACCACGGCGGTGTCCGCGCCCAATACGCAAAATGCGCTGTTGGACACGACCGTACGGCGCCCGGCCTCGGCCTTGCCGCGCGCCAGACGCTCGACATAGGCCGAAGGGGATTCGTTGTGCAAAGGGGATTCATCGATGTCCGCGCTGATGGCGGAAAACGGCACGCCGATCTGCGTGAGCAGTTCACGTCGACGCGGCGAGCCTGAGGCGAGGTATAACTGCGTCATCAAGACATCTCCCTTGTCCAGTGCGGGCTAATGCCTGACCGAATTAATTGATTTTGTAGCGCCGACGCAAGCCACGCAAACCGAAGCTGATCCATGGCCAGAGCAAGGCGCTCACCAGGGCCGGCAGCACCAAAGCCAAGGTTGGCTGACGATTGCCGGTCAGGGCGCTGAGCCATAGTTGGACCAGTTGGGCCAGGCCGAAGATCACCAGAAGCACCAGGCACTGCTGCCACATCGGGAACATCCGCAGGCGCTGTTGCAACGCCAGCACCAGATAGGTGATGAGCGTCAGGATCAGCGCATTCTGGCCAAGCAAGGTGCCATAGAGCACATCTTCCGCCAGCCCCAGGCAAAACGCAGTGACCATGCCGACTTTCTGCGGCAGGGCCAATGCCCAGAATGCCAGCAGCAACGCCAGCCACAGGGGACGCAGGATTTCCATGAATTGCGGCAACGGCGAAACGCTGAGCAGCAGGCCGATGGCAAAGGTGAGCCAGACGATCCAGCCGTTTCGGGATGAAGTAGCACCCGCCATTATTCTCTTCCCCCAGTGGTGGCCGGTGCAGAGACAGGCGGTTTGGCAGCGGGTTTCGCCGCAGCCGGCTTGGCGACAGGCTTGGCAGGATGGGTTGGCTTGGCCGGTGTCGTTGCAGCGGGCGCAGTGGCCGCAGGCGTCGCGGCCGGCGCAGCAACTGCAGGCGTCGGCACAACCGCAGGAATCGGTTTCGGCACCGTGGCCGGAATAATCGGCCCGCCGCCGTGCTGGTCCAGTGCTTCCTGGGCCTGGGCGGCATCATTGGCACGTTCTTCAGCAGTGCGGCCATCGCTGAACACCAGCAACAGATAACGGCTGCGGTTCAAGGCAGCGGTCGGCACGGCGCGAACGATGGCAAATGGCTGGCCGGAATCGTGGATCACTTCCTTGACCGTGGCCACCGGGTAACCTGCCGGGAACCGCTGGCCGAGGCCGGAGCTGACCAGCAGATCGCCTTCTTTAATGTCAGCGGTGTCGGCCACGTGACGCAGTTCCAGGCGCTCCGGGTTACCGGTGCCGCTGGCAATCGCCCGCAGACCGTTGCGGTTTACCTGCACGGGAATGCTGTGGGTGGTGTCGGTCAGCAACAGCACACGGGAGGTGTACGGCATCAACTCGACCACCTGCCCCATCAGGCCGCGGGCATCGAGCACCGGCTGACCGAGGATCACACCGTCGCGCTCACCTTTGTTGATGATGATGCGATGGGTGAAGGGGTTGGGGTCCATGCCGATCAACTCGGCCACTTCGACCTTCTCGTTGACCAGCGCGGAGGAATTGAGCAACTCGCGCAGCCGAACGTTCTGCTCGGTGAGGGCGGCAAGCTTTTGCATGCGACCCTGCAACAGCAGGTTTTCGGTCTTGAGTTTTTCGTTCTCGGCAACCAGTTCGGTACGGCTGCCAAATTGGCTGGCCACACCTTGCCATAGCCGCTGCGGCAGGTCGGTGATCCAGTAAGACTGCATCAGCACCAGCGACATCTGACTACGCACTGGCTTGAGCAGTGTGAAGCGGGCATCGACGACCATCAGCGCGACCGATAGCACGACCAGCACCAACAAGCGCACGCCCAGTGAGGGGCCCTTGGCGAAAAGCGGTTTAATAAGCCGCTCCTCCCAGGCAAATGTTCTCTTTATTCATACGGCATCAAACCGGCCTGGATGCAGACTGACAGAAGATAAACGCAACAGGCAGCACTGCAAAGTGCTGCCTGCGCGCTCACAGCATAGATGCAACCCAACGACTTATTCGCTGGAGAGCAGGTCCATGGTGTGTTTATCCATCATTTCCAGGGCACGGCCACCGCCGCGAGCCACACAGGTCAGCGGATCTTCGGCAACGATCACCGGCAGACCGGTTTCCTGGGCCAGCAACTTGTCGAGGTCGCGCAGCAAGGCGCCACCACCGGTCAGTACCAGGCCACGCTCGGCGATATCGGAAGCCAGTTCCGGCGGCGATTGCTCCAGGGCACTTTTCACAGCCTGAACGATGGTGGCCAGGGACTCTTGCAGAGCTTCCAGCACTTCATTGGAGTTCAGGGTGAATGCGCGTGGAACGCCTTCCGCCAGGTTACGACCACGTACGTCGACTTCACGTACTTCGCCGCCCGGATAGGCCGTACCAATTTCCTGCTTGATGCGCTCGGCGGTGGATTCGCCGATCAGGCTGCCGTAGTTGCGACGCACGTAGGTGATGATCGCTTCGTCGAAGCGGTCGCCGCCAACCCGTACGGATTCGGCGTAGACCACACCGTTCAGGGAGATCAGCGCGATTTCAGTGGTACCGCCACCGATATCGACAACCATCGAACCGCGTGCTTCTTCGACCGGCAGGCCGGCACCGATCGCAGCAGCCATCGGCTCTTCGATCAGGAACACTTCACGTGCGCCGGCACCAAGGGCCGATTCACGGATGGCACGACGCTCCACCTGGGTGGATTTGCATGGAACGCAGATCAGCACACGAGGGCTAGGCTGCAGGAAGCTGTTTTCGTGAACCTTGTTGATAAAGTACTGCAGCATCTTTTCGCAAACGCTGAAGTCGGCAATGACGCCGTCTTTCATCGGACGAATGGCTGCAATGTTGCCCGGCGTACGACCGAGCATGCGCTTGGCCTCGGTGCCGACAGCAACGACACTTTTCTGGTTACCGTGTGTCCGAATAGCCACAACCGATGGCTCATTCAGGACGATTCCGCGCTCGCGCACGTACATAAGGGTTTTGGCAGTGCCCAGGTCTATGGAAAGATCGCTGGAAAACATGCCACGCAGTTTCTTGAACATGGGAAAGGGAC
>NZ_JBIWEL010000011.1:0-72588 GCF_044762525.1 Pseudomonas sp. NPDC096950 | reverse complement strand
GGGACAGGGACCCTAGGCAACGCGTGGCTAAAACAGTGCGGCAAACACTAACAACGACAGGGATAGTGGGCAAGGCGCCAATATGTTAAATTGGCCGCTTTTCTGTGCACCAACCCCCACAATCGCGGCCTTATGACCGTAGAAATGCGGTAGTGTTCCGACAATCTAACACACGGACGCCGTCCGTTCTGTTTTCCACTGGAGAATCGCAATGGCGCTTGAACGCTCCGACGTGGAAAAAATCGCACATCTGGCCTGCCTTGGCCTGAATGATGCCGATCTTCCACACATCACTTCGGCCCTGAACAGCATTCTCGGGCTGGTCGACGAAATGCAGGCGGTCAATACCGATGGTATCGAGCCGCTGGCCCACCCACTGGAAGCCAGCCAGCGCCTGCGCGCAGACGTCGTGACCGAGACCAATCATCGCGAGGCCTATCAGTCCATCGCACCAGCGGTCGAAAACGGCCTGTACCTGGTTCCGAAAGTCATCGACTAAAGGGAAAGAGCCTGCAATGCATCAAATGACTCTGGCCGAGATCGCCCGCGGACTCGCCGATAAAAAGTTTTCTTCCGAAGAGCTGACCAAAGTCCTGCTGGCGCGCATCGCCCAGCTCGATCCTCAGCTCAACAGCTTCATCAGCCTCACCGAAGACCTGGCGCTCCAGCAGGCGAAAGCCGCTGACGCACGCCGGGCCAATGGTGAGAGCGGCGCCCTGCTCGGCGCGCCGATCGCCCACAAAGACCTGTTCTGCACCCAGGGCATCCGCACCAGCTGCGGCTCGAAGATGCTCGACAACTTCAAAGCACCGTACGACGCCACCGTCGTCGCCAAACTGGCCGCCGCCGGTGCCGTGACCCTCGGCAAGACCAACATGGACGAATTCGCCATGGGCTCGGCCAACGAGTCGAGCTACTACGGCGCGGTGAAAAACCCGTGGAACCTGGAACACGTGCCGGGCGGTTCGTCCGGTGGTTCGGCCGCCGCTGTTGCCGCTCGTCTGTTGCCAGCCGCGACCGCCACCGACACCGGCGGCTCGATCCGCCAACCGGCTGCGTTCACCAACCTCACCGGCCTGAAACCGACGTACGGTCGTGTTTCGCGCTGGGGCATGATCGCTTACGCCTCGAGCCTTGATCAGGGCGGCCCATTGGCCCGCACCGCCGAAGACTGCGCGATCCTGCTGCAAGGCATGGCCGGTTTCGATGCGAATGACTCCACCAGCATCGACGAACCCGTGCCGGATTACAGCGCCAGCCTCAATGGCTCGCTGCAAGGCCTGCGCATCGGCGTGCCGAAGGAATACTTCAGCGCCGGTCTCGACCCGCGCATCGCCGAACTGATCCATAACAGCGTCAAGGAGCTGGAAAAGCTCGGCGCCGTGATCAAGGAAATCAGCCTGCCGAACATGCAGCACGCGATTCCTGCGTACTACGTGATCGCCCCGGCAGAAGCCTCGTCCAACCTGTCGCGTTTTGATGGCGTGCGTTTCGGCCATCGCTGCGACGATCCGAAAAACCTGGAAGACCTGTACAAGCGTTCCCGTGGCGAAGGTTTCGGCCCGGAAGTGCAGCGCCGGATCATGGTCGGTGCCTACGCGCTGTCGGCCGGTTACTACGACGCTTACTACCTGAAGGCGCAGAAAATCCGTCGCCTGGTGAAGAACGACTTCATGGCGGCCTTTAATGAGGTCGACATCATCCTCGGCCCAACCACGCCTAACCCGGCCTGGAAGCTTGGCGCCAAGAACAGCGACCCGGTCGCTGCCTATCTGGAAGATGTCTACACCATCACCGCCAACCTCGCGGGTCTGCCGGGCTTGTCCATGCCGGCCGGTTTTGTCGACGGTCTGCCGGTCGGCGTGCAATTGCTCGCTCCGTATTTCCAGGAAGGTCGCCTGTTGAACGTTGCCCATCAGTATCAGTTGAACACTGACTGGCACACCCGCACCCCAACCGGCTTCTGAGGAGAAACACATGCAATGGGAAGTCGTGATCGGGCTGGAGATTCATACCCAGCTCACTACCCGGTCGAAAATCTTTTCCGGTAGTTCCACCACGTTTGGTTCCGAACCGAACACCCAGGCCAGCCTCGTAGACCTGGGCATGCCCGGCGTACTGCCGGTGCTGAACCAGGAAGCGGTGCGCATGGCGGTGATGTTCGGTCTGGCTATCGATGCCGAGATCGGCCAACACAACGTGTTCGCCCGTAAAAACTATTTCTACCCGGACCTGCCCAAGGGCTACCAGATCAGCCAGATGGAATTGCCGATCGTCGGCAAGGGCCACCTGGACATCGCCATGGAAGACGGCACGATCAAACGTGTCGGCGTAACCCGTGCGCACCTGGAAGAAGACGCCGGTAAAAGCCTGCACGAAGAGTTCAACGGTGCCACCGGCATCGACCTGAACCGTGCCGGCACGCCGCTGCTGGAAATCGTGTCCGAGCCGGACATGCGCAGCGCCAAGGAAGCCGTGGCTTACGTCAAGACAGTTCACGCGCTGGTACGTTACCTGGGCATCTGCGACGGCAACATGGCCGAAGGTTCGCTGCGTTGCGACTGCAACGTGTCGATCCGTCCGAAAGGCCAGGTTGAATTTGGCACCCGCTGCGAGATCAAGAACGTCAACTCGTTCCGCTTCATCGAGAAGGCGATCAACAGCGAAGTGCAGCGTCAGATCGAGCTGATCGAAGACGGCGGTAAAGTCATCCAGCAGACCCGTCTGTACGATCCGAACAAGGACGAAACCCGTCCGATGCGCAGCAAAGAGGAAGCCAACGACTACCGTTACTTCCCGGATCCGGACCTGTTGCCAGTGGTCATCGAGGACTCGTTCCTCAATGACGTGCGCGCCACCCTGCCGGAATTGCCACCGCAGAAACGCGAGCGCTTCCAGGCGCAGTTCGGGCTGTCGGTGTATGACGCGAGCGTCCTGGCCACCAGCCGCGAGCAAGCGGATTACTTCGAGAAAGTCGCGAGCATTGGCGGCGACGCCAAACTGGCGGCCAACTGGGTCATGGTTGAACTGGGCAGCCTGTTGAACAAACAGGGCCTGGACATCGACCAGTCGCCGGTTTCGGCCGAGCAACTGGGCGGCATGCTGCTGCGCATCACCGACAACACCATCTCCGGCAAAATCGCCAAGGTTGTGTTCGAAGCGATGGCCAACGGCGAAGGCAGCGCGGACGAGATCATCGAAAAACGTGGCCTGAAGCAAGTGACCGACAGCGGCGCGATTTCCGCGGTGCTCGACGAAATGCTCGCGGCCAACGCCGAACAGGTCGAACAGTACCGCGCGGCTGACGAAGCCAAACGCGGCAAGATGTTCGGCTTCTTCGTCGGCCAGGCCATGAAAGCCTCCAAAGGCAAGGCCAACCCGCAACAGGTCAACGAACTGCTGAAAAGCAAGCTCGAAGGCTGATGGACATGGAGCCAGATTTAACGCCTGGCTCCAATCCCCTGTGGGAGCGGGCTTGCTCGCGAATGCGGTTCGGCACTCAATACAAGGTTGACTGTCAGAATGCATTCGCGAGCAAGCCCGCTCCCACATTTGTTTTTGGAAGCTTTCAAATGAAGCGTCTACTCGGCGCCTGCGCCCTGCTCTCCCTGTTGGCCGGTTGCGCCAGCAACGACATCATCGACCCACACGGTTACGACAAGACCGGCACGGCGTCCTATTACGGCGCCAAACACCAAGGTAAACGCACCGCCAGCGGCGAGCGTTTCGACAAGAATTCCCTGACCGCCGCCCACCGCCAATTGCCGTTCGGCACACGGGTGAAGGTCACCAATCTGAATAACGACAAATCCTGCGTGGTGCGGATCAACGACCGTGGGCCGCATACCCGTGGGCGCCTGATCGACGTGTCCCATGCCGCTGCAGTGCGGCTCGGCATGATCGGCAGCGGCACCGCGAAGGTTCGCGTGCAGGCCCTCGACGACTGATGGAGCCCTGACCATTTACGGTTTAGAAGACATCCCTCTGCTGAGCGTGATTGAACTGCTCAGCGGCCTGTTTCTGCTGATCGCCGGCGCCGAGTTGATGGTGCGCGCCGCCGTGCGCCTGGCCGCGCGCCTGCATGTGCGGCCGCTGATCATCGGCCTGACCATCGTCGCCCTCGGCAGCAGCGCCCCGCAGATGGCCGTCAGCCTGCAAGCGATGCTCGCGCAAAACGCCGACATCGCCGTCGGCAGCGTAATCGGCAGCAGCATCTTCAACATCCTCGTGACCCTCGGCCTGTCGGCGCTGATCATTCCGTTGCGGGTGTCGCGGCAATTGGTGCGCCTGGACATCCCGCTGATGATCGGCGCCAGCCTGTTGGTGTGCGTGCTGGCCTGGAACGAGGAACTGACCCGCACCGACGGCGTGATCCTGCTGGCCGCGCTGGTGTTGTACCTCGGTTTGCTCCTGCGCCAGTCGCGGCACTCGGCCCGGCCACCATCGAGCGATGAATCGAAGGCCCAGGCACCGTGGATCAGCAGTCTGTTGATGATCGTCGCCGGGCTGGCGATGCTCGTGTATGCCGGGCATTTGTTGTTGGGGGCTGCGGTATCGGTCGCCACCGACCTGGGGCTGTCGGAACGGATCATCGGCCTGACCATCGTCGCCATCAGCACGTCCCTGCCGGAACTGGCCACCTCATTGATCGCCGCACTGCGTGGTCAGCGGGAGATTGCCGTGGGCAACGTCATCGGTAGCAACCTGTTCAACCTGTTAGGTGTGCTCGGCTTTACCGCATTGGTGGCGCCGTCGCCGCTGTCGGTGTCGCCCAACGCCCTGGCTTTCGACTTGCCGGTGATGCTCGGCGTCGCCGCGCTGTGCCTGCCGGTGTTCTATTCCGGTTACCGGGTGACCCGCGCCGAGGGCCTGCTGTTTCTAGGTTTGTACCTGGCGTATGGGTTGCACGTGGTGTCGTTCACCACCGGCATGCCCCTGGCCGGCAAGCTCGAACACTTGATGCTGATTTTCGTCTTGCCGGCGCTGGTGGCGTTTCTGCTGTTCACGTCGCTGCGCGCCTGGCGTCGCCAACACCACAAGAGGGATGTGCCATGACCGAAAACAAAAAGCCCGGCGTTGAAGTCCGCCGCCAAGTGATGGGCGATGCCTTCGTCGATCGGGCACTGGGCAATGCCACCGAGTTCAGCCAGCCGCTGCAGGATTTCGTCAACGATCACGCCTGGGGCAGCGTCTGGAACCGCGAAGGCCTGCCGCTGAAAACCCGCAGCCTGATCACCCTCGCCGCGCTGACCGCGCTGAAGTGCCCGCAAGAGTTGAAAGGCCATGTGCGTGGTGCGCTGAACAACGGTTGCACCGTGGAAGAGATTCGCGAGGCGTTGCTGCATTGCGCGGTGTATGCCGGCGTGCCGGCGGCGGTTGATGCGTTTCGCGCGGCGCAGGAAGTGATCGATAGTTATCAGAAGCCGGAGTAAATCGCAGGCATTTGTGGTGACTGTTCCGCCGTCTTCGCGAGCAAGCCCGCTCCCACAGTCGATCGAACCGACCACAAATCTTGTGTCCACTGGAGATCGACTGTGGGAGCGGGCTTGCTCGCGAAGAGGCCCTAAAGAACACCAAAAACCCTGAGGCTAAATCCACCCACCCCACTGCAACACAAAGATCCCGATGTTGGTGGTGATCGCCGCCATCAAGGTAGTGATCACAATAATCGCCGCCGCCAGTTCATGGTTGCCCTCGGCTTGTCGCGCCATGACAAAACTCGCCGCTGCCGTCGGGCTGCCGAAGTACAGAAACAGAATCCCCAACTCCGCCCCGCGAAAACCCCACAACCAGGCACCTACGGTCGCCAGCACCGGCAGGCCGATCATCTTCACCAGGCTTGAACTCAGCGCCATGCTGCCGCTCTTGCGCAACGCCGCCAGCGACAAGGTGCCGCCGATGCAGATCAGCGCCAATGGCAGCGTGGTTTGCGCCAGGTACTGGCCGGACGTTTCCAGCCACCCCGGCAGACTGAGCTTGAAATACGCAAACGGCGCCGCCGCAAACACGCTGATGATCAGCGGGTTGCTGAACACGCTTTTGCAGATGCTCCACGGGTCGGACTTGATCACCGGGCTGTACACCGCCAGCACGATGGTCGAGAGGGTGTTGTAAAACAGGATGACCAGCGCTGCGAGAATCGCCCCTAGGGAAATCCCGTAGTCGCCGTACATGCTCGCCGCCAGCGCCAGACCGATGACGCCGTTGTTACCGCGAAACGCACCTTGGGTGTAGATGCCGCGGTCTTCCCGCGGGCACTTCCAGATGGCCCAGGCCCAGGCGCCAGCGAAACTCGCCAGCGTGGCCAACGAGAAATAGATCAACAGTGCCGGTTGCAAGGCCGCGTGCAGGTCGGCATGCAGGATGCCCAGAAACAGCAACGCCGGCATGGTGACGTTGAACACCAGGGCCGACGCGGTGTGGATGAAGTTGTCGTTGATCCAGTCGATACGCTTGAGCAGCACACCCAGAAACAGCATGGCAAACACCGGCGCGGTGATGTTCAGGGTTTCGAGGAAGATTGCCAACATGCCGGGGAGAACCTTGGGTGGGTGTCGTTAGTGGGCTAATGATAAGCCAGCAAGTCCCCCGGCGTCTGGTCGGCCGCCTTCGCGAGCAAGCCCGCTCCCACAGGGGAATGCATTTCAAATGTGGGAGCGGGCTTGCTCGCGAAGAACGATAACGCGGTCTCAGGTAATCGGCGCCGGGTTGAACAACGTGATGTCGTTATGCAGTTTATGCTGCTCGGCCCACGTCTGTTTCTTGCCGCTGGCCACGTCCAGGTAGTAGTGGAAAAGCTCCCAGCCCAGATCCTCAATCGACGCCCGCCCGGTAGCAATCCGTCCGGCATCGATGTCGATCAGATCCGGCCAGCGTTGCGCCAGTTCAGTCCGGGTCGATACCTTCACCACTGGCGCCATCGCCAGGCCATACGGCGTGCCGCGCCCGGTGGTGAACACGTGCAGGTTCATCCCCGCCGCCAGTTGCAACGTCCCGCAGACAAAATCACTGGCCGGGGTCGCGCAGAAGATCAGGCCTTTGCGCTTGAAGCGTTCGCCCGGGCCGAGCACGCCGTTGATGGCGCTGCTGCCGGATTTGACGATCGAGCCCAGGGACTTCTCGACAATGTTCGACAACCCGCCCTTCTTGTTCCCCGGCGTGGTGTTGGCGCTGCGATCCGCCTCGCCTTTGGCCAGGTAACGGTCGTACCAGTCCATTTCCCGCACCAGTTCCTCGGCGACTTCCTTGGTTTCGGCCCGGGAGGTCAGCAGGTAAATCGCATCGCGCACTTCGGTGACTTCGGAAAACATCACCGTCGCACCGGCCCGCAGCAACAGGTCCGAGGCATAACCCAGCGCCGGGTTGGCGGTGATCCCGGAAAACGCATCGCTGCCGCCGCACTGCATACCCAGGATCAGCTCGGACGCCGGCACGGTTTCCCGGCGACGTTGATCGAGCTTCTTCAAGCGGGTTTCGGCCAGTGCCATGATCTGCTCGATCATCTCGGTAAAACCGTGACTCGAATCCTGCAAGCGATACAGCCACGGCTCGCTCAAATCCACCGAGCTGTCGTTATCGTGCATCACCTGCCCGGCCTGCAATTTCTCGCAGCCCAGGCTGATGACCAGCGCTTCGCCACCCAGGTTCGGGTTGCGCGCCAGGTTGCGCACGGTGCGGATCGGGATGTAGGCGTCGGTGGCGGTGATCGCCACGCCGCAACCGTAACTGTGGGTCAGCGCCACCACGTCATCGACGTTCGGATACAGCGGCAGCAACTCGTCTTTGATGCGCTTGACCGCATGATCCAGCACGCCAGTAACGCACTGCACCGTCGTGGTAATCCCGAGAATATTGCGCGTGCCGACAGTGCCGTCGGCATTGCGATAACCCTCGAAGGTGAAGCCTTCCAGCGGTGCCTGGGTCGCCGGCACATCGGTGGACAGCGGCAGGCTGTCCAGCGGTGGCGCGGTGGGCATGCGCAGTTGATCTTCCTTGACCCAACTGCCGCGCGGAATCGGCTGCAAGGCGTAGCCGATGGTCTGGCCATAGCGAATCACCTGGCCGCCCTCGGGAATGTCCTCAAGGGTGACCTTATGGCTCTGCGGCACAAAATCCACCGTCACCAGGCCATCGGGAAATTCGGTGCCGGCCGGCACGCCCTGGTCGTTGACCACGATCACCACATTGTCCCGCTCGTGCAGGCGGATGTAGCGCGGCGAGTCGGAATGTTCAATCAACTGCATGACGCCGCTCCTCAGGAATGCGCTTGAGACAATTTGTTGGTCACTTCAGGACCATTGACGGGAGGCTCTTTCAACACCACGCGTTTGATCGGGCCGACGATCACCAGGTAGCTGAATACCGCGACCAGTGCGTTGCAACCGACAAACACCAGGGCCCATTTGAACGAACCGGTGGCGCTGATGATGTAGCCGATAACGATCGGTGTGGTGATCGACGCGATGTTGCCGAACATGTTGAACAGGCCGCCACTCAAACCGGCAATCTGTTTTGGCGAGGTGTCGGAAACGACCGCCCAGCCCAGTGCGCCAACGCCTTTACCGAAGAATGCCAGGGCCATGAAACCGACCACCATCCATTCGATGTCCACGTAGTTGCACGCGACGATGCTGCTGGAAACCAGCAAACCGGCAATGATCGGCGCCTTGCGGGCGAAGGTCAGGGAATGGCCCTTGCGCAGCAGGTAATCGGAAATCACCCCGCCGAGCACGCCGCCGATAAAGCCGCAGATCGCCGGCAGCGAGGCAATGAACCCAGCCTTGAGAATGGTCATGCCGCGTTCTTGCACCAGGTACACCGGGAACCAGGTCAGGAAGAAGTAGGTGATGCCGTTGATGCAGTACTGGCCCAAGTACACGCCGAGCATCATGCGGTTGGTCAGCAACTGGCGGATGTAGTCCCACTTCGGACCGTCGACCTTTTTGCCTTTGCCTTTGTCCTGGTCCATATCGACCATGCCGCCGTTGTCGGCGATGTGCTTGAACTCGGCGTCGTTGATCATCGGGTGCTGGCGCGGGCTGTGGATAACTTTCAGCCAGATCAGCGAGAACACGATGCCGATGCCGCCCATCACCACAAACACGTGCTGCCAGCCGAAGGTGTAGACGATCCAGCCCATCAGCGGTGCGAACAACACGGTGGCGAAGTATTGCGCCGAGTTGAAAATCGCCGAGGCGGTGCCGCGTTCAGCGGTCGGGAACCAGGCTGCCACGATACGTGCGTTGCCGGGGAAGGATGGCGCTTCGGCCAGACCCACCAGGAAGCGCAGCATGAACAGCGCGACGATGGCCGTGGACATGCCGAACTCACCGACATAACCCTGGAGCACGGTGAACAGCGACCAGGTGAAGATGCTCAGCGCGTAGATTTTTTTCGAGCCGAAACGGTCGAGCAGCCAGCCACCGGGAATTTGCCCGGCCACGTAGGCCCAACCGAATGCAGAGAAGATGTAGCCAAGGGTGACCGCGTCGATGCCGAGGTCTTTTTGCAGGCTGGAGCCGGCGATGGCGATAGTGGCCCGGTCGGCGTAGTTGATCGTGGTCACCAGGAACAGCATGAGCAAAATCAAATAGCGGACGTGGGTCGGCTTGGTCGCTTGCATGTAGATGTACTCCCACTGATTATTTTTATGCGCGGGTGAATCTTGGTTTTTCTGTGGGAGCGAGCCTGCTCGCGAAGGTGGTCAACGATGACGAAGGGCATCAGATTGAATGCTGCGTCCTCAAGACCATCGCGAGCAAGCTCGCTCCCACAGGGGTATTACGTTTACGAGCCGATGTAGCTGGTTTTCACGACCGTGTAGAACTCTTGCGCGTAGCGACCTTGCTCGCGGGAACCATAGGATGAACCTTTACGCCCACCGAACGGAACGTGGTAATCCACGCCGGCGGTCGGCAGGTTGACCATCACCATCCCGGCCTGGGAGTGGCGCTTGAAGTGGTTGGCGTACTTCAACGAGGTGGTGGCGATGCCCGCCGACAGACCGAATTCGGTGTCGTTGGCCATAGCCAGTGCCGCTTCGTAATCCGCCACGCGAACCACGTTGGCTACCGGGCCGAAGATTTCTTCACGGCTGATGCGCATCGCCGCTTCGCTGTCGGCAAACAGCGTTGGCGCGAGGTAGTAGCCTTCGGTGTCGCAGGTCACCAAGCCACCGCCGCTGACCAGACGTGCACCTTCGGACTGGCCGATATCGATGTACTTCAGGTCTTGTTCCAGCTGGGCTTGCGAGACGACCGGACCGATGTCGGTGCCGGTTTTCAGCGCGTGGCCAACCTTGATCGACTTCATGCGCTCGGCCACGGCTTCGACGAACTTGTCGTGGATGCCGGCGGTAACGATGAAGCGGCTCGACGCGGTGCAACGCTGGCCGGTGGAGTAGAACGCGCTCTGTACCGACAGCTCGACCGCTTGTTTCAGGTCGGCGTCATCGAGAATGATCTGCGGGTTCTTGCCGCCCATTTCCAGCTGTACTTTTGCTTGGCGCGACACGCAACTGACGGCGATCTGACGACCCACACCCACCGAACCGGTGAAGCTGATGCCGTCGACTTTCGGGCTCTGCACCAGCGCATCGCCAACCACACGACCGCTGCCCATCACCAGGTTGAACACACCAGCCGGGAAGCCAGCGCGGGAGATGATTTCCGCCAGCGCCCACGCGCAACCCGGCACCAGATCGGCGGGTTTCAGCACGACGCAGTTGCCGTAGGCCAGGGCCGGGGCAATCTTCCACGCAGGGATCGCGATCGGGAAGTTCCACGGGGTGATCAAACCAACCACGCCCAGGGCTTCGCGAGTGACTTCAACGTTGACGCCCGGACGCACCGACGGCAAGTAGTCGCCGGACAGACGCAGGGTTTCACCGGCGAAGAATTTGAAGATGTTGCCGGCGCGGGTCACTTCACCGATGGCTTCAGGCAGGGTCTTGCCCTCTTCCCGGGCCAGCAAGGTGCCGAGCTCTTCGCGGCGGGCGAGGATTTCGGTGCCGACTTTATCCAGCGAATCGTGGCGAGCCTGGATGCCCGACGTGGACCAGGCCGGGAACGCGGCGCGAGCGGCGTCGATGGCGGCGTGGACCTGGGCCAGATCGGCCTTGGCGTATTCACCGATGGTATCGGTCAGTTCGGACGGGTTGATATTGGCGCAGTATTCGCTGCCTGCAACCCACTCACCGTTGATGTAGTTATCAAAACGCTTTGAATCAACCACTGAGAATCTCCTCACGCAAAAGGCCGCTGATCACTCAGCGGCCTTGTTTAATCGGTTGTGTTACTGAGCACCTTGCTTGTCGATCAGCGCGGCGAGCATTTCGTACTCTTCAGCCGTCAGATCGGTCAGCGGTGCACGCACAGGACCTGCGTCATAACCGGCAATTTTTGCCCCGGCCTTGACGATGCTCACTGCGTAACCGGCCTTGCGGTTACGGATGTCCAGGTACGGCAGGAAGAAGTCGTCGATGATCTTGCCGACGGTGGCGTGATCTTCGCGGGCAATGGCGTGGTAGAAATCCATCGCGGTTTTCGGGATGAAGTTGAACACCGCCGACGAGTAGACCGGTACGCCCAGCGCCTTATAAGCAGCGGCATAGACTTCGGCGGTCGGCAAACCACCCAGGTAGCTGAAACGATCGCCGAGGCGGCGACGGATCGACACCATCAACTCGATATCGCCCAGGCCATCCTTGTAGCCGATCAGGTTCGGGCAGCGCTCGGCCAGGCGTTCCAGCAATGGCGCGGTCAGGCGGCACACGTTGCGGTTGTAAACCACCACGCCGATTTTCACCGATTTGCACACCGCTTCAACGTGGGCGGCAACGCCGTCCTGGCTGGCTTCGGTCAGGTAGTGCGGCAGCAGCAACAGGCCTTTGGCGCCCAGGCGCTCGGCTTCTTGAGCGTATTCGATGGCTTGACGGGTCGAACCGCCCACGCCGGCCAGGATTGGCACGCTGGTTTCGCAGGTGTCGACCGCAGTCTTGATGATTTCCGAATATTCGCTGGCCGCCAGAGAGAAGAACTCACCGGTGCCGCCCGCGGCGAACAATGCCGTGGCGCCGTATGGGGCCAGCCATTCGAGACGTTTGATATAGCCAGCGCGATGGAAATCGCCCTGGGCGTTGAAGTCGGTGACCGGGAAAGACAGTAGACCGGAAGAGAGGATGGACTTCAGTTCTTGTGGATTCATTATTCGAACACCCTGGGTTGCGACGTTTGTGTGTGAGGAAACCGTTCAGCCTTGGCCGAAGTTGTAAGTCATCGTACAACTTAAAATACAACCGTCAACTGCATTTCATCGCCGACCGCAAAATTGAGTCAGACAAGGTGATTTCTTGACGTAGGAAAATTCTCAACTAGGATCGTTAAAGCTGTATATCCATACAGCTAAATGTGAATCAACCTACGACATATCAAGGAGCTAGAAATGTCAGGTCTACACACTCAAACCCAGGAAATGCCGAAGCAGGTGATTGCCCGCTTCGATGATCTTTTTACGGAACACGGCATCGCCATAGCCGGGGACAACGATCACCTGATGCTGCACATTGCCGAACATCACAGCATAAACCGTCTTCGCTTCCCGGCAAAGCCCTGAGAGGCAAACCGATGCTGAAGTTTGAAGGTGGTGAGCACACCGCCATTGGCGACCAAACCCTGCTGCGTTTCGTCGAAAACGCCGCGCCGATCCCCGCCCACGATGTGCAACTGCATCTGCCCAATGGGCTCGCGCCAACTTACGGCCAGGTACTGGCGTTGGGCGGCGATTTCTATGGCATTCCTGATCGGCCGGTGAGCGATGGCGCCACCCCGGCGGATCGTCTGAACCGCTTTATTGCGGCTTTCGACACGCTGGCCGTGTTGTCCGCCTCCAAAGTCGAGGCGGTGAAAATCCTCGCGGTGATGCAAAAAGAGATCGATGCGGTTAAACAGGCGATCAAGGACGGTAAACAACCCCACGAAGCCTATGACGCCCTCGGTGATACGTTGTCGGAAGAGTGGAACAAGATCACCGGCGGCGGCAGTTTTGTCTCGGCCCTGTTCCCGCTGGGGCGTTATCTGAAACTGGCGGCGAACAATGCCGACCACTTTGGCGAGTGGGCGCAACAGGCTTACATCGCCGGGCACATCGCGGCGCTGCAACACGCCGCGGCGGCCCACGCCAGTCGTGACGAAAAACAGCTGGAAGTCGCCTACGCGATGAACGCGTTTGCCGATCACTTCCTCACCGACCTGTTTTCCGCCGGCCACCTGCGGGTGCCACGCAAAGCCTTGGCGGCGGCAGTCACACCGAGTGACCTTGGTTCGCTGATCACCCGTTTCATGCACGACGAAGACAGCAAGTTCGGCCTCAATGTGCGCAACGCCAACGGCGAGCAATGGCGTGCCTACGGGGACAAGCGTTACTTCGACGCCATCGACAGTGCCAATCGCCTGCACGTCAACGCAGCGGTTCAGTTGTCGGCGGATGAAGTGTTTGCGGCTTACCTCAGCGGCACGGTGCCGGCGCCCAGCAGCTTTGCAGCGCTGAAACAATTGCCCGACCTGCAAGCGGTGCTGAACCTGGCGAGCAATTTCTCGCCCCTGTTCCGCATCGAGGGCGGCAAGGTGCTGCGGCGCAAGGATGTGAACAACTTGAATGACACCGCCACCGTGGATGACTGGTGGGGCTGGAGCACTTACCTGCTGCTCAAGGACTACCACCCGACTGGCAATGTGGCCTGATAAGGAAATCTGAAGATGACAATTAAAGTGAAACTGGAACTGGCTTCAGGCCAATCATTGAAAGGTGCGCCGTTGGAGTTGCTGTCCAAAGGCGTGCCTATTGCGCGAGGGATTGTGGATGCTCAGGGGCAGGTGGTTTTTGAGGCCAAGAATGGCGCGACTGAGTTGGCGGTGCGGGTGGATCGGTCGATTTTGAAGGCTGGTTGACCTCTAACCTGATCGTTCCCACGCTCTGCGTGGGAATGCAACCGGGGACGCTCCGCGTCCTGAAGCGTGACGCAGAGCGTCACAGGAGGCATTCCCACGCAGAGCGTGGGAACGATCTCAACGGCTGGCTGAAGTTAATGCGCTAGGGCTGACGGCCTCTTCGCGAGCAAGCCCGCTCCCACATTTGATCGATGGTGTTCACACATTGTGTGTCCACCGAAGATCCCCTGTGGGAGCGGGCTTGCTCGCGAAAGCGGTCTATCACACAACAAATCAGTCAGCGGAAGAATTTACCCCCGCTGCGCCTCAGCCTCTTCATGGGCATGGCGCAGCCGTTCCCGACTATTCGTCAAATGCAACCGCATCGCCGCCCGCGCTGCATCGGAATCCTGGCGGGCAATGGCGTCGTAGATTTCTTCGTGTTCACGGCTCAGGCGATTCATGTAGTGCTGCTGGTCGTCATGGGCCAGCCGCGCGGAGTTGAGGCGCGTGCGCGGGATGATGCTGGTGCCCAGGTGGGTCATGATGTCGGTGAAGTAGCGGTTGCCGGTGGCCAGGGCGATTTGCAGGTGGAACTGGAAGTCCGACGCCACGGCATCGCTGGCGTGGGATGCACTTTCGTTGAGGGCGTCCAGTGCCGCACGCATCAGGCCCAATTGCTCGGCGCTACGGCGCTGGGCGGCGAGGCCGGCGGATTCCACTTCCAGGCTGATACGCAGTTCGAGGATCGCCAGCACATCACGCAGGGTGACGACGGTGGCCGGGTCAATACGGAAACCGCTCGGGCTCGGCGTGTCGAGCACGAAAGTGCCGATGCCGTGGCGGGTTTCCACCTGCCCGGCAGCCTGCAAACGGGAAATCGCTTCACGCACCACCGTACGGCTGACGCCATGGGCGTCCATGATCGCCGACTCGGTGGGCAACTTGTCGCCACGCTTGAGCTGACCGTCGCGGATCTGCTCGGACAGCACAGTCACCAGTTCCTGAGCGAGACTGCGGCGCTTGCGAGGGAGGCGAGGTGCGTCGATCGGGTTTTCCATGGTGAACGTCTGTCTCGAAAAATTCGGCTGAAACCGCATCATAGCGCAAGCGGGTTGTACGATCACCGTCGGGGTTGAACACCATTCTCCTTGTGGGAGCGGGCTTGCTCGCGAAGGCGGAGTGTCAGACACCTCAATGCTGGATGTCAGACCGCATTCGCGAGCAAGCCCGCTCCCACAGGGGGATTTGTGGTGATCAGGCGGTCACGGCCTGGTCCACCAGATGCCCATTGTCGATACGGATATGCCGTGGGTGGAAACGCTTCAGGCTGCTGCGATGCCCGACGCTGACAATGCTCAGCCCCGGCAATTCATCGATCAACGCCTGATACAGCGACGCTTCGTCATCTTCATCCATCGCCGACGTGGCTTCGTCCATGTACAGCCATTGCGGCGCATACAGCAGCGCGCGGGCAAAGGCCAAGCGTTGCTGCTCACCCGGCGACAACATGCGCTGCCAGTGATTGGCTTCGTCCAGACGCGCCACCAGGTGCGGCAAGCGGCAGGTTTCCAGCACTTCCACATAACGCTCAGGCAGATACGTGTCGCCGGGCTGTGGATAACTTAGCGCTTCACGCAACGTGCCGATCGGCAGATACGGCTTCTGCGGCAGGAAAAGGTAACGCGCCGCCGGCAGTCGAATGTTGCCGTGGCCCGCCGGCCACAAATGCCCCATCGCCCGCAGCAGCGTGGATTTACCGCTGCCGGAACGACCGCTGAGCATGACGCGGTCCCCCTCTTCCACCGTCATGTCCGCGTTGGTCAGCAAGTGGCGGCCGTCGGCGAGGTCCAGACCGAGGTTGTGGATTTTCAGCGCCGAACCCTGGTTCTGCACGTCGATGGCCGGTGCGCGCTCTTCGTTATCGGCCATGGCCTGACGGAAACTCAGCAGACGATCACAGGTGGCACGCCATGCGGCGAGGTCCGAATACGCGCTGATAAACCAGCTGAAGGCCTCTTGCACGTTGCCGAACGCTGAGCTGATTTGCATCAGTTCACCGAGTTCGATCTTGCCGGCAAAGTAACGCGGCGCGGCGACCATGAACGGGAAGATGATCGCGATCTGGCTGTAACCGGAGGTGAAAAAGGTCAGACGCTTGGACACCTTCATGATGTCCCAGAAGTTGTGCCAGACCATTCCGAAGCGGTTGCTCAGGCGCCGGTTTTCATTTGGCTCGCCGTTATACAGCGCGATGCTTTCGGCGTTTTCACGCACCCGCACCATGGAGAAACGCAAGTCAGCTTCGAAGCGTTGTTGTTGGTTGTTCAGGCCGATCAAACGCCGACCGATCAGATGCGTCAGCCAACTGCCGACCGCCGCGTACACCAGCACGCACCAGAACATGTAGCCGGGAATCTCATAGCCGAACACTTCGATGCTGCCCGACACGCCCCATAGGATGATCGAGAACGACACCAGGCTGACGACGTTGCGGATCAGCCCCAGGCCCAGGCTCAGGGTGTTGGTAGTGAAGCTGTTGAGGTCTTCGGAAATCCGCTGGTCCGGGTTATCGGTGTAGCCGCCCTGCTCCAGCTGGTAGTAATTCTTGTCGCCGAGCCAACGGGCGAAGTGTTTTTCAGTGAGCCAGGCCCGCCAGCGGATGGTCAGCATCTGGGTCAGGTAGAGCCGGTACACCGCGCCGACAATCGCCACGGCGGCAATCGCGCAGAAATACAGAATCAGCTTCCAGAACGCCGCTTCATCCTTCTTTTGCAGGGCGTTGTAGAAATCCTTGTACCAGGTGTTGAACCACACCGAGATGCCGACGCTGATCAGCGACAGTGCAATCACGGCGATCAGCAGCGTCCATGCCTTGACCTTCTCTTCGCTGCGCCAGTACGGCGTGGTCATCGCCCAGACTTTGCGAAAAAACTGCCCGCGCACAGCATCATTGACCGCGGAATATTCAGCGTTCTGATTCATGGATAAGGCTCGGTAGAGAAAAGAACACGCATGAACCGATCATAGATGATCGGCTCGGTTTATCGCGAGGCACGGCCGGCATTCGTTCAGCGCAGGTTCAGCGGCGAACGGGACGCTTCTGCAGTTTGCGCTGCAGCGTGCGGCGGTGCATGCCCAGGGCGCGGGCCGTGGCGGAGATGTTGCCTTCGTGCTCGGTCAACACCCGCTGGATGTGTTCCCACTGCAGGCGGTCCACGGACATCGGGTTTTCCGGCACCAGGGTGTCGAGGTCGGCGTGCTCGGACAGCAGCGCGGCCAGCACGTCATCGGCATCGGCCGGCTTACATAGATAGTTGCAGGCGCCGCGCTTGATCGCCTCGACGGCGGTGGCGATGCTCGAATAACCGGTGAGGATCACCACGCGCATTTCCGGGTCGAGTTCGAGCAACTTGGGCAGCAGCACCAGGCCCGAATCGCCGTCCATTTTCAGGTCGAGCGCGGCGTAATCCGGCAGGTCGGCCAGGGCGATGGTCAGGCCTTCTTCGGCGGAACCGGCGGTGCTGACGCGAAAACCCCGGCGGGCCATGGCGCGGGCCATCACGCGGGTGAAAGTGGCGTCGTCATCGACCAGCAACAAATGCGGCAGTTCTTCGCCTTCTACTTGGATCTCGTCACTCATGTTCGTCTCCTCGGGCGACACGGGGCAGGCGCAGCTCGGTGAGCGTGCCGCCTTCCTCATGACTGTAGAGTTTCACTGAGCCGCCGGCGCGTGTCACGCTGGCCTTGCTCAAAAACAGGCCCAGGCCGAAACCTTTGCCCTTGGTGGTAAAAAACGGTTTGCCAATCTGCTCGGCGATGGCCAGCGGCACACCGGCGCCGTGGTCGCGAATGCTGATGGTCAAGTCCTCGGGATTCCAGTCCAGGGTCACTTGCAGCCCTTCGGGGCAGGCATCCGCGGCATTGTTCAGCAAATTCAAGAGTGCCTGGGTCAGGTCCGGCGGCGGTGCCATGCGTGGCACGGTGCCCTGGCCGAGGCGCTGGAAGCGGTAACTGGCTTCCGGGCGCATCAGGTGCCAGCGGTTCAGGGCTTCGTCGAGCCAGTCGGTGACGTCCTGCATTTCCACGGCCAAACGGCGATTCGCCTCGGCGGCGCGCACCAGTTGCTGCAAGGTTTCTTTGCAGAGTTTGACCTGATCCTGCAGCACCTTCAGATCGTCCTGCAACATCGGGTCGGGATGATCCTGTTGCATCTCTTTGAGCAGCACGCTCATGGTCGCCAGAGGTGTGCCCAACTCGTGGGCGGCACCGGCGGCTTGCGTGGCGACGGCCAACAACTGCTGATCGCGCAGGCCTTCTTCACGGCGGATGGCGCGCAGTTCTTCCTGGCGGCGCAGCTCTTCGGCCATGCGTGCGGCGAAGAAGGTGATCACTGCGGCAGCGAGGGCAAAGCTCAGCCACATGCCGTAGACCTGCAGGTTTTCCCGGGCGATCGGGAAGGTTTGCAGCGGGTAGAACCGCGCCAGCAGCAAGGTGTACATGGCCAAGGCGATGCCGGACAGAATCAGCGAAAACCGCCACGGCAAGGTCACGGCGGCGATAGTCAGCGGCACCAGGTAATAAGAAACGAACGGGTTGGTCGAGCCGCCGGAGAAGTACAGCAAGGCACTGTGGATAAACAGGTCACAGGCCAGTTGCACGGCGTATTCGAGTTCGGTGACTGGCCACGAGGTGCGCAGGCGAATGGCTGTGAAGGCACACAGCAGCATCGAACAGCCGAGGGTCATTGCCAGTTGAAGCCAGGGCAATGGCAGCAAATCGAACCAGTAGGCCAGGCCCACGGAACCGGCCTGGGCGGCCAGCACTAAAGTGCGGATGAACGTCAGCCGCCAGAGGTTCTGGCGAGTCGCGGAAGTGATTTGAACGGGGGCGAGCATGAGCTCTCCTGATGAGCGCTCCAGGCGGATCGCACGGAGTATAACCAAGCAGGGGGGCTGACAGGCAAAAGTGCGGCAAACGGCCACATGGCGGGAAAGGTTGTGGCGTCTATAAGGACGCCTTCGCGGGCAAGCCACGCTCCCACATTGGAATGCGTTCCACCTCCTGTGTATCTGTATGAAAGTTGTAACTGGGCGAACCGGATCATAAAAGCTAGAGTCTGATGGTTTCACGCAGGCTCGGACCATAACCCCTGCGCCCCTTCAAGGAGCTTTTCATGCACACAATGCGCCGCAGCGCCGCCCTCCTCGCCCTTAGCGTTGGCACCGTCGCCAGCCTCCCGGCCCTGGCCGCCGACGAACTTCACTACAACCAGATTGCCCTGCGCGCCGAAGTCAGTCAGGAAGTGGCCCGCGACCTGATGATCGTGACCCTCTATACCGAAGAGCAAAACACCGACCCGGCCAAGCTCGCCGCCGACGTCAGCACCACCATGAACAAGGCTTTGGCACAGGCCAAGCAAGTCAAAGACATCACCCTGCGCCAGGGCAGCCGCAACAGCTACCCGATCTACGACACCAAGGGCCAGAAAATCACCGGCTGGCGTGAACGCGCCGAACTGCGCCTGGAAAGCTCGGACTTCGCCGCCCTGTCGAAACTGACCGGCGAACTGCTCACCGACCTGAAAATGGGCGGCATGGACTTCGCCATCGCCACGCCAACCCGCAAGGCCAGCGAAGACGCACTGCTCAAAGACGCCGTCACCGCGTTCAAGGCTCGCGCGCAACTGGCCACCGATGCGTTGGGCGGCAAGGGCTACAAAATCGTCAACCTGAACCTGAACAGCAACGGTTACCCACAACCCTACATGCGCGCGCCGATGATGATGAAAGCGGCGGGTATGGACTCGGCACCGGTGACGCCAGAAGTCGAGGCCGGCACCAGCCAGGTCAGCATGACGGCGGATGGGTCGATTGAAGTGTTGATGACGCCTTGATTCGATAAGCCCGTCTATAAGAACGGCGATCATTGAAGTGATCGCCGTTTTTTATTGCCCAGATTTTTGTGGTGATTGATCTGCCGCTATCGCGAGCAAGCCCGCTCCCACAGGGGGTCGGGGCTGGTCACAAATTCTGTGCCCGGCAAAAATCCATTGTGGGAGCGGGCTTGCTCGCGAAAGCGGTCTGTCAGGCACCGTGATGTTGAATGTGCCGCCGTCTTCGCGAGCAAGCCCGCTCCCACAGGGGTTCGGGGTCGTTCACACATTCCGTGTCCGCCACCCACCATTTTGATGGATGTATGCCCGGATAGAGGGGTCCACCTCAAAAAACGATATTTCCGCCCAACCGGTCAACAACGCTACTCTCAGGGGTATACCGCTACCCAAATCCCCCGGGGACTCCATGGAAAGAACCACCGTCAAACCGCTTGTGCTCGCCCTCGCCTTAGCCACCACCGCGCCATTCGCCCAAGCTGCCACGACCCTGGTCTACTGCTCCGAAGCCAGCCCCGCCGGTTTCGACCCCAGCCAGTACACCAGCGGCACTGACTTCGATGCTTCGGCCGAAACGGTTTTCAACCGTCTCACTCAGTTCAAGCGTGGCGGCACTGAAGTCGAGCCCGGCCTGGCGACGAGTTGGGACGTGAGCCAGGACGGCCTCAGCTACACCTTCCACCTGCGTGACGGCGTGAAGTTCCACACCACCGACTATTTCACCCCGACCCGGGATTTCAACGCCGACGATGTGCTGTTCACCTTCCAGCGCCTGCTCGACCCGGAGAATGCGTTTCGCAAGGCCTACCCCGCCGAGTCGCCGTACTTCACCGACATGGATTTGAACAAAACCATCAAGAGTGTCGACAAGCTCGACGAGCACACCGTGCGCTTCAGCTTGAACAACGTTGATGCCGCGTTCATCCAGAACCTGGCGATGAGCTTCGCCTCGGTGCAGTCCGCCGAATATGGCGCGCAGTTATTAAAAGAAGGCAAAGCGGCAGACATCAACCAGAAGCCCGTCGGCACGGGGCCGTTCGTGTTCAAGCGTTATCAGAAGGATTCGCAGATCCGCTTCGCCGGCAACAAGGCGTACTGGAAACCCGAGGACGTGAAAATCGACAACCTGGTGTTCTCGATCACCCCGGATGCCGCCGTGCGGTTGCAGAAACTCAAGGCCGGCGAATGCCAGGTCAGCGGCTACCCGCGCCCGGCCGATATCGAGGTGATGGAGAAAGACCCGAACCTGACCGTGCTCAAGCAGGCCGGTTTCAACCTCGGTTTCCTCGCTTATAACGTGACCCATCCACCGCTGGACCAGCTCAAGGTCCGTCAGGCCCTGGACATGGCCATCGACAAACCGGCGATCATCAAAGCCGTGTACCAGAGCGCCGGCCAGCTCGCTCAGAACGCCTTGCCACCGGCGCAATGGTCGTTTGACCCGAACATCAAGGACGCGCCCCACGACCCGACCAAGGCCAAGGCGCTACTGAAAGAAGCAGGGGTTGCGCCAGGTACGACCATTAATCTGTGGGCCATGACCGTGCAACGCGCCTCCAACCCCAATGCGCGGATGTCGGCGCAGATGATCCAGCAGGACTGGGAGAAAGTCGGGATCAAGGCCAACATCGTCAGCTATGAGTGGGGCGAGTACATCAAGCGCGCCAAGAATGGCGAACACGACGCGATGATCTACGGCTGGACCGGCGACAACGGCGACCCGGATAACTGGCTCGGCGTGCTGTACAGCTGTGCAGCCGTGAAAGGTAGCAACTACGCTAAGTGGTGCGATCCGGCGTACGACAAACTGGTCCAGCAGGCCAAGGTGTCGACCGACCGTGACGAGCGGGTCAAGTTGTACCAACAGGCGCAGAAAATCCTCAAGGAACAAGTGCCGATTACACCGATTGCCAACTCGACGGTGTTCCAGCCACTGCGTAAGGAAGTGACCGACTTCAAGATCAGCCCGTTTGGCCTCACGCCCTTCTATGGCGTGGGTATAAATAAGTAACACCACGCGCCAACCGGGTGCGCCATACGCCCCGGTTGCCCCTTCTTGGGGCGGCTTTTGCACCGTAAAAAACGTGCGCAAACGGTCAAATGCGTCAATATTTATACATATGCGACATTAAGGTACGTTCGTGCCACTGTTTAAGACTTGTGGCCGTTCTGGATCTTGCAATGGGTATGGCCCCTGCATAAGTATCCGCAGGCACGACTCACGAGGTCGTCCTCTAATTCCAAAAATGACAACAAATCATGAGGCCACCATGCTTAAACACGCGGTCATTCCGTTTTTAGTCGGCGCCAGCTTGTTAGCTGCCGCACCTTTCGCCCAAGCGGCGACTAACCTGGTGTTTTGCTCCGAAGGGAGCCCGGCCGGTTTTGATCCTGGTCAGTACACCACCGGAACCGACTTCGACGCCTCTGCAGAAACCATGTTCAACCGCCTGACCCAGTTCGAGCGCGGCGGCACCGCCGTTGTTCCTGGCCTGGCGACCAGCTGGGACATCTCCACGGATGGCCTGACGTACACCTTCCATCTGCGTGAAGGCGTCAAGTTCCACACCACCCCGTACTTCAAGCCTACTCGTGAGTTCAACGCCGACGACGTGCTGTTCACCTTTAATCGCATGATTAACAAGGATGATCCGTTCCGCAAAGCGTACCCGACTGAATTCCCGTACTTCACCGATATGGGGATGGATACCAACATCACCAAAATCGATAAAGTCGACGACAAAACCGTCAAGTTCACCCTGAAAGAAGTGGATGCCGCGTTCATCCAGAACATGGCCATGAGCTTCGCGTCCGTGCAATCCGCCGAGTACGCTGCCCAGCTGCTCAAGGAAGGCAAAGCCGCCGACATCAACCAGAAGCCGGTCGGCACTGGTCCGTTCGTGTTCAAGAGCTACCAGAAAGACTCCAACATCCGCTACACCGGGAACAAGGACTACTGGAAGCCTGACGACGTCAAGATCGACAACCTGATCTTCGCCATCACCACCGACCCGTCGGTCCGCATCCAGAAGCTGAAAAAGAACGAGTGCCAGATCACTCTGTTCCCACGTCCGGCCGACCTGAAGGCGCTGCAAGAAGACAAGACACTCAAAGTGCCTAACCAGGCTGGTTTCAACCTGGGTTACATCGCCTACAACGTGATGGACAAGATCAAGGGCAGCGATCAGCCGAACCCGATGGCCCAACTGAAAGTGCGTCAGGCACTGGACATGGCCGTCAACAAGCAGCAGATCATCGACTCCGTTTACCAAGGTGCTGGTCAGCTGGCCGTCAACGCCATGCCGCCAACCCAATGGTCCTACGACACCACCATCAAGGATGCGCCGTACAACCCTGAGAAAGCCAAAGAGCTGCTCAAGGAAGCGGGCATCAAGGAAGGTACCGAGATCAACCTGTGGGCCATGCCGGTTCAGCGTCCATACAACCCGAACGCCAAGCTGATGGCTGAAATGCTGCAGTCCGACTGGGCCAAGATCGGTATCAAGGCCAAGATCGTGACCTACGAGTGGGGCGAGTACATCAAGCGCTCCAAAGGCGGCGAAAACGGCGCGATGCTGATTGGCTGGAGCGGCGACAACGGTGACCCGGACAACTGGCTCAACGTGCTGTTCGGCTGCGACTCGTTGCAGGGCAACAACTTCTCCAAGTGGTGTGACAAGAAGTTCGACGGCATCGTAAAAGAAGCCAAGCGCACGACCGACCAGGGCAAGCGCACCGAACTGTACAAACAGGCGCAACACGTCCTCAAAGACGCCGTTCCGATGACACCTATCGCTCACTCGACGGTGTTCCAACCCATGCGCGACAACGTGCAGGACTTCAAGATCAGCCCATTCGGCTTGAACTCCTTCTACGGCGTCAGCGTCAGCAAATAAGATTTGGCAACGGCGACGTATTTAACGTCGCCGTTGCTTTATCTGCCGGGAATGTAGGAATTCTCTGACAGCCAAATCCGCTGCGGACTACCGCAGATGTTTAGGACGTGTCGGCTTTTCCTACGAGTTTTTCAGGCCTTTCCGCATTTACTGCCAGACCCACGGCCCATACCGTCGGGATCTGACCAGTTCATGCGTGGGCCCTCGGTTTGCGGCGTGCACTGGATTGAGATCAATGAAGCCTCCACGTCCCTGGACGGGACGGCGGCTCATTGTTAAACACTAAAAAAGAGGGAGCGTTATGCGCCATACCTTGGTTTTATCCGCATTGCTGGGCACCGGCCTGTTGGCCGCCACTTCCATCAGCCAGGCCGCCAACAACAGCCTGGTCTTTTGCTCCGAAGGCAGCCCCGCCGGTTTCGACACGGCGCAGTACACCACTGCGACCGATAACGATGCCGCCGAGCCGCTGTACAACCGACTGGCAGAATTTGAAAAGGGCGCGACCAACGTCGTACCGGGCCTTGCAACGAGCTGGGATATTTCCGAAGACGGCCTCACGTACACCTTCCACTTGCGCGAAGGGGTGAAATTCCACACCACGCCTTACTTCACGCCGACCCGCGATTTCAATGCCGATGACGTGCTGTTCACGTTCAATCGCATGCTCGATCCGCAGCAACCCTTTCGTAAGGCTTATCCAACCGAGTTCCCGTATTTCAACGGGATGAGCCTGAACAAGAACATCGCCAAGGTCGAAAAGACCGGGCCGCTGACCGTGGTCATGACGCTCAACAGCGTGGACGCCGCGTTCATTCAGAACATCGCCATGAGCTTCGCCGCCATCCTGTCCGCCGAATACGCCGACAAACTGCTGGCGGACGGCAAACCGAGCGAGATCAACCAGAAGCCGATCGGCACCGGGCCGTTCGTGTTCAAGAGCTACCAGAAAGACTCCAACATCCGCTACAGCGGCAACAAGCAGTACTGGGACCCGAGCCGGGTCAAGCTCGACAACCTGATTTTCGCCATCAACACCGACGCGTCGGTGCGGGTGCAGAAGCTCAAGGCCAACGAATGCCAGATCACCCTGCATCCGCGCCCGGCCGATGTCACGGCACTGAAGAACGACCCGAAACTCAAGCTCATCGAAAAGCCAGGTTTCAACCTCGGCTACATCGCCTATAACGTGCGCCACAAACCGTTCGACCAGCTCGAAGTGCGTCAGGCGCTGGACATGGCGGTGAACAAGCAAAGCATTCTCAACGCCGTGTACCAGGGCGCCGGGCAACTGGCGGTCAACGCCATGCCGCCGACCCAATGGTCCTACGACACCAGCATCAAGGATGCCGCCTACAACCCGGAAAAAGCCAAGGAACTGCTCAAGGCTGCCGGCGTGAAGGAAGGCACCGAAATCACCCTCTGGGCCATGCCGGTCCAGCGCCCGTACAACCCCAACGCCAAGTTGATGGCCGAGATGCTCCAGGCGGACTGGGCGAAAATCGGCCTCAAGGTGAAGATCGTCAGCTACGAATGGGGCGAGTACATCAAGCGCACCAAGAATGGCGAGCACGACGTCAGCCTGATCGGTTGGACCGGTGACAACGGGGACCCGGACAACTGGCTGGGCACGCTTTACAGCTGCGACGCCATTGGCGGCAACAACTACTCCATGTGGTGTGATCCGGCTTACGACAAGCTGATCAAGCAGGCCAAGATCGTCACCGATCGTGACCAGCGCACCGTGCTTTACCAACAGGCGCAGCAATTGCTCAAGCAGCAAGTGCCGATCACGCCAGTCGCTCACTCGACGGTCAACCAACCGTTAAGCGCCAAAATCGAAGGGTTCAAGGTGAGCCCCTTTGGTCGCAACGTGTTCTCGGGTGTCAGCATAGAAAAATAACCGACTAGCCAGAAACGCTGAGGGCGGATTCCGTCCTCACGCAAGCGTGTTGCCGTAATTCGCCGATTCGGCCTACAGCAAACGTTTGCGATGCTTGAAATGAGTTCTAAACCAAATAGCCGGATCACCAAAAAAGACCGGCATTAAAAAAAGAAAGAAAGGAGCTTCACCCATGAAACTGAGCAACACCGCGATCTTGGCCTTGGCCATCAGCAGCATCACCGCCACGGCTTACGCGGAATCCCAAAGCCAGGAGTTCACCCCGGTCACGGTCAACACCGCCAGCGCCCAAGCGGATGCACCCGGCTTCCTCGAAGGTTCGACGATCAGCGGCACGACCCGTAACTGGTACGCCAACGAACAACTGAAACGTGGCGGCAAGTTCACCTACCGCAAAGACGGCGTAGCCACGCCGACTGACCGCCGGATCAACTGGGTCCAGGGCACCATCGTCAACTACACCTCGGGCTTCACCCAGGGCACCGTGGGCGTCAGCACTGAAGTGGCTGCGTACAACGCCGTTGCACTGGAGCGCGATCGCAAGAACCTGGCATCCAACAACGGGGGCGCACCGGGTTCCCGTCCAGGCGCGGGCAACAACCGTACGCTGACCAACGAAGGCGGCGACGCTGAAGGCCAGTGGAGCAAACTGGGCCTGGCCAACGTCAAGTTCCGCGTGTCGAACACCACCCTGACCGCCGGTCGCCAGAACTTCAGCACCCCGATTGTCGATAACATCGGCAACCGTCCTCTGCCTTCGAGCTTTGAAGGTGTGAGCATTCACAGCGAAGAGCTGAACAACCTGTCGTTCGACGCCGGCACTTTCGATCGCGTATCCCCGCGTACCGAAGAAAGCCTGTCGAAATTCCGCTCCGAGTACACCAACAACAGCGCTGAAACCGATCACGTCAACATCGTCGGCCTGAACTACCAGCCGCTGAAAAGCCTGAAGACCAGCCTCTACGCTTCCCAGGTTGAAGACTTCTGGAACCAGTACTACTTCGGCGCCACCCACGAACTGGGTGACAGCTCGGTCCTGAGCCTGACCACTGGCCTGAACTACTACAAAACCGTCGATGCCGGCAAAAAAGAGATGGGTGAAATCGACAACGACACCTACTCCCTGTCGTTCGGCCTGACTCACCAGGCCCACAGCCTGACCTTCTCGTACCAGGAAGTGAACGGTAACGAGTACTTCGACTACCTGCATGAAACCAACGGCATCTACCTGGCCAACTCCCTGCTGTCCGACTTCAACGGCCCGAACGAAAAATCGTTCCAGATCGCCTACGGTCTGAACATGGCTGAATATGGCGTGCCAGGCCTGAAGTTCAATATCTACCAGGCTCGCGGCTGGGGCATCGACGGTACTCACTACACCGGCACCGCCTACGACGTACGCAACATGGACGGCGAACACCATTACGAATACGGCATCGGTACTTCGTACGCCGTACAGAGCGGCCCGCTTAAAGCGACCACCGTTCGCGCGACCTACACCACCCACCGTGCCAGCGAAAACCAGGCCGATGGCAGCATCAACGAGTTCCGTCTCGTGACCACCATCCCGTTCAAAGTCTTGTAATAACGCACGCCAACGGCTGACTCATGACGAGTCGGCCGTTTGGCTTTTATCTGTTCAACCGATTGCAGAGGGTTCTTGATGAAAATGCTTCCCCTACGTGCGGCCATCGCTGCCGCGTTGCTGAGTGTCGCTGTTGGCGTCTCGGCCAAGCCCTTGGTGGTCTGCACCGAAGCCAGTCCGGAAGGCTTCGACATGGTCCAGTACACGACTGCAGTCACTGGCGATGCGGTGTCCGAGACCATTTTCAACCGTCTGGTCGCCTTCAAGCCCGGAACCACTGAAGTGATTCCTGCACTGGCCGACTCCTGGGACATCAGCGAAGACGGTCTGACCTACACGTTCCACCTGCGCAAAGGCGTCAAGTTCCACACCACCGATTACTTCAAGCCGACCCGCGACATGAACGCCGACGACGTGGTCTGGAGCTTCCAGCGCCAACTGGACCCGAATCACCCGTGGCACAAACTGTCGAGCGTGGGTTTCCCGTACTTTGAAAGCATGGGCTTCAAGGAACTGCTCAAAAGCGTCGAGAAAGTGGATGACAACACCGTCACTTTCACGCTGACCCGTCGTGAAGCGCCGTTCCTGGCGGACGTCGCCATGGCGTTCTCCTCGATCTACCCCGCCGAATACGCCGACCAGTTGCTCAAGGCCAACAAGACCGGCGACCTGAACAACAAGCCGATCGGCACCGGCCCGTTCGTTTTCCAGCGCTATGCCAAGGACGCTCAGGTGCGCTTCAAGGCCAACCCGGACTACTTCCTCGGCAAGCCACCGGCTGACGCACTGATCCTGGCCATCGCCACCGACAACAATGTGCGCCTGCAAAAGCTCAAGGCCAACGAGTGCCAGATCGCGCTGTATCCGAAGCCGGATGACATCCCGAGCATCAAGAAAGACCCCAACCTGAAGGTTGATGAGATGAACGCGATGACCGTCTCGTACATCGCCATGAACACTCAGCACAAATACATGAGCGACGTGCGGGTGCGTAAAGCCATCGACATCGCCTTCGACAAAGCGGCCTACGTCAATGCGTTGTTCGGCAAAGACAATGCGACTGTCGCGGTCAACCCATACCCGGACACCCTGCTTGGCTACAACCACAAACTGACCAATCCGCCACGCGACCTGGACAAGGCGCGCGCCCTGCTCAAGGAAGCCGGCGTGCCGGACGGCACTGTGCTCACCCTGTTCACCCGTAACGGTGGCGGGCCGACCAACCCGAACCCGATGCTCGGCGCGCAGATGATGCAGTCCGATCTGGCCCAGGTCGGGATCAAGCTCGATATTCGCGTCATGGAATGGGGCGAAATGCTCAAACGCGCCAAAAACGGCGAGCACGACATGGTTTCTGCCGGATGGGCGGGCGATAACGGCGACCCGGATAACTTCCTTACGCCTAATCTAAGTTGCGAAGCCGCCAAGAACGGCGAAAACTACGCCCGCTGGTGCAACGAGAAATTCCAGGCACTGATCGACGATGCACGGGCTAAAGTGAACCCGACGGAACGTGCGGCGCTCTACGAACAAGCCCAGGAGGTTTTCAATCAGGACCAGCCATGGATCAACATGGCGCACACCCGTATGTTCACCGCAATGCGCAACAACGTAGAGGGCTACCACATTAGCCCCCTCACCACTAATAACTTCGCCACCACCCAGGTGAAGTAGATAAGAAAACTCCCGGCGTCCCTGACCCCAGGGACGCCAGGCACGCCTAACCGGCTGATGAGGTACCACACAAGATGTTTAGTTTTATTGCCCGCCGACTGGGGTTACTGATCCCCACGTTTTTCGGCATCACCTTGCTGACTTTCGCGCTGATTCGCATGATTCCGGGCGACCCCGTGGAAGTAATGATGGGCGAACGTCGGGTCGACCCCGAAATGCACGCCCAGGCAATGGAACGCCTGGGTCTGAACAAACCCCTGTATGCCCAGTACCTGGATTACATCGGCAAGTTGGCCCACGGCGACCTTGGCGAATCCCTGCGTACCCGTGAAAGTGTCTGGACCGAGTTCAGCTCTCTATTCCCCGCGACCCTGGAACTGTCCATGGCCGCGCTGTTGTTCGCCGGCATCCTGGGCCTGTTGGCCGGGGTGATTGCGGCACTCAAGCGAGGATCCCTGTTCGACCATGGGGTGATGGGCATCTCCCTGGCGGGATATTCGATGCCGATCTTCTGGTGGGGCCTGATCCTGATCATGTTCTTCTCGGTGTCCCTGGGCTGGACCCCGGTGTCCGGGCGGATCGACCTGCTGTATGACATCGAGCCGCGCACCGGTTTCATGCTCATCGACACGTTGCTGGCCGATGACGTCGGCGCGTTCTTCGACGCCCTGCATCACCTGATCCTGCCGGCCATCGTTCTCGGCACCATCCCGCTGGCGGTTATTGCGCGGATGACCCGTTCTTCGATGCTCGAAGTGCTGCGTGAAGACTACATCCGTACCGCCCGCGCCAAAGGCCTGTCGCCGGCACGCGTGGTATTCGTGCACGGCCTGCGCAACGCGCTGATCCCGGTACTGACCGTGGTCGGCCTGCAAGTCGGCACGTTGCTGGCCGGTGCGGTCCTGACCGAAACCATCTTCTCCTGGCCCGGCATCGGCAAATGGCTGATCGAAGCCATTGGCGCACGGGATTATCCCGTGGTGCAAAACGGCATCCTGTTAATCGCCTGCCTGGTGATTCTGGTCAACTTCGTAGTGGACATCCTCTACGGCTTTGCCAACCCACGCATTCGTCACCAGCGCTGAGATCATCATGACCATGACCACCCCAATTCCAGCGGTAGCAGTCGATCAAAGCCTGCTGTACCCGTCTCCGTACAAAGAATTCTGGCAAGCATTCTCCAAGAACAAAGGGGCCGTCGCCGGCCTGCTGTTCATGCTGCTGGTGATTTTCTGCGCGATCTTCGCGCCGTGGGTTTCCCCGCACAACCCGAGCGAGCAATACCGTGACTTCCTGCTGACCCCGCCGTCCTGGCTGGAAGGCGGGCAGATCCAGTTCCTGCTCGGCACCGATGAACTGGGTCGCGACCTGCTGTCGCGGCTGATCAACGGTTCGCGCCTGTCCCTGCTGATCGGTTTGTCGTCGGTGGTGATGTCGCTGATTCCGGGCATCCTGTTGGGTCTGTTCGCCGGGTTCTTCCCGCGCGTGCTCGGCCCGACCATCATGCGCCTGATGGACATCATGCTGGCCCTGCCGTCCCTGCTGCTGGCCGTGGCGATCGTCGCCATCCTCGGCCCTGGCCTGATCAACACCATCATCGCCATCGCCGTGGTTTCGTTGCCGTCCTATGTTCGTCTGACCCGCGCTGCGGTGATGGGCGAACTGAACCGCGACTACGTGACCGCCGCGCGCCTCGCCGGCGCCGGCCTGCCACGCCTGATGTTCGTCACCGTGCTGCCGAACTGCATGGCACCGTTGATCGTTCAAGCGACCTTGAGCTTCTCCTCGGCGATTCTCGATGCCGCGGCCCTGGGCTTCCTGGGCCTTGGCGTTCAACCGCCAACCCCTGAGTGGGGCACCATGCTGGCTTCGGCTCGCGACTACATCGAACGCGCCTGGTGGGTCGTCAGTCTGCCTGGTTTGACCATTTTGCTCAGCGTGCTGGCAATCAACTTGATGGGCGACGGCCTGCGCGATGCGCTGGACCCGAAACTCAAGAACGCCGCCTGAGGAGATTCAAATGTCACTGTTAGAAATCAAGAATCTCAACGTTCGCTTTGGCGACAAGAACGCCGTTCCGGTGGTCGATGGCCTCGACATTACCGTGGACAAGGGCGAAGTCCTGGCCATCGTTGGCGAGTCGGGTTCCGGTAAATCCGTGACCATGATGGCGCTGATGGGCCTGATCGAGCATCCGGGGATCGTCACCGCCGACGCCCTGAATTTCGACGGCAAGGACATGCTCAAGCTCAGCAACCGTCAGCGCCGGCAGATCGTCGGCAAAGACCTGGCCATGGTCTTCCAGGACCCGATGACCGCGCTGAACCCGAGCTACACCGTCGGTTTCCAGATCGAAGAAGTGCTGCGCCTGCACCTGAAAATGTCCGGCAAGCAAGCGCGCAAGCGTGCCATCGAACTGCTGGAAAAAGTTGAAATCCCGGGCGCCGCCAGCCGTATGGAAGCCTACCCGCATCAACTGTCCGGCGGCATGAGCCAGCGTGTTGCGATCGCCATGGCGATTGCCGGCGAACCGAAACTGCTGATCGCCGACGAACCGACCACCGCCCTCGACGTGACCATCCAGGCCCAGATCATGGACCTGCTGCTGGCCCTGCAGAAAGAGCAGAACATGGGCCTGGTGCTGATCACTCACGACCTCGCGGTCGTGGCTGAAACCGCCCAGCGCGTGTGCGTGATGTACGCCGGTCAAGCGGTGGAAGTGGGTCAAGTGCCGCAACTGTTCGACATTCCGGCGCACCCGTACAGCGAAGCGCTACTCAAGGCGATTCCGGAACACAGCCTCGGCGCCACGCGCCTGGCCACATTGCCGGGTATCGTTCCCGGCCGTTATGACCGTCCGCAGGGTTGCCTGCTGTCGCCGCGTTGCCCGTACGTGCAGGACTCCTGCCGCCAGCAACGTCCAGGCCTTGACCCGAAAAGCAACAGCCTCGCCCGCTGCTTCTACCCGCTGAACCAGGAGGTGGCGTAATGGCCGTCGTACTTACCGCCCGCGACCTGACCCGTCACTACGAAGTGTCCCGTGGCCTGTTCAAGGGCCATGCGACCGTGCGCGCCTTGAACGGTGTGTCGTTTGAACTGGAAGCCGGCAAGACCCTCGCTGTCGTTGGCGAATCGGGTTGCGGCAAATCCACCCTGGCCCGCGCCCTGACGCTGATCGAAGAGCCGTCCTCCGGTTCCTTGAAAATCGCCGGGCAGGAAGTCACCGGTGCCGACAAGGCCCAGCGCAAACAACTGCGCAAAGACGTGCAGATGGTGTTCCAGAGCCCGTACGCCTCGTTGAACCCACGGCAGAAAGTCGGTGACCAGCTCGGCGAACCGCTGCTGATCAACACCAACCTGTCGGCGGCTGAACGTCGCGAGAAAGTCCAGGCGATGATGAAGCAGGTGGGCTTGCGTCCCGAGCATTACCAGCGTTATCCGCACATGTTCTCCGGCGGTCAACGCCAGCGGATCGCCTTGGCTCGCGCCATGATGCTGCAACCGAAAGTGCTGGTGGCGGACGAACCGACTTCCGCGCTCGACGTGTCGATCCAGGCCCAGGTGCTGAACCTGTTCATGGATTTGCAGCAAGAGTTCAACACCGCCTATGTGTTCATCTCCCACAACCTGGCGGTAGTCCAGCACGTGGCCGATGACGTGATGGTGATGTACCTCGGCCGCCCGGTGGAAATGGGCCCGAAGAACGACATCTACGAGCGTCCGCTGCACCCGTACACCCAGGCGTTGCTGTCGGCCACCCCGACCATTCACCCGGACCCGAACAAGCCGAAAATCAAGATCGTCGGCGAGTTGCCCAACCCGTTGAACCCGCCGTCCGGCTGCGCTTTCCACAAGCGCTGCCCGTACGCCACCGAGCGCTGCAGCACCGAAGAGCCGGCCCTGCGCCCTCTCGATAACCGCCAGGTGGCTTGCCACTACGCGGAGCAGTTCCTCGACGGCGCGGCGTAAAAATGTGGGAGCGGGCTTGCTCGCGAAGGCGGTGTGTCATTCAACAGTGATGTCGACTGACACGGCCTCTTCGCGAGCAAGCCCGCTCCCACAGGGATTACCGCTTTAGCTGTTAACCAAACCCCTTTTCCTGGATTGCGCATCAGTCCGGTGGAAGGGGTTTTCTTTTGTCCGGGATTTACGACTGGCTATCGCCCTCGTCGTCGTCATCGGTGTCCGGCTCGACGGTGGTCGAATCGTCATCGTCCTTGCTGCCGCCCTGATCCTTGTCACCGCCCTCGGATTCCGATTTGGCGATCATCAGTCCGCTGCTGTCATGCCCCGCAACGCCGCTAAATCCCTGTGGATGACTCGGATTGGCCGCCCACGCCGCCGACGTGCCGAGGGACAGCATCACCAAAACCTTAAGCAACAGCACAATGCGTTGAAAAATGCTCATAGCCGATTCCATCCTTTCTGAAGTGCAGCATGGGTGCCTGACGGCGCATGACCCGATTGCCGTGGCGCTGACTGAAATCTAGTTCCGATCGGCAGGGTTCACCAGATAGGACGCTAACGAAGGGCTGGAATTGCCGTGAATGGGCAGATTGGTTTGGAATAAGGGTTATGCCGAATTCGCACCCCTGATCATTCCCACGCTCTGTGTGGGAATGCCTCAATGGACGCTCTGCGTCCGCTCCTGGAACGCGGAGCGTCCCGGGCTGCATTCCCACGCAGAGCGTGGGAACGATCCATCTCCTGTGGGAGCGGGCTTGCTCGCGAAGGCGGTGGATCAGTCAACATCATTGCTGAATGACACACCGCTTTCGCGAGCAAGCCCGCTCCCACAGGGGGTTTCGTTTAACCGCTAGAAATCGGGGCAATAAAAAACCCCGCAGCTTTCGCCACGGGGTTTTGGGTGTAGCCAGTCAGCGCTTAGTGATGCTCACGGGTCGCACGGAATTTCACGTCCGGCCAGCGCTCTTCCATCAACGCCAGGTTGACCCGGGTCGGCGCGAGGTAGGTCAAGTGACCGCCGCCGTCGATGGCGAGGTTTTCCACGGCCTTGACCTTGAACTCCTCCATCTTCTTCTTATCGTCGCAATCGATCCAGCGCGCGGAGTACACGGTGATCGGCTCGTAAGAGCACTCGACCTTGTATTCCTCTTTCAAGCGGCTGGCGACCACATCGAACTGCAGCACACCGACGGCGCCGAGGATGATGTCGTTGCTGCGCTCCGGGAAGAACACCTGGGTCGCGCCCTCTTCCGCCAATTGCTGCAAGCCCTGGCGCAGTTGCTTGGATTTCAGCGGATCACGCAGACGTACGCGGCGGAACAGTTCCGGGGCGAAGTGCGGGATGCCGGTGAAGCCCAGGGCTTCGCCTTCGGTGAAGGTGTCGCCGATCTGGATGGTGCCGTGGTTGTGCAAACCAATGATGTCGCCGGCAAACGCCTCTTCCAGTTGCTCACGCTCCGAGGAGAAGAACGTCAGCGCGTCGCCGATCCGCACGTCTTTGCCGGTGCGCACGTGGCGCATCTTCATGCCTTTTTCGTACTTGCCGGAGCAGATACGCATGAAGGCGATACGGTCGCGGTGTTTCGGGTCCATGTTCGCCTGGATCTTGAACACGAAACCGGCGAATTTCTCTTCGACCGGCTCAACGGTACGCTCGTTCGCAACACGGGCCAGGGGTTTCGGCGCCCAGTTGACCACGGCGTCGAGCACGTGATCGACACCGAAGTTACCCAAAGCAGTACCGAAGAACACCGGGGTCAGTTGGCCGTCGAGGAATTCCTGTTGATTGAATTCGTGACAGGCGCCCTGCACCAGTTCCAGTTGATCGACGAAGCGATCGTACTCGTCGCCCAAATGCGCGCGGGCTTCATCGGAGTCGAGCTTCTCGATGATTTTCACATCGGTGCGCTCGTGGCCGTGACCGGCGGTGTACACGATGATGTAGTCGTCGGCGAGGTGGTAAACGCCCTTGAAGTCGCGGTAGCAACCGATCGGCCAGGTGATCGGTGCAGCCTTGATCTTCAGGACCGCTTCGATTTCGTCGAGCAGTTCGATCGGGTCACGGATGTCACGGTCGAGTTTGTTGATGAAGCTGACAATCGGCGTGTCACGCAGACGGCATACGTCCATCAGCGCAATGGTCCGAGGCTCTACACCCTTACCGCCGTCGAGGACCATCAAAGCCGAGTCCACTGCCGTGAGGGTACGGTAGGTATCTTCGGAGAAGTCTTCGTGGCCCGGGGTGTCGAGCAGGTTGATCATGTGATCGCGATACGGGAACTGCATGACCGACGTGGTAATCGAGATACCACGCTGCTTTTCCATTTCCATCCAGTCGGAGGTGGCATGGCGGTCGGACTTGCGGGATTTCACCGTGCCCGCAATCGCAATCGCCTTGCCCATCAGCAAGAGCTTCTCGGTGATGGTGGTTTTACCGGCATCGGGGTGGGAAATAATGGCGAAAGTGCGGCGTTTCGCGACTTCGGCGGCCTGTTTGGTCATGGGAAATCGCCTGGCAGGTGATTCAAAAAAGGGCGGCGAGTATAGCGCAAACCGAGCGCCACGGACCACCGCTCGCCCAGTCGCCGGCGGCAATTGACGGACACAAAAGGACATAAACGGTGGCTAAATGCTGCTAATTATGGAACCTTTTAAAAGGTGGAGGCGTCCACTCCCCTGTTACAGCTCTCGTAGCAGGGTTTGAAAAACCTGCAAGTTAGCCTGACGAGGCTGCGCTTATGGCTCGATCTCATGCGGTTGCACCAGCATGAAGAGCTGCTTCTCGCGAACGTTGATATCCCGGCAGCCAGGAATGGTATTGCCACACGGGACTGCGTTCGCCGACAAAGAAAAAAAGGAGTCCGCCTGTGGCTATTCGCTATGGCAAGGGGCTTATTGGAGGTGCGGTTGTCGTCGCACTCCTGGCCCTGCTGGTCCATTGGATTGGCATCAACACGATCGAACATTACCGCGACGATTTGTTTTTTTACCTGCAAGCTCACTTGATTCTCGTCCTTGTTTCCATGCTGGCCGCCCTCGTTGTGGGCATCCCCGCCGGTATCTTCCTCAGCCGCCCGACCATGGTGGGCCGCGCTGAACGCTTCATGCAGATCTTCAACATCGGCAACACCGTGCCGCCTCTCGCCGTACTGGCCATCGCCCTGGGGATTCTGGGCATCGGCAGCGGCCCCGCGATCTTCGCCCTGTTCCTCGCCTCGCTGTTGCCGATCGTGCGCAACACCTATGAAGGCCTGAAAAATGTCCAGGGTTCGCTGAAAGAAGCGGCGGTCGGCATCGGCATGACCCCGACACAAGTGCTGTGGAGGGTCGAACTGCCGAACGCGGTGCCGATCATCATCGGCGGCGTGCGCGTGGCTCTGGCGATCAACGTCGGTACCGCACCGTTGGCGTTCCTGATTGGCGCCAATAGCCTGGGCAGCCTGATTTTCCCTGGCATCGCCCTGAACAATCAGCCGCAACTGCTGCTCGGCGCCGCTTGCACCGCCCTGCTGGCCTTGCTGCTCGACGGTCTGGTGACACTCGCCAGCCGCCTCTGGCTCGAACGCGGCCTACGCCCGTCTTAAGCCTCGGCAAAGGAATACTCATGAAAGCTCTACACCTAAAAGGCATGACCTTAATATTGGGCTGCGCCCTGCTGTTCGCAGGATTTGCCCAAGCCGCTGAAAAACCGGTGATCCGCATCGGCGCACGGGTGTTCACCGAACAAACCCTGCTCGCCGAAATCACTTCCCAATACCTGCGCACCAAGGGTTACGACACCCAGGTGACCGGCGGTCTTGGCAGCAACCTGGCCCGCAGCGCCCACGAAAGTGGCCAGCTCGATTTGATGTGGGAATACACCGGCGTCTCGCTGGTGGCTTACAACCATGTCACCGACAAGCTCGACAGCGCTCAGTCCTACGCACGGGTGAAAGAACTCGACGCGAAAAAAGGACTGGTCTGGCTCACGCCGTCGAAATTCAGCAACACCTACGCCCTGGCCCTGCCGGAAACCACCGCGAAGGCTTACCCGCAGATCAACACCATCAGCGAGCTGAACACGGTGCTGCAGGCCGAGAAGAAAGATAACCACCTCGTCGCGCTGGACACCGAGTTCGCCAACCGCTCCGACGGTCTGGACGGCATGGTCGATCTCTACGGCATGAACCTGACCCGCAAGAACATTCGGCAGATGGATGCTGGCCTCGTCTACACCGCCCTGCGTAATGGTCAGGTGTTTGCCGGCCTGGTCTACACCACCGACGGTCGTTTGAATGCCTTCAAGCTCAAGTTGCTCGAAGACGACAAGCATTACTTCCCGGACTACACCGCCGCGCCAGTAGTGCGTCAGGTTTACCTCGACGCCCATCCGAAGCTTGCCGAAGAACTCAAGCCACTGGCTGAACTGTTCGACGACGCGACCATGCGCCAGCTCAACGCGCGGGTCGATGTCGATCACGAAAGCCCTTCATCCGTTGCCGCAGATTTCCTGCGCCAGCATCCCCTGAACTGAGGAGGAGAAGACATGGAATTTCTGAACGCCTTTTCCCATCTCGATTGGCCGCTGGTGCTGCACCTGACCTTGCAGCACATCACCCTGGTCGGCATCGCCGTGACGCTGGCGATCCTCGTGGGCGTGCCGCTGGGCGTCCTGATGACACGCTTCCCGACACTGGCCGGCCCACTGCAAGCCAGCGCCACGGTGCTGTTGACCGTGCCGTCGATTGCGCTGTTCGGCCTGCTGCTGCCGTTCTACTCCAAGTTCGGCCAGGGCCTGGGCCCGATGCCGGCGATCACCGCAGTGTTTCTGTATTCGCTGCTGCCGATCATGCGTAACACCTACCTGGCGCTGACCGGCGTCGAACCCGGCATTCGCGAAGCCGCCCGCGGCATCGGCATGACCTTCGGCCAGCGCCTGCGCATGGTTGAACTGCCGATCGCGGTGCCGGTGATCCTTGCCGGTGTACGCACCGCCGTGGTCATGAACATTGGTGTCATGACCATCGCCGCGACCATCGGTGCCGGTGGCCTCGGTGTACTCATTCTCGCTTCAATCAGCCGCAGCGACATGTCGATGCTGATCGTCGGCGCCGTGCTGGTCAGTCTCCTGGCCATCTTCGCCGACCTGCTTCTGCAATGGCTGCAACGCACGCTGACTCCAAAAGGACTGCTCAAATGATCGAACTTCAAAACCTCAGCAAGACCTTCCAAAGCAACGGCAAAGATGTGAAAGCCGTGGACTCGGTAAGCCTGACCGTCAATGAAGGCGAAATCTGTGTGTTCCTCGGGCCATCGGGTTGCGGCAAAAGCACCACGCTGAAAATGATCAACCGCCTGATCAAGCCGACCTCGGGCAAGATCCTGATCAATGGCGAAGACACCACCGACCTCGACGCCGTGACCCTGCGTCGCAACATCGGTTATGTGATCCAGCAGATCGGCCTGTTCCCGAACATGACCATCGAGGAAAACATCACCATCGTTCCGCGCTTGCTGGGTTGGGACAAACAGAAATGCCACGACCGCGCTCGCGAGTTGATGAGCATGATCAAGCTTGAACCCAAGCAGTACCTGACGCGCTACCCGCGTGAACTGTCCGGCGGTCAGCAGCAGCGGATCGGCGTGATTCGCGCACTGGCGGCGGATGCGCCGTTGTTGTTGATGGATGAACCGTTCGGCGCGGTTGACCCGATCAACCGCGAGATGATCCAGAACGAGTTCTTCGAGATGCAGCGCGCATTGAACAAGACCGTGATCATGGTCAGCCACGACATCGACGAAGCCATCAAGCTGGGCGACAAGATTGCGATCTTCCGCGCCGGCAAGCTGTTGCAGATCGATCACCCGGACACGCTGCTCGCGCACCCGGCGGACGACTTTGTCAGCAACTTCGTCGGCCAGGACAGCACGCTCAAGCGCCTGTTGCTGGTGAAAGCCGAAGACGCGGCGGACAACGCGCCGTCGGTGAGCCCGGAAACCCCGGTGGCCGAGGCCCTGGAGTTGATGGACGAACTGGACCGTCGTTATGTGGTGGTCACGGACGGTGAGAACAAGGCGCTCGGTTATGTACGACGTCGCGACCTGCACCGTCAGACCGGGACTTGCGCCCAGTACCTGCGCGAGTTCAACGCCACCGCAGCGTTCGACGAGCATTTGCGCATCCTGCTGTCGCGCATGTACGAGTTCAACCGCTCGTGGCTGCCGGTGATGGACGCCGAGCGGGTGTTCCTCGGTGAAGTGACCCAGGAATCGATTGCCGAGTACCTGAGCTCCGGCAAATCCCGTGGCGGCAAGACCAGCATTGTTTCGCCAGCCGAGACTGCGTTGGCCTGATCTGACGCCTTCGCGAGCAAGCCCGCTCCCACATTGGATCTGTGTAGCAACACAGATCCCCTGTGGGAGCGGGCTTGCTCGCGAATGAAGGCAACACAATTCCCCCTGAAGCCCGGCAAATATCCCTGTCAGGGGAACATCACACTGTCATGCAGGTCGGTTACATCAGTAACTGTCGGGGACCGCACGACGGAAGCGTGCAAAAACGCGACATTTTTTGTTGATCTCAAGCCCCTCACGCCCTAAAGTTCGCGCCGAACGTCCATGCTGGAAACGATCCATCCGGCTCAAGTACTGACGACGAGACAGCAAGGCCAAGGGAAGCACCGCCTCCCATGGCCTTTTTGCTTTCGGCGACATGCCTTGGGAAGTAGGCGAACCAAAGTGGGGATACGGAGGACGTTCATTTGCACCCATTGTTAATTTCAGTTTGCCAGTAGGAGATCCCAGCATGTCGATCAACGTCGAAGACTATTACGCGCGCGAAACCTTCCAGAGATTGAAGGCCTTCGCCGACACGCAAGAAACCCCGTTCGTGGTGATCGACACCGCGATGATCAGCCAGGCCTATGACGACCTGCGCGCCGGTTTCGAATTCGCCAAAGTCTATTACGCGGTCAAGGCCAACCCGGCCGTCGAAATCATCGACCTGCTCAAAGAGAAAGGCTCGAGCTTCGACATCGCGTCGATCTATGAGCTGGACAAAGTGATGGACCGCGGCGTTAGCCCCGACCGCATCAGCTACGGCAACACCATCAAGAAATCCAAGGACATCCGCTACTTCTACGACAAGGGCGTGCGCCTGTTCTCCACCGACTCCGAAGCCGACCTGCGCAACATCGCCAAGGCTGCACCGGGTTCGAAAGTCTACGTGCGCATCCTCACTGAAGGCTCGACCACTGCCGATTGGCCTTTGTCGCGCAAATTCGGCTGCCAGACCGACATGGCCATGGACCTGCTGATCCTCGCTCGCGACTTGGGCCTGGTGCCTTACGGCATCTCGTTCCACGTCGGCTCGCAACAGCGTGACATCAGCGTCTGGGACGCGGCGATCGCCAAGGTCAAAGTGATCTTCGAACGCCTGAAAGAAGAAGACGGCATCCACCTGAAGCTGATCAACATGGGCGGCGGCTTCCCGGCCAACTACATCACCCGCACCAACAGCCTGGAAACCTACGCCGAAGAAATCATTCGTTTCCTCAAGGAAGACTTCGGTGACGACCTGCCGGAAATTATCCTGGAACCGGGCCGTTCGTTGATTGCCAACGCCGGCATCCTGGTCAGCGAAGTGGTACTGGTCGCGCGTAAATCCCGTACCGCCGTAGAGCGATGGGTGTACACGGATGTGGGCAAGTTCTCCGGCCTGATCGAAACCATGGACGAAGCCATCAAGTTCCCGATCTGGACCGAGAAGAAAGGCGAGATGGAAGAAGTTGTCATCGCCGGCCCGACCTGCGACAGCGCCGACATCATGTACGAAAACTACAAGTACGGTTTGCCGCTGAACCTGGCGATCGGTGATCGTTTGTACTGGTTGTCCACCGGTGCCTACACCACCAGTTACAGCGCCGTTGAGTTCAATGGCTTCCCGCCACTGAAATCCTTCTACGTGTAAGCGTACCGCTTCAATAAAAAACCCGTGATCATTCACGGGTTTTTTATGGGCGATCAATTAAACCAAACAAATAATTACTAAAGAACAGTTACAGACCAAACATACACTTATTTTAAAAACACTATTACCCTGAGGACTCAACACACATTCTAAAAGGAATTAGATCAATGCAAACAAGTAACAATGCCTCAACCCCCATTATTACGAAAGACGACATTCGCAAGATCAAACATTACATTGCCACCGCTAAAGCGCTGCCTGTTACCCTTGAAGCAGTTGAACATCAACTGAAAACCAAAAAGACCAATATTGTCGGCCTGGAACCGTTCGATGTTGTCGACCTTTATTGCAAGATCATCAATAACGCCAACTCATGGAAAGACATTGAAGGTTCCATGAAGCGCGTCGGTGGCAGCCTTGCGACTTTTTCCGAGGACCTGGAAAGTTTCGGGCAAGACATTATTGATGCCATCGTGACCATGCCCGGCTATCAAAACTACATCGGTACGATCGAAACCATGAGCGAGGAGGAAATCAACAGCCTTCCACCGCTGGAGATCGGCAAGACCGAGAAAAACCGCTTTGGCTCGATCAAGGAATCCCTCGAATTCATTGGCCGCTCAATCGATGACAAGAAGCTGAGCAGCCAGGACATCGTAGCGCACTTGAAGTATTTCAAGGCTGAACTGCACGATGAAGTACAGATCGGCATCGGCGCGAAGCTGAAGCTGGCCAGCAACGAAGAGATCAACAGGCAGATCACCCAGATCAATCAAAAAATCGACGAAGCCCAGAAACGCATTGACGAAAAAACCCGTGCCACTTCGCCAACGTTTTTTGATCATGTCATGGGCTTTGTCAACCCGCTGGGCTCTCAGCACTACAAGGTGGTGGCCGACCTGCAGAAAGTTCATCTTTCACCCTTGATCAGGGAACGCGAACAACTGACAGAGCAAGTCAAACAAAAAAGTATTCTCGCAGGGACACTGCTTGAACTTCATAGTGAACTGGATAGCCTGATGACTTACGTTGAAGGCGCTATAACAAGCACCTCGCAACTTGAAACCTTATGGATCTCGACGTCCGAATACATCGATGCTTCGAAGAACAAAGTTGCCGGAATCAATGATTTCCTGACCCTTAGAAGTTTTGTTTCCAGCCTGAAGGTCATTCTGAAAAACTGGAAAAGCATTCAAAACAACGCGAACGCCCTTATTACCGCATTCGACTAATCAACCCCTATACATTGGAAAAGGATTTCCTCATGACCACTCCATCTTATGTTACCCCTGACTTCGCCTTGATTCGGGAAAGCCGTGAATTCATTCGTTATCAATCGATCGTCGGCTCCGCCAATTTATACATCAAAGCACTGAGCGATGAACTGGTCGGGCTGAATGCAGCCGTCAGCAGCACCGACCAACTGGTCGCCAATGCGATTACCTCGGCCATCACCGCGCTGGAAACCGAGGACCTTCACGAAAACCTCGAGGCCCTTGCAGTATTGACCGGCCGTGAAGCAAACGAAGGTGTGAAAAACGCTATCAAGCAGTATTCGAAAACCGCCAATCAGCTGATGGAACTGTGCACCAGCCAAATTGCAAAGTTGTACACGCAACTGCAAAACGGCGTGTTCAATGTCCAGAGCATCACCATCAGCAACAACCGTTTCCGACTGGCGGAGCTGGCAGACAAACAGGTCAGCCTGAACAAGGAGTTAACCACGGAGCAAATGCCACTGGACGCCCTGCGTGGCGATGAAGACATCTTGAACGAAGCCATCAAGGTCTTCGAAAAGCTGACCTTTATCGATCGCGTCAAGCCGTTGCTGGAGCAACTGACGACGCTGATCGGCAACAAGCCGGAAACGCCTGAGACCGCGGCCATGAAGGCCGGGCTGATTGTCGCGAACAAATTCCTGGATGAAGCCAACGAACTGACCAAGTACAGGGATTTACTCAAGGCCCGCCAAATCATCCAGGCCCGGATTGATCAGCGCCAGGAACGAGTCACGTCGCTGAAAGCGCAATTACGGGACGTTAACGACAAGACCCGGCAGCTCAATGACACCCAGAAAGTCGTTCCTCACCAGCAAGTCTATGTGCATGAAGCCAACAAGCTTGTTGAGTCGCTGTCGGCATTCCTGAAGTCGGGCAAGCCCGCTGCGAATGAAGACATGCTGGCAACCGGCAATCGCCTGATCAAGGAGTGTCACGCGTTACGCGCCTACATGAATGTCCTGCAAGGCCGCTGGATGCGAGGCTGATTCTCAACCTTCACGGCACATCGGACCATCCGGCGATGGGACGATGTGCCGTCGTTAAATCAGGTAGCTGGTGAGTTCAACAAGCCGCTGCCGATAGGCCTGGGCCATGGCGCGAATCTCCGGATGCCGTGCGCCCAGCAATGACTCGCTGCTGACGCGCAGGAAATTGATATTCCCGCCGGCCAATGCCTTTTGCAGCCAAACCAGCGCCTCCTCGATAAGCCCTTCATCCGCCAGCAACGACGCATAGCTGAACTGCCCACGAAAATCCCCGCCGAGTGCCGAACGGCGATACCAGTCGCGGGCCGCCTGCGGATCCGCCGGACATAACCGTCCGTCTTCCAGATAACGCCCCACCAGGTTCATCGATTTCGCGTGGCCCGACTCAGCGGCACGTTGATACAGACTCAGCGCTTGCGCCTGGTCTTCAGCCACGCCACGACCGGTCGCCAGCAGATTGGCGTAGTTGTACATCGCCCAATCCAGGCCCTTCTCGGCCGCCAGTCGATAATGCCCCGCCGCCACTGCAGCATCGGCGGTGCAACCCCAGCCATGCTCATGGCAACGACCGAGCATGTTGCGCGCCATCAGGTGTCCGCCACTGGCGGCAATCCCGAACCAACGCACGGCCAGCGGCTGATCCTGCTCGATGCCCTGCCCGTCCAGCAGAATCTGCCCCAGCAATGCCTGGGCATCGAGTACGCCTTCGCGAGCAGCAATCAGAATCGCCTGGGCCGCCCGCGCCGGACTTTCCTCAAGCATGGCTTTGAGCCGATCACCGTCGAGGACTTCCTCGCGGCGCAGTTGATAACTCATACCTCGACCCAGCGGCGCAGCAGGTTGTGATAAGTGCCGGTGAGGCGAATCAGTGAAGGGTGGTCGGGCATGTCCTGGGTCAATTGCTGGATCGCGCCATCCATCTCGAACAGCAAGGCGCGCTGGCTGTCTTCGCGCACCAGGCTTTGGGTCCAGAAGAACGACGCATAGCGGGTACCACGGGTGACGGCGTTGACTTTGTGCAGGCTGCTGCCGGGGTACAGAACCATGTCGCCGGCGGGCAACTTGACCCGTTGGGTGCCGAAGGTGTCCTGGATTTCCAGCTCGCCGCCGTCGTAGTCGTCCGGTTCGCTGAAGAACAGCGTCGCCGACAAATCGGTGCGCACCCGCTCGATGCTGCCCTTGGGCTGGCGCACGGCGTTGTCGATGTGGAAATCGAAACTGCCGCCCGCCGTGTAGCAGTTCAGCAGCGGCGGGAAGACCTTGTGCGGTAACGCGGCCGACATGAACTGCGGATTTTTCCACAGCCGTTCAAGCATCGCGGCGCCGATTTCCTTGGCCAGCGGATGACCTTCCGGCAATTGCAGATTGTGCTTGGCCTTGGCCGACTGGAAACCGGCGGTGATCTTGCCGTCGGCCCAATCCGCCTGTTCCAGGGCCTCGCGGATGCGCTGCACTTCTTCTTTCGCGAACACGCCGGGAATGTGCAGCAACATGAGGACGACACCTGATTTCAAAGAGGCGCCAATGGTATTGATTCTTATTGACTGTGTAAAACCCCACAGACGAACGAGTCATCAAAAACCGTAAGGATAAATTGTAAAGAATGTAAATTCGTCGCGAATAGTAACGTTTCGCAATTGATACAAATACCTGTTTACCCTATATTCCGCGGCCTCAAATCCTTGGGGAGGGGAATTCACATGTCACGCCAACAATTACAATCACCGGTCAGTTCACCACGTTTGCTCGCGTCTGCCATTGGCATGGCGATCACTGCCGGCTCCGCTGGCCACATGGTGTTCGCCGCCGAGAAGACTGACGAAAAAGCCTCGGGCAATGCGATTTCCCTGGACGCCACCAGCGTGGTTGGCGAGCAGCAAGACACCTCCTACAAGACCGATACCTCGGCCTCGAAAAAGTACACCGCACCGCTGCGCGAGACGCCAAAAAGCGTCACCGTGATCCCGCAACAAGTGATCCGCGACACCGGCGCCACCAGCCTGGTCGACGCGTTGCGCACCACGCCGGGCATCACCTTCGGTGCCGGTGAAGGCGGCAACCCGGCCGGCGACCGTCCGATCATTCGCGGCTTCAACGCTGAAAGCGATGTGTTCGTCGACGGCATGCGCGACCCGGCGTCCCAGAGCCGTGAGATCTTCGATGTTGAATCCGTCGAAATCAGCAAAGGCCCGGGCTCGGCCTTTACCGGCGCCGGTTCCACCGGTGGCAGCCTGAACCTGGTGAGCAAGACCGCCAAACTGGGCAACTTCTACAACGGCGGCTTCACCTGGGGTTCGGACCAGACCAAGCGCACCACCCTCGACCTGAACCAGCAGATCAACGACACCTCGGCTTTCCGTCTGAACCTGATGAAGCACGAAGCCAACGTCGCCGGGCGTGACGCCGTGGACGTCAGCCGCTGGGGTGTGGCGCCGACCTTTTCCTTCGGCCTGGGCACCGACACCCGTGTGACCGTCGGTTACTACCACGTCGAAACCGACGATATGCCGGACTACGGCGTGCCGCTGACCTTGAGCCCGAACCGCAGCAAGTACCACGTCGACAAACCGGCCAACGTCAATAAAGACAACTTCTACGGCCTCACCGGTCGCGATTATCGCCAGACCGAAAACGACAGCGGCACGATCAAGATCGAACACGATCTGAATGAAGACCTGACCGTTTCCAACAGCTTCCGCATGTCCCGTTCGACCCTCGACTACATCGTCACCAACCCCGACGACAGCAAGGGCAACGTGGCCAACGGCAGCGTTTACCGTGGCTCGAAAAGCCGTAACTCGACGTCTAGCGGCTGGGTCAACCAGACCGACCTGAGCGCCAAGTTCAACACTGGCGCGATCGAACACAGCCTGGTCACCGGTCTGGAGTTTTCCTATCAGGATACTCACAACCGCCCGTATATCCTGACCTCCACGGCTGCTGGCACCACTTGCAACCGCGCACTGTTCAACTCCGGCGACTGCACCAACCTGTACAAGCCGACGCCTGGGGATAACTGGTCGGGCTCCATCAAAGACAGCAATGCCTTCACCGACACCGACACCAAGACCGCTGCGGCTTATGTGTTCGATACGCTGAAGTTCAACGAGCAATGGTCCCTGAACCTGGGCCTGCGCTACGACAACTACGAGACCGAATCCAGCGGCTACGCCAATGCCGGTCGTTCCACCCCGGCGGGCAGCTTCTCCCGGGAGAACACCACCGACCTGGTCAACTATCAGATCGGCGTGGTCTACAACCCGTTGCCTAATGGCAGCGTGTACGCGGCCTACTCCACCTCCAGCAACCCGGCCGGTGAAACCAGCGGTAACGGCAGCCTGGAACTGGCGGCGAACAACAGCGACCTCGACCCGGAAAAGAACCGCAACTACGAGATCGGCACCAAGTGGGACTTCTTCGGTGACGACCTGTCGCTGACCGCCGCACTGTTCCGCACCGAGAAAACCAACGCGCGGATCGACGATCCGGATGGCGCCACCACTCAAGTGCTGGACGGCGAGCAAACCGTCAACGGTCTGGAACTGACCTACACCGGCAAGCTGACCCGTAACTGGAAAGTCTTCGGTGGCTACACCTACATGGAAAGCGAAGTGGTCAAGACCACCCTCGCCGCCGACAAAGGCAACCATATGCCGAGCACGCCACGGAACAACTTCACCCTGTGGTCGACCTACGACCTGATCCCGGAAAAGTTGACCATCGGTGGTGGCGCAACCTTCGTCGATTCGCAGTTCGGCAACGTCGCCAACTCGGTGGAGATCCCGTCCTACTGGCGCTACGACGCCATGGCCAGCTACGCGCTGACCAAGAACGTCGACCTGCAACTCAACGTACAGAACCTGACCGACAAGCGTTATTTCGACCAGGTGTTCCAGACGCACTACGCCCACGTGGCGGCGGGCCGTACTGCCCTGCTGAGTGCGAACTTCCACTTCTGATTGCCAGCCACACCGCTCCCACAAGGGATGTGGGTGAGGGCTGAAATCAGCGCCAGGCCCCGTTCATTGAATTGAACGGGGCTTTTGTGCGTAATAAAGAATGTTTCTCGACAACCCACGGCATAATGCGCGCCGTGATGATGACTTTCGGACGAACAAGGCGAGTGACGTGTTGAAGAAAACCCTGTTCCAGTTGCACTGGTTTTTTGGCATCAGTGCCGGGCTGGTCCTGGCCCTGATGGGCATCACCGGTGCAGCCTATTCATTTCAGGATGAGATCCTGCGGGCGCTGAACCCTTCTGTGTTGCAGGTCGAGAAGCAACTCGCCGGCGTCCTGCCGCCTGCCGAACTGGTTGAACGCGTCGAAGCCGCCTCCGGCAAGAAAGTCTCGATGCTTTGGGTCGAGACCGACAGCGGCAACGCCGCGCGGGTGATCTTCACCCCGCCACCGGGCGAACGTCGTGGCGAGATGCGTTACTTCGACCCGTACACCGCCGAATTCCTCGGTGATGCCACCGGTCAGGACTTCTTCGGCCTGATGCTGCAATTGCACCGGTTCCTGGCCATGGGCGACACCGGGCGGCAGATCACCGGCGCCTGCACGTTGATCCTGGTGTTCTTCTGCCTGTCTGGCCTTTATCTGCGCTGGCCGCGCCAGTGGAACAAATGGCGCGCCTGGCTGACCCTGGACTGGAAGAAAAAGGGCCGCAGCTTCAATTGGGATCTGCACTCGGTGGCGGGCACCTGGTGCCTGATGTTTTACCTGTTGGCCGCGCTGACCGGGTTGTCCTGGTCCTACGAGTGGTACAACAAAGGCCTGACGCAATTGCTGTCTGACGCGCCGCAGAACGAGCGGGTTCGCAATCGTGGCCCGGCCCCGAGCGGTCCTGCGCCGAGCGCCGATTACGCGGCGATCTGGAGCAGCATCTACAGCGCCGCCGGCCCGAACCTGTCCGCCTACAACATCCGCATGCCGCCCCTGGCTGGCCAACCGGCGACCGTGTTCTACCTGCTGAACACCTCGCCCCATGACCGGGCACTGAACGAGATCAGCCTCGATCCGGCGACCGGCATCGTCAAACGCCATGACCGCTACAGCGACAAGAGCTTCAAGGCGCAGCTGCTGACCAGCATCTACGCGCTGCACACCGGCAGTTATTTCGGCATCGTCGGGCGGATCGTCCTGACGATCACCGCCCTGACCATGCCGCTGTTTTTCGTTACAGGCTGGTTGCTGTACCTGGACCGCCGGCGCAAGAAACGCCAGATCAAGGATGCGCGCAAAGGCCTGGTGCAACCGGGCAGAGACGCGCCGGCGTGGCTGATTGGTTTCGCCAGCCAGAGCGGGTTTGCCGAGCAACTGGCCTGGCAGACCGCCGGGCAATTGCAGGCCGCCGGATTGCCGGTGAAAGTGCAGCCGCTGGCGAGTGTCAGCGAGCAGGATTTGCGCGATTCGAACAACGCGCTGTTCGTGGTCAGTACCTTTGGCGACGGCGAAGCGCCGGACAGCGCCCGGGGTTTCGAACGCAAAGTGCTGAGCCAGGCGTCGAGCCTGGAAAGCCTGAACTACGCGGTGCTCGGTCTGGGTGATCGCCAGTATCAACACTTCTGCGGTTTCGCCCGACGCTTGCACACCTGGCTCGGCGAACACGGCGGCAAGACCCTGTTCGCCCCGGTGGAAGTCGACAGCGGCGACCCCTACGCCTTGCGTCACTGGCAGCAGCAACTCGGCCTGGTGACCGGACAGGCGCCGGTGGACACCTGGCAGGCGCCCAGCTACGACAACTGGACGCTGACCCGTCGCGAACTGATGAACCCGGACAGCTGCGGCTCGCCGGTGTACAAGATCGGCCTCAGCGCCCCGAGCACCAGCAGTTGGCTGGCCGGTGACCTGGTGGAAGTCATGCCGCGCAATTGCCCGTGGGCGATCGAGCATTTCCTCGATGGCCTGGGGATTGATGGCCGCGCCGCAGTTGAACTCGATGGCCTGTCACAACCGCTGGACCAGGCCCTCGCCAGTCGCCAGATGCCGGAGAACCGGGCGCATCTGGTCGGCCTGCATGCCCAGGCGCTGGTGCAGGCATTGGTGCCGTTGGCGATGCGCGAATACTCCATCGCCTCGATCGCCGCCGACGGCGTGCTGGAACTGATCGTCCGTCAGGAAGTGCACCCCGACGGCAGCCTCGGCATCGGCTCCGGCTGGCTGACCGAACATGCGCCTGTGGGTGGCAGCATCAGCCTGCGAGTGCGGCGCAACAGTGGTTTCCATCTACCGACCGAACCGGTGCCGATGATCCTGCTGGGCAACGGCACCGGTTTGGCCGGGCTGCGCAGTTTGCTCAAGGCACGGATTGCCGACGGGCAACAACGGCATTGGCTGCTGTTTGGCGAGCGCCAGCGCGAGCATGACTATTTGTGCCGTGATGAGCTGGAAGGATGGTTGATTGAGGGCGATCTGGAGCGATTGGACCTGGCGTTCTCCCGGGACCAGGCCGAGAAGATCTACGTCCAGGATCGCCTGCGCGAATCCGCCACCGAGCTGAAGAAATGGCTGGCCGACGGCGCGGTGATCTACATCTGCGGCAGCTTGCAAGGCATGGCCTCAGGCGTGGACCACGCGCTCAACGAAATACTCGGGATCGAAGAAGTAGACCGCCTGATCGAACAGGGCCGCTACCGCCGCGACGTCTATTAAGTCCAGCCCTCTCCCCAGGGGAGAGGGAGCCGACCGAGGTGTCTTGCGCGATACATCGACCTGAAAAACCGAGTCGAACTCAGGTATGGAAAACAACGACGATCAGCTCAGCGGCTGAGAGTCTAACTCAGCATTTGAACAACATGCAGATCGGCTCCCTTTCCCCCTCTCCCCCTTGGGGAGAGGGCTGGGGTGAGGGGTCGATCTCAAGCCAAACCCATAATCCCCGACTACAGTAAAACCTCCATCCCCTTCACAAGGACGTGAAGCATGCCCACCCGCCCCACCCTCGACCAACGCCAGTTCGCCCGCCATCTACACACCAATCAAACCGACTGCGAACTCCTGCTCTGGCAGAAACTACGCGCTCGACAAATCGCCAATCTGAAATTCCGCCGACAGTTTCCGTGCCCGCCGTATGTGCTGGATTTCTACTGTGCCGCTTTGAAACTGGCGATAGAACTTGATGGAGGGCAGCACTATGAAATGGCAGGCAGAATTCATGACCAGCGGCGTACGCTTTATCTCCAGCAGTGTGGGATTGAGGTATTACGGTTCAGCAATTTGGAAGTCATTGAACAGATGAGTGATGTGTTGGAGCAGATCATCAGGATTGCTACGAATCGGATGCCGTGATTCTGATCTGGAATCCACCCCTCACCCCAGCCCTCTCCCCAGAGGGGAGAGGGGGCCGACCGAGGTGTCTTGCGCTATACATCGACCTGAAAAACCGAGTCGAACTCAGGTATTGCAAACAACGAAAATCAGCTCAGCAATTTAGAGTCGAACTCAGGATTTGAACAATATGAAGATCGGCTCCGTTCCCCCTCTGGGGAGAGGGCTGGGGTGAGGGGTGGATCTTGAAGCCATCCACATCAAACCGGCTGCAACTTCTGCTCAAACACACTCACCCCATCCAAATCCCGTAACACCACGCTCATCTCCCCGCTCTGCCCATCAATATTCACCTCCCCAAAAAACTGGAATCCGGCAAACGGCGAGGTGTTCTGCGCTGGCGGTGCTTTTTCGAACACCACTTCAGGCCCAAAGGTTTTATCCAGTGGATTGGGCCCAAAGCTCCCGGCATTCAACGGTCCGGCGACGAACTCCCAGAACGGTTCGAAATCCTGGAACGCCGCGCGATCCGGGTGGTAGTGATGCGCGGCGCAGTAGTGCACATCCGCCGTCAAAAACACGAAGTTGCGCACCTGCTGTGCCCGCAGAAAACCCAACAACTCGGCGATTTCCAGTTCACGGCCCTGGGCCGGGCCCGGATCACCGTTAGCCACTGCTTCCCAACGCGCCACACCCGGGCTGACTTCGCCATCGGGCACGCCTAGGCCAATCGGCATGTCGGCGGCGATGACTTTCCATTGCGCATTTGAGGCTTTCAACGAAGTCTTCAGCCAGTCCAGTTGCTCACGCCCAAGGAAAGGTTTTTCACCGCCCAGGTTGTCATCATTCGCCCCGCGATAACTGCGCATATCCAGCACAAACACATCGAGCATCGGCCCATAGCTCAGCTGGCGATAAATCCGCCCGCCGTTGTCGGCGCTCTGCAAACGCATCGGCGCGTATTCGAGCCAGGCCTGGCGCGCGCGGCCGACCAGGCTGTGGATATCTTTGCTCTTGTAGCGCTCATCCAGTTGTTTGCCCGGCGACCAGTTATTCACCACTTCGTGGTCGTCCCACTGCCAGATCTGCGGTACTTCGGCGTTGAAGCGGCGGATGTTTTCGTCCATCAGGTTGTAGCGATAGTTGCCGCGATATTCGTCGAGGGTTTCAGCGACTTTGCTCTTGGCTTCGCTGGTGATGTTGCGCCACACGCGACCGCTTTCGGTGGTGAGTTGCGCCGGCACCGGGCCGTCAGCGTAGATGGTGTCGCCGCTGTGGATAAAGAAGTCCGGCAGGCGCAGGCGCATGGCTTCGTAAATGCGCATGCCACCGATGTCCGGGTTGATGCCGAAGCCCTGGCCGACGGTGTCGCCGCTCCAGACAAAACGCAGGTCGCGCCGGGTCGTCGGCACGCTGCGCAAGTGGCCGAACCAGGGCTCGCTGGCGACTCCGGTTTGGGCGTCTTCGAAATGCACACGATAAAAAATCGCCTGGTCGGCGGGCAGGCCGGAGAGTTCGACGCGGGCGGTAAAGTCAGTGCGCGAATCCGCCAGGGGCGAAACGAAACGACGGGGGTTGGTGAACAGGCTGCGGGTGTCCCATTCCACCACCATCCGCGCGGGACGGTCGCTGCGGCTCCAGACCATCGCCCGGTCGCCCAGCAGGTCGCCGGACTGCACGCCGTCGGTGAGTTGCGGCCGATCCTTGACCGAGGCGATCACCGCCGGCGCCAGGCCGGGCAGCAACAAACCGGCGCCGACCGCTTGCATGACACGCCGGCGGCCGAGGTTGAATTCGCTCATGGTGTTCTCCCTGAAAAAGGGAAACTTAAGCATGTGCGCATGACGCCCGTGTGAAAACACAATTCCCTTGTGGGAGCGGGCTTGCTCGCGAAGGCGTCGTGTCAGTCAACATCCTTACCAACTGACAGACCGCCTTCGCGAGCAAGCCCGCTCCCACAGGATTGGGTGTCAGGCGTTGACGGGTTCTACCGCCAACTCCACCACTTCCGGCCGCTTGATCACCGCATACACCACCGCCGTCAGCAAACTCCCCGCCACAATCGCCAGCAAATAAAGCAGCGCATGGTTGATCGCATTCGGGATCAGCAGCACGAACAGCCCACCGTGTGGCGCCATCAATTTGCAGCCGAAATACATCGACAACGCACCGGTCAGCGCGCCGCCCGCGATGCTCGCCGGGATCACCCGCAACGGGTCTTTGGCGGCAAACGGAATCGCGCCTTCAGAGATAAAACACAGCCCCAGCACAAACGCCGCTTTACCGGCCTCGCGCTCGGTCTGGGCGAACTTGCGCCGGGCAATAAACGTCGCAATGCCCAGGCCAATCGGCGGCACCATCCCGGCGGCCATGGTCGCGGCCATCGGTGCATAACTCTGCGACGCCAGCAGCCCCACGGAGAACGCATAAGCGGCCTTGTTGATCGGCCCGCCAAGGTCGACGCACATCATGCCGCCGAGCAACACACCCAGCAGAATCGCATTGGTAGTGCCCATGCTGTCGAGGAAGTGCGTGAGCGCTAAAAGCATCTCCGCCACGGGTTTACCGACCACATAAATCATCACCAGGCCAGTGAACAGACTCGCGAACAGCGGGATGATCAGGATCGGTTTCAGCGCCTCAAGACTCTGCGGCAACCGCGCATAACGATTGATCGCCTGGGCCGCATAACCGGCGATAAAACCGGCAATGATCCCGCCGATAAAACCGGCGCCCAGGGTGCTCGCGAGCAGACCACCGATCATCCCCGGCGCCAGGCCCGGACGGTCAGCAATCGAATAGGCGATGTATCCCGCCAGCAACGGCACCATCAACTTGAACGCGGTCTCGCCACCGATCTGCATCAGTGCAGCAGCAAGCGTGCCCGGCTCCTTGAACGCGGTGATGCCGAACACGAACGACAGCGCAATCATCAACCCGCCCGCCACCACCATTGGCAGCATGAACGACACACCGGTCAGCAAGTGTTTGTAGACGCCAGTCTTCTCTTGTTTGGCCGGGCCTTTCGAACCGCTTGAAGCGGTTTCCTGCTTGCCTTCAGCCAGGGCTTTGTTGAGCGTGGCTTCGGCTTGTTTCAACGCGATGCCGGTGCCGCAGCGGTAAATCTTCTTGCCGGCGAAACGCTCGGTGGCGACTTCGATATCGCAGGCCAGCAACACCACGTCAGCATCGGCAATCGCCGCTGCGCTCAGAGGGTTGCGTGCACCCACCGAGCCCTGGGTTTCGATCTGCAAGTCATAACCCAGACGCTTGGCCGCTTGCTGCAAGGCTTCGGCGGCCATGAACGTATGAGCCACGCCAGTCGGGCACGCAGTAATCGCGACCAAACGCGGGGCGTTTTTTGCGACTTCAGCAGGCTCGGCGACGGCTTCGGTGGCGACGTAGATTTCGGCCTCTTCCGCGCCACGACGCAGCACTGCTTCAACATCTTGCAGGGCTTGGGCCGGGGTGCTGCGGAACACCCGTTTACCGACGAATCGCGACATGTCCACGGGTGCACTGGTCACCAGCAACACCCACTCGGCGGACTCAATGGTCGCCGCCGACAACTGGCGCTCCGGGTGCGCCGCATCGTTGACTTCGACGCAGGTGCTCCAGCCCTGACGCTGAGCTGCGGCGTCGAGCAGCCGAGCGCACAGCACACTGGTGACCATGCCGTTCGGGCAGGCCGTAACAATGGCTAACTTCATGACAACCCCTCTTATTGTTCTGTCAGGAGGCGCACGCGCACGCCCTGTTCGAGTTGCGTCAACTGCGCGGCATCATCGATGCCGAAACCGATTTGCGTGACCGCCATCGCGGCAATCGCCGTGGCGGTGCGCAGGGTCTGTTCAGGCGTGTCAGCGCTGAGCAAACCGTGGAGCATCCCCGCCAACAGCGAATCGCCGGCACCCACGGTGCTGACCACGCTGACCCTCGGCGGCGTGGCATGCATCGCCGCGCCAACACTGAACCAGTTCACGCCATCCGCACCGTGGGAAATCACCACGTGCTCGATGCCTTGGGCGTGCAAGCGGCTCGCTGCTTCAGCCTGGGCCGCCACCGACACCACTTCGCAATCGAGCGCTTCCGCAAGTTCTTCGGTGTTGGGTTTGATCAACCACGGCCCCGCCGCCAGTCCTGCCCGCAAGGCTTCGCCGCTGGTGTCCAGGGCCACGTTCAAACCGAGGTTTTTCAGACGCACGATCAGCGCCTGCAACCACTGCGGGCTGACACCGCGCGGCAAGCTGCCGGCGACGACAACGGCGTCATGCCCCGGCGCGATCTGGTCGAGTCGATCGAGCAACGCTTGCTGCGCCACTTCATCAACCTGCGGCCCCGGGCCGTTGATGTCGGTGATGCGCCCGTTGCTTTCCGCCAGTTTGATATTGCTGCGGGTCTCGCCGGGAACGCGAATGAACGCATCGACAAAACCGCGCTTGGCAAACAGCGTTTCAAACGCCTGGAGATTGTCTTCACCGAGAAAGCCACTGACCGTCAGTTGATGCCCGAGATCGGCCAGCACTTGCGCCACGTTCACGCCTTTGCCGGCGGCGTGGGTGTGCATCTCGTCGCTGCGGTTGACCTGACCGGGGGTTAGCACTGGCAACTGGACGGTGAGGTCCAGCGCCGGGTTAAGGGTCAGGGTTAAAATCTTGGCCATTACAGGGCCTCCACTAATGCGCGCACTTCATTGGCGCTGCCCACGGCCAGGGCCTGTTGGGCGAGAATTTGAGTCTGGGCCAGGCTGAGTTCGCGGATGCGCGCCTTGACCTCGGCGATGCTGCGACCGGACACGCTGAGCTCATCCACACCGAGGCCGACCAGCACCGGCACCGCCAGCGGATCCGCCGCCAGTTCGCCGCACACGCCGACCCATTTGCCATGGGCATGGGCCGCGCGCACGGTGATGTCGATCAGTTGCAGCACCGCCGGGTGCAAGCCGTCAGCCTGGGCGGACAGGGTTGGATGGCCACGGTCGATGGCCAGGGTGTATTGGGTCAGGTCGTTGGTGCCGACGCTGAAGAAGTCGACTTCCTTGGCCAGCACCGGCGCGAGCAACGCCGCCGACGGCACTTCAATCATGATCCCCAGTTGCAGGTCCGCCACCGGTATTTCCAGGCGCAGACGCTCGGTCATGTCCCGGGCCTGGCGCCACTCATCGACGCTGCCGACCATGGGGAACATGATGCGCAACGGACGGTTGTCGGCGGCCCGCAGCAAGGCGCGCAATTGCGCTTCCATGATGTGTGGACGCTGCAGGGTCAGGCGAATACCGCGCACGCCGAGGAACGGGTTTTCTTCCTTGGCGATCGGCCAATACGGCAGCGGTTTATCGCCGCCCACGTCGAGGGTGCGCACCACCAACGGGCGGCCGGCCAGGCCATCGAGGACGCGACGGTATTCGACTTCCTGGGTCGCCTCGTCCGGCGCTTGGGAGTGCGCCATGAAAATCAGTTCAGTGCGCAGCAAGCCAATGCCTTCGGCGCCCTGCTCCACCGCGCTGGTAACACCAGCGCTTTCGCCGATGTTGGCGAACACTTCCACGGCGTGGCCGTCGGTGGTCAACGCCGGTTGATGGCGTTGCTCGGCGGCGGCTTTCAGCCGCAGTTCGCGGGTGTCGCGTTCTTCGGTGGCGCGCTGCAAGGTCGCGGCATCGGCGTCCACGTGCAGGCGACCGCGTTGGCCATCGATCAGCAACGGCGTGCCCGGCGCCAGCAGCAACACCGCTGCACCGGCACCGACCAATGCTGGAATCCCCAACGCACGGGCGACGATGGCGCTGTGAGCAGTGGCGCCGCCACGGGCGGTAAGGATGCCGGCGACGCGCGCCGGGTCGAGACGAGCCACGTCGGACGGACCGACCTCGTCCATCACCAGAATGTACGGTTGCTCCGGTTCGCTCGGGGTTTCGACACCGCAGAGTTGCGCCAACACCCGACGACCGATATCCCGCAAGTCAGCGGCGCGCTCGGCGAGCAAAGCGTCTTGCAGGGATTCCTGTTGCTTGGCGGCGGCTTCAATCACCGCCATCCACGCTGCTTCGGCGCTCTCGCCTTGCTTGAGGCGCGTGTCGACTTCGTCGGTCAATTCCGGGTCGTCGAGCATTTCCTGGTGGGTGATGAAAATCTCGCGAATCGCCTTGGATTTACTGCGCTCGATCAAGCCTTCGATGTCGCGACGGACCTCCACCAGCGCTTGTTGCAAGCGTTCGCGCTCGATGGCGGCGGACTCACCGCGCAGCGGATAATCGATGGCTTGCAGCACTTGAATATGCGCCGGGCCGATGGCAATGCCCGGTGCGGCGGCGATGGCCTGGACCAGACTGCCGGACTTTGGCGCGAGCAGCACTTCGGCGACGTCCGCCATCACTTCCCGCTGCTGACTGACTGGCGGCAACGGCTCGACTTCTTCACCGAGGCCTTCTTCGATGGCCGCCAGCAACGCTGGCAAAGCATCGGCGGCAATGCTCGGTTCAGCGATAAATTCCAGCACCTGACCGCGACGAGCGCCGAGGCTCAGCAGCTTGCTCAAGCTCTTCACCGACACGGCGCTGTCCTGGCCATCGACGATGCGCACGCGAATCTCGCCTTCAAAGCTTTTCGCCAGTTGCGCGAGGACCTTCGCCGGGCGCGCATGCAAACCGTGGGCGTTGGCCAGGGCAATGCGCGCGCTCGGCCAGTCGGCGGGCACTTCACCGCCGAGCACTTCGAGGACTTTGCGGCTGCTGGTGGCGCGGCCCAATTCGTGGCCACGACCTTCGATCAGCAACGCGCACAGGCGTTCGAGCAAGGCTTGATGCGCTTCACCGAGGCTGGCCAGGCAGAACAGACCGCTCAACGGCTGGCCGAGGTAACGCATAGGTTTGTCCGGCGTGACGAAGGCCAGGCCCGGACGCTTCACGGTTTGCTCGCTGTGCAGCCACCACAGACCATCGCCCAGGGGCAGCGCTTCGACTTGTTGCAACACGGCGGAGAAACCGTTGCTCACGCAATCGGCCTGACGCAGCAAACGGGCACCGCGCCAAACCAGTTCTTCAAAATCGTCGGCAGACACGCCGAGACCGATCATCTGGGCATCCAGCGCCAGTTCTTGCGGCGCGCCTTGCAGCAGTTTCAGCAACGCTTCGGCGGAACTGGCGCGACGCAGGGCCTGGCCCAGGTCGGTCTCGCCGAGGGCGCGGGTCAACAGTTGCAGCAGACGCAGGTGTTCATCGGATTTGGCGGCGATGCCGATCGCCAGGTAGACAGTGTGGCCATCGCCCCAGTCCACGCCTTCGGGAAATTGCATCAGCCGCACGCCAGTGGAAAACACCTGGTCGCGGGTTTCCGGAGTACCGTGGGGGATGGCAATACCTTGACCGAGAAAGGTCGAGCCCTGGGCTTCCCGCGCCTGCAAACCGGCGAGGTAACCTTCTGCGACCAGACCATCGGCAACCAGATGCTGGGCCAGCAGGTGCAACGCGGCTGACTTATCCACAGCCGACTGGCCCATGGATATCTGCTCTATGGTGAGCTCGAGCATGCTTTCTCCTTTTTGGCGCCTTGGGACGCCAGGTATTGTTTTGAATGATTCAGCTTAGGCTCTTCGTGATCACATTTGGCGGTTTCGCGGCAGAACCGGCCAAAGGAACCTATAACCCAGAAAATACGCTTGCTGAAACGTTTAATCTAGAATGATTGGCACGTTACTCGATAATGTCCCATCCTTGAAGTCCAACTTGTCGGATGCGTTGCGACATTGGTCGTCTGCTCGAATCGGGTAGGATTGGCGAAAATGTCGGGGCAAGCTCGAAAAAACAAGGAAATCCCGAGTTGAAACTCAGTGATATCGCACAGTTGGCCGGTGTGTCCGTTACCACCGCCAGTTATGTCATCAATGGCAAGGCCACACAGCAACGCATCAGCAGCGCTACCGTCGAGCGTGTGCGTGCCGTGGTCGAGCAACATGGCTTTACACCCAATCCCCAAGCGGCCGGGCTGCGCAGTCGGCACACCCGCACCTTGGGCTTCATCCTGCCGGACCTGGAAAACCCCAGTTACGCACGGATCGCCAAACTCCTGGAGCAAGGCGCCCGGGCGCGCGGCTATCAGTTGCTGATTGCCAGCTCTGATGATGCGCCAGACAGCGAACGGCAGTTGCTCAAACTGTTCCGTGCCCGGCGCTGCGACGCGTTGATCGTCGCCAGTTGCCTGCCAACGGACGACGACAGTTATCGACAGTTGCAGGCCAAAGGCATGCCGATCATCGCCATTGACCGGGTCATGGAGCCCGAGCATTTTTGTTCGGTGATCAGTGACGACCGCGAGGCCAGCCTGCAACTGACCCGCAGCCTGCTCGAACCGCTGCCCAAGCAAATCGCACTGATCGGCGCCCGCCCGGAACTGAGCATCAGCCAGGAACGGGCCGCCGGTTTCAAAGAAGCGCTGAGCGGGTTCAAAGGTGAAATCCTGATCGAACACGGCGAGTCGTTCAGCCGCGAGTGCGGCAAGCAGTTAATGGACGAATTGCTCCAGCGCCTGGGGCATTTGCCGGATGCGCTGGTGACCACGTCCTACGTGTTGCTTCAGGGTGTGTTCGACGCCTTGCATGACTTCCCGCTCAAGACTCGTCCCCTGCGTCTCGGTACGTTCGGCGATACCCAGTTGCTGGATTTCCTGCCATTGCCGGTCAACGCCATGGCCCAACAGCACCAGTTGATCGCCGACAAAGCGTTGGAACTGGCCCTGGCCGCCATCGAACAGTCGGATTACCAACCCGGCGTGCAGGCCATCGCACGGACCTTCAAGCAGCGCATTCTTCAGGACTGAGCCGTGGAGCTGATCGACAGCCACACGCATCTGGATTTTCCGGACTTCGACGCCGATCGCTCGGCGTTGTTGGCCGAAAGCCGCGCCCTCGGGGTACGGCGGATGGTGGTGCTGGGGGTTTATCGGGGCAATTGGCAGCGGGTCTGGGATCTGGTGCAGAGCGATCCCGATCTGCACGCGGCGTTCGGCTTGCACCCGGTGTATCTGGAGGATCATCGCCCCGAAGACCTGACGGCGCTCGGCGACTGGCTGACCCGCTTGGCCGGCCATCGACAGGTGTGCGCGGTGGGCGAAATCGGCCTGGATTACTTTATCGAAACCCTCGATCGCGAGCGCCAGCAGGCGTTGTTCGATGCGCAGTTGCAACTGGCGGTGGATTTCAATCTGCCGGCGCTGATCCATGTACGGCGTAGCCACGCAGCGGTAATTGCCACGCTCAAAAGGTTTCGCTTGAAACGCGCCGGCATCATTCATGCGTTCGCCGGCAGCAAGGAAGAGGCGCGGGAATACATCAAGCTCGGTTTCAAATTGGGCCTCGGTGGCGCCGCGACCTGGCCTCAGGCGCTGCGCATGCACCGCGTGCTCGCCGAGCTGCCACTGGAATCGGTGGTGCTGGAAACCGACTCACCGGACATGGCGCCCGCCATGTTCCCCGGCCAGCGCAACAGCCCGGCGCACTTGCCGGCGATCTGTTCGGCACTGGCCGACATCATGGCGATCAGCCCCGAACAACTGGCCGCAGTCAGCACAGCCAATGCCTGCGAGTTGTTCAACTGGTAATCAGTCGACGTGAGCCTTGGCGGCCTCCAGCGTCAGGGTGAGGTGCTGCCGGTGCCGGGCATACCGAACGACGGCGAAGTAGACGAAAATCGCCAACAGCGAAAAATTCAGTTGTTCGAGAACGCTGAGCATCCCGACCCACTCCATCACCAACGCCACCAGCAGCGCGGTGCAGACCATCACCAGCGTGCTCGCCCGTAACAAAGCCAGGGAGTCGAGGGACTTGAAGCGCTTGATCTGCTTGGGATCGTTCAGTTGCAGGGCTTTTTCACAGTGGGAACAGGTAAACGGCTCGTTGATCGCGATGGCATTGAGTTGCCAGGGCTCAAGCAACAGTGTGCGCTGGCAATGGGCGCAGCGGCCCAGGATTCCAATCGTAGCGGCAGACATAACCGAGCCTCCTCAGGGCAGGTCTAAGAAATGGATCTTGCTTCATTGAAGACCAAAAACCAGAGCGCGCAGGAAAACAGGAAATACCGTACTGACGAAGGGAATAAGTACTACGGATTGCTCGGTATTGACGTTGGAACACATTCCCTGTGGGAGCGGGCTTGCTCGCGAAGGCGGTGTGTCAGCCAACATCAATGTTGAATGTACAGCCGCCTTCGCGAGCAAGCCCGCTCCCACATTTTGATCCGGGCTATGCCTTCAGACCCGGAACGCGCTGATCAACTGTTTCAACTCCACCACCTGCGCCGACAACGCGCGGCTGGCATTTTCGGTCTGGTGCGCGCCCTCGGCCGTGCGCTCGCCGGCGCGGTTGATTTCGACGATGTTCTGGTCGATGTCATGGGCCACGGCGGTTTGCTGTTCCACGGCGGCGGCAATCTGCTGGTTCTGGTCGACGATCATGCCTACAGCGCCGAGGATATTTTCCAGGGCTTGCTGGACCTTTTCCGACTGGCCCACGGTGCCATTGGCCATTTGATGGCTGACGCCCATGGCTTTGACTGCTGCGCCAACCCCGCCGTGGAGCTTGGCGATCATCTGCTCGATTTCTTCGGTCGATTGCTGGGTGCGCTTGGCCAGCGTGCGAACCTCGTCCGCCACCACCGCAAATCCACGGCCCTGCTCCCCCGCCCGTGCGGCTTCGATGGCGGCGTTCAGCGCCAGCAGGTTGGTTTGTTCGGCGATGCTTTTGATCACGTCGAGCACGCGGCTGATGGATTGGCTGTCGCTGGCCAGTTGATTGATCACCAGCACCGATTGATCAATCTCGCCGGCCAGTGCCGCAATGCTGCCCTGCTGGGATTCCACCAACCCGCGCCCGCTGAGGGTTTCGTCGTTGACGCTGTGGGCGCTGCTAACGGCCGCCGCAGCACTGCGCGCCACTTCCAGGGAGGTGGCCGACATCTGGTTCATCGCGGTGGCGACTTGTTCGATCTGACTGCGCTGCCCGGCTACGGCCTGGTTGCTCTGGGCGGAAACGCTTTCCACCTGACCGGCCTGGCGTTCGACTTCGCCGACGGTCTGTCCGACCCGCTCGATCAAGTCGTGGATTTTCTTCACCGTCCCGTTGAACACCTCGCCCAACTCGCCCAGTTCATCGCGGCTGTGGGCGCTGAAGGTCACGGTCATGTCGCCGGCCGCCACTTTGTCCATCACCGCGCCCAGGCGCTTGAGGGTGGTGCGGGTCGAGTAGTAAAAGCCGCCATAGAGGTAAAAGATCAGCACAAACACCACCGACAACGCCACGGCCTGCATGACCATATGGGCGCGGTTCTGCTCCAGCCGCTGCTGCAACTGGCTGCCGAGGAATTTCAGGGTTGCTTCATTGAGTTGGTAGGTCTGGTCCATCAGACCGGTGACCTGATCGTAAAACCCCTGCCACGGCGCATCGAGGGTGTCGGCCATTACCACCTGTTCTTCGAACAGTTCGCTGGCCTTTTTCAGGGACGCCTTGCTGCTGTCAGCCTGAGCGGCCAGGGTTTCGTTCGCGGCTTTGCTGGAGCCCAACGCGTCGTGCAGCTTCAGCCCATATTCCGCCTGAAGCTTTTCGATCTGCGCCAGCAATTCGTCGAAACGGGTGCTCGACGCCGAGTTGAGAAAGCCCTGCCCCAGCGACAGCGAGCCCATGGCCCGGCCTTCGCCCAGAATCTGCGTCACCGGCGGGGTGACATTGGTGATGAGTTCGCTGAGCTGACGCATGTCACTTTGGGTGTCGCGGCTCAGGCCGGCCTGACTGGTGATGATCTGGCTGAAAATCTGTGCATTGCCGAGCAACTTGCCGATCAGCGCACTTTTACTTTGCAGGGAATTTTCCGCTTGCTGGGCCTTGAACGCGGCGATCATTTCATCGCGTTTGCCATCGAACACCGCGATCTGTTCCGGATCAATGCTCATAGCTGTCAGCCCTTGCAGACGGGTCAGAACGCTTTGCTCCAGGGCGCTGATCTTGGTCTCGACGTCGCCGGCCTTGCCGGATTGCCCGAGGGTGACGTTGATTTGCACGAGGTTGTTCAGGGTTTCCAGATCCCGGCGCAGGGTCAGACTGCTGCCCAACAGGTCGAGGCTTTGCAATTCGACGCGGGTGCCCTGGAATTCACGATAGGAATCGCGCACCAGGTAGAAGTTGGTCACCAGCATCGGCACCAGGAACAGCACGCTGATCAGGCTGAACTTCATGCCGAAGCTCAGGCGGTTCATCAGCGCGACAGCGGGATAGAGCAAGCTCTTCACTGTGAAGTCTCCCTTGGATTTCTTATTTTTATTGGCAGGCGCACAGATACAGCAGATAGCCACTATTGGGCGCTATCTCTGTATAGCTCAAATCGGAGGGAGGTTTTGTAACTTAAGGTTAACGGCAGGGATGCAGCTCTTGAGGCAGGTGACATCCCTTGTGGCGAGGGGGCTTGCCCCCGCTGGGTGGCGAAGCCGCCCCCTGCGATTCATCTGCAGGAACGCATCCGCTGGGTTACGACTGCTGCGCAGCCGAACGGGGGCAAGCCCCCTCGCCACGGGTTGTACGCTTTAGGGAAGGACCGTCCACAACGCAAACCCGGCATACCAAAGCACCGCCGCCCGCAGCAGCAGTTCCCAGAGGCGATCCAGGCTGTTGATGCCATCCGGCCCGACCACCGGCGCCGGAATTTCCCCGGCCACCAGCCCGACCTTTTCGATCAATTGGGCGGCGCTGATGTTCCAGTTCAGCAGCTCATGCAACATCACCCGACCGACCGCGACAAAGTTGCCGACCAGGGCAAAACTCGCCGCCAGCAAGCGCACCGGCACCCAATCGAAGGCGTGACGCAGTTGTGCGGCACGTTCGACCACTGCCGGGTTCTGTCCGTGTTCTTCGGCCAGGGCGAGCAAGCGATAGCTCAGCGCAGCCACCGGTCCCAACAGGAAGTACCAGAAAATCACTGCGAAAAAGCTTTGGTAGGCTTCCCACAACAGATGCCCTTGAACCCGCTCCAGCAGTTGCTCGCCACTGTCGGCGCAGATGTCCAGGTCGCGCTTGGCCACATGGGCGGCCGCTTGCAGGTCTTCCCGGCGCCAGGCGTCGCGAAACGGGCCGAGGCCGCCCAACAGATCACCACGCCCCAGGCTGTAAATCACCACCAGCAAGTGCACCGGCAGGGCGAGCAAGCCATAGGCCACGGGCTCCAGTACCAACAGCAGCAAACCGAGCAGCGCCACTGGCAACAGCACCAACACGATCAACACCAGCCACGGCTGGTCCTTCAGACGCGGGTTGGCCTCAAGCTTGTGCAGCTCGCGCACCCAACCACCATCACGTTGAACCCGATGGCGCAGGGCCGAGAATTTCTCGATCCAGACAGCCAACAGCAACACCAGAAAACTCATTGTTGTTCCTCTTTTGCCAAAGCGGCGCGGTAGCGTGCCCAGTCGAACGCCGGTCCCGGGTCAGTCTTGCGTCCGGGTGCGATGTCGCTATGCCCGCAAATGCGCTGTGCGGTAATGCCCGTGAAAGCGCTTTGCAACTGTCGGGTCAGGGTCGTCAACGCCAGGTATTGCGCATCGGTAAACGGCAGATCATCCGTGCCTTCGAGTTCGATGCCCACAGAAAAATCATTACAGACTTCGCGCCCGTCAAAACTCGAGACGCCGGCATGCCAGGCGCGCTCAAGACAGGAGACAAACTGAGTCACCGTGCCGTCACGTTCGATCAGAAAATGCGCAGAAACCCGCAGGTCAGCGATCCCTTCAAAGTAGGGATGCTCCGTGACATCCAGGCGATTCTGGAAAAATTCCTGCACCTTGCCGGTGGCGAACTGCGCCGGCGGGAGGCTGATGTTGTGGATCACCAGCAGGGAGATTTCATCTGAGGGGCGCGCATTGAAGTTGGGCGAGGGGCAGATATTTACGCCCTGGCACCAACCGCTCGCGGGGTCCAACTGCATACAGGTTCCTTCAACGACGACCGTGTTGGCGCCCAGTATGCCGCGATAGACCCTCGGCGCGCGATCACTTGGCGTGATTGAGACGCCGCAAGTTACCAATCACCGATTCCAGGGCCCGATCAAACAGCAACGTATCGTCCAGCGTGCGCACCGCGCCACGGCGGAATTCCAGGGCCAGCCCGGTGCGGCTGCGCTCCAGCACTTTCATGCCGGTGCGGTTGACGAAAATGTACTTGCCGGTGGCTTCAATGATCGCCGCCAGTTTGCAACGCAGGGTGTTTTCTTCGTCTTCCTGAAATTCGACCCAGCAACCCAGTCGCAGTTGATCGACCTGAAGCAGGCCTGCATCGTCCGCCGGCAAACGCACCGAGGCCGTTTCGACCGGGCCTTCATCGGCGGTGCGCAGGACGATTTCCTCGCGCACTTCGACCATCACTGGCGTATCAGCCTGCTCCGGTGCCACGGCCGGCCGCTCGAACAGTTGAACGTGCAAGGCCTCCAGTTCACTGAAAAACTCGCTGGTGGCGAAGGGATCGAACGCCGAGCTACTCAAACCATCGCGCAGGGATTTAAGCAACCCCGGCACCATCGACAGCAGACGCAGGCTCGCATCGGCTTCGTTATGGCGCTGCACGCTCCAGATCAGTTGCGCCATGGTTTGCACATCGGCGTGCCACTCGGCGGACTGATCGCCGTGCTTGAGGCAGGTCAGCAACAGCACCTTGCTCCAGGCGTCCTGGACGAACGCCACTACGCCTTGCGGGAGCAACTTGCCCAGTAAGGCCTCGTTCAGCGCTTGTTCGACCCGCTGACGGGCCAGTTCAGTCTTGGCCCGACCTTCTTCGGCATCGCGGGTGCGCTGCTCCAGCAATTCGCTGCGACGGCGCTCGTCACTGGTAAACGCCAGGAAGTCCGCGAGCAACTCAGAGAAAATCGCCGGATCGTCGACAAAATCATTCAACAGCCGTTGCACCACTTGCTCGATGCGCAGGTACAGCGTGTCGCGCTCATGATCGTCGCACTCGCCCCAGCCCATGGCCGCGGCGGCGATTTCATTGAGCAGGCGCCGCGCCGGATGGCTGCTGCGGCTAAAGAAACTCTTGTCGAGTACCGCGACTTTCAGCATCGGAATCTGCAAACGCCCGATCAACGCCTTGAGCGAGTCTGGCAAGTTGCGGTCATCAAGGATGCATTCGAAAAGCATGGCGATCAGGTTGATCACGTCTTCATCCGCGACCCCGACCACCCGGGATTTGCCACTTTTGACGCTGACCCGGGTCAGCAGTTGTTCGAGCTGGTTGCGCAGGTCGAAGTCGTCCTGAGCCGCCAGGGCCGGAACGTATTGCTGCAAGTGCGACAGCAGGCGCAGCAGGTCGCGGGTGGAAATCGGCTGGGCCGGGGTGCTGGCTTCAAGCGTCGGCGCAACACTGCCGCGCACGTGAAACAGCAGTTCCTGCAACGCGGCGAAGACTTCCTGCACGCTGTCATCTATCTGCGCACTGCCGGGCCGTGCAGCCGCCTCGACGGGTTCGGCATGGGCACTGGCTGTCGCCCGATCAGCGGCGCGGCGTGCCGGGGCGGGCTTGAGCTCGGGCAGCACACCGGTGGCGATCAGCAGTTGGTTGGCTTCGGCGTAGAGCTGATCGGCGCTGCTGAGCACATAGCGCTCGAACAGTTTGAGGATGATCAGCTTGACCTTGATCTCGACGCCCAGATTGCGCCCGGCCTGTAGGAAATACTCACACAGCATCGCCGGGCTCAGCGGGTTGTGCTGTTCGAGCAGTTCCTTGCCCAACAGCACGCTGAGCCGGGTGGTCAGTTGATCGAGGGCGAACCCCTCGCGGTTCAGCACTTTGCTGACCATGCCCTCCACCGCCACGTTGCGCTCCAGGTCGTCACTGGGCAACGTTGCGCCGGCATCGAACGCCAATGCCTGGGGCAAGGCTGACTGGGTGACGTCGTATTGCGTGAGGCTGATGAACGCCTCGAAGAACTGTTCAAGAAATCCGCGCTCAATGCTTTTGCGCTTGAGGCGCAAGTCGCGCATGGCTTCGAAAAAGATGTTCTGTTCGACGTCATTGCGGGCCCGGTCGGCCATTTCGAACAGGGTGTCGTCGGCGTTATCGAACAGTTCCTGCAAACCATGCCGGAGCTGTTGCGCAGCCTTGTCGCGAACCTGAAGCAGAATCACAGGCAGGCGGGCGAGCGGCGAGTGAGTCGCCTGGTCGGTAGCTGCCTTGTGCAAAGGCACTACATTCCCGTCGTTGTGCATCCAAGCCTCCTGGAACGGTGATGCTTCGGTTCGTTAAGAAAGTTCGATTTGCGCAAGCTGCACAGCCGGCGCCCAACGGGGAACAGTGCCCACCCGCTGTCGTTCAATAATCGGGGACCCAAAGGAACGTCAAAGCTATGACGTCAAATGCAAGGCGGATTATCTGCAAAACAGGCCGCTTGTGCCAGCAGACTCTACGTTTCACATTGAAATAGACGTACAGGGCAGACCCTGGCTTAGCGTCAAATGCTCACGCGAATCGACCAAATGCAGGTTTCAGAGCGATTCGAGCACCCGGCATGCCTTGGGTTGCTTCGCGCCATGGCCCTATAATCGAGCCACTTTGTTTGTGGAGCCCGTTATGCCGAATCTACGTCTCGCCGATTTGACCGCCGAAATCGAAGCCAACGTGCGCCGTGCGTTGCTCGAAGACATCGGCAGCGGCGACATCACCGCGCAACTGATCCCGGCCGAACGCCTGGCCAAAGCCACCATCATCACCCGCGACGCGGCTGTCATTGCCGGCACTGCTTGGGTGGATGCCGTTTTTCGGCAACTGGACCCCCGGGTGGCGGTGCACTGGCAAGTGCGCGATGGCGAACGGGTGAAACCCAATCAGGCGCTGTTCCACCTCGAAGGCCCGGCCCGCTCGCTGTTGACGGGTGAACGTTGTGCACTGAATTTCCTGCAACTGCTGTCTGGCGTGGCCACCCGCGCGCAGTCTCTGGCGGATTTCGTCGCCGAGACTCAGGTGAAGCTGCTCGACACCCGCAAAACCCTGCCGGGGCTGCGCCTGGCGCAAAAGTACGCCGTGACCTGCGGCGGCTGCCATAACCACCGCATCGGCCTGTACGACGCCTTCCTGATCAAGGAAAACCATATCGCGGCCTGCGGCGGCATCCCTGAAGCGATTAAAGCCGCGCACAAGATTGCCCCGGGCAAGCCCGTGGAAATCGAAGTGGAAAGCCTGGAGGAGCTGAAGGAGGCCCTGGAGGGCGGTGCCGACATCATCATGCTCGACGAACTGAGCCTGGATGACATGCGCGAAGCGGTGCGCCTGAACGGCGGCAAGGCCAAACTGGAAGCCAGCGGCGGGATCAACGAAAGCACGTTGCTGCCGATCGCCGAAACCGGGGTGGATTACATTTCGATTGGTGCGATGACCAAGGATGTGAAGGCTGTAGACCTGTCGATGCGCCTCAGCCTCTGATTAAACAATGTGGGAGCGGGCTTGCTCGCGAAAGCGGTGTGCCAGACGACAATGATGTCGATTGACACACCGCTTTCGCGAGCAAGCCCGCTCCCACAGGTGTTTCACATTTGCTGGGTCAGACCACCAGATTATTCATCTCGCAGTACTCTTCCCACTCGACGCCCAACACTTCGGCCGCTTCCTTGTGCAGGACCAGGCGCGCTGCCTCGAACTCTTCCGGAGTCGAGGTGTACTTGAGCGTCAATTCCCAAGGCTGCAGACCCTGGGATTCCGCTTCATCCTCGAACGCCCATTGAATCTGGTCTTTCTGATCATCGGCCGGCAGGTCCTTGATCTCATCGGCTAGCTGGGGCGACTCCAGCAGGTACTTCTTCAGCGCTTCTTCGTGTCTGGCTTCTTGGGTCAATTCTTTAACAGTCATGGCGTTCTCGCTGATCTGGGGAATGGAAGATGGATCTGGATCATCAAGGATCTCTCTGACGCAAAAAACCGCGTAAAGCCCGGTTTGTCTGGCCTTCAGAACCATTCGGGATCATCTGAAAACTGCTTCGGTGGTGCTTGTGCAAGCACCGAATATAGGACCTTTGGCTGACGATTTATATGCATGTTTACATCAAATCTACAAAAAAACGGCCGCCGTTCATTTTGTATGGCCCTCAGGAACATGTTTCGAAAACGGAAGTCATAGCGATGTGCCATATAGGCACTTCACAAGGAACTCAGGTGATGCGTAATTTCCCAAAGCGTTCGTCTACCCTGTTCGCAACCGGCATGGCCGCCCTGCTGCTCGGCAACCTGGCACTGGCCAATGCGGCTCAGGCTATCGAGCTTAGCTCAGACAACCCTTCTTACAACGACACCCTCACTGCGACCCACAACTCGTACGGCAAAACCGTATTGGTCAGAACCAATCTGGATGTCAATGAACTGGAAAAGCTACAGGGCACCGTTAAAACCAATACGGCTGAAATCGACACCCTGAAGAAAACCGTCAGCGACCAAGCGCGCCTCATCGAAGAACTCAGACGCAACACCGGCACAAGCTCCGGCTCGAGCAGCAATGAAATCTCCAACCTCAAGCGCACCGTCGAGGAACAGGACAAAGACCTGAAAAAACTCTCGAGCCAGGTGGAAGACCTCAAGCGCAATAACGGCTCGAGCTCAAGTTCCAGCTCAAGCGAGCTGGCCAGCCTCAAGCGCACCGTCAGTGATCAGGACAACGACCTGAAAAAACTCTCCAGTCAAGTGGAAGACCTCAAGCGCAGCGCCGGATCGAGTTCCAGCTCAAGTTCCAGCGATCTGTCGAATTTGAAGCGAGAAGTCAGTGATCAGGACAATCAACTGGATCAGCTCAAACGCACGGTCGAAGACCTGAGCCGGAAGGTGAAATAACAGCGGCGGTGGTGCCCGAGACAGGAGTCGCATTTATCCCAAAAAGCACTGAATTCATTGGTACTATCGAACAGCATTAAATCCAATGTACTAACCAGTGTATTTTGTGTGTTTCCTCTGGGCGGATAGCGGTAATAAAGAAGCACGATTACACTCCGCCCCTTTCCTGAATTCGCGCAATTCACCGAGCTACGGACGCATGATAAAAAATATCCAATACCTGCGGTGTGTAGCCGCCCTGCTCGTCGTGTTCGCTCATTCCAATCTGCAAATCTTCGGAGTGTCTGCGAGATTCACGAACGTCGGCGGCTTCGGCGTCGATCTGTTCTTCGTCATCAGCGGCTTCATCATGCCCTACATCTTGTTCGGTGGCTTATACAGGCAGGGATCGATAGCCACGAACAACGCGGCCGGATTCTTCTGGCGCCGCATTGCGCGGATTATGCCGATGTATTTTCTGGTGACCGCGGTGGCGGTACTGATTTCGTATCTGGTAATGTCCGGCGCCATCCACAATCCAGACAATGATCTGATGTACACCTTCAGCCCTTCACGGGTTGACTGGTCGTGGTTCGTTGAGTCAGTGACCTTCACCCACTGGGAGCGAGCCCCCATCCTTGGCGTAGGTTGGTCGTTGCAAGTTGAGTTCTTTTTCTATCTGGCTATCACGTTCGGCTTGTTGCTCGGCGCGCAAAAGCTGGAATCAATCGAGTTCGCCATTCTCGGATTCTTTTTCGTTTTTATTCTTTTTGGTTCAATCAATACCACTAACAGCATGATCGCTCAGAACTTCTGCAACCCGTTGGTTATTGAGTTCTTGCTGGGGTTGTTCCTTTACAGGATGGTTTCAAACGGTCAGCTGATGAACACGTACGCGGCGATAACAACGATCGTCCTGTTCCTGCCAATCTTCATGTATATCGAACTGAAAGACGTGATTCGCATCATCATCCCAAGTCTGGACCGTGCGGTTCAGTGGGGCTTTCCGGCACTACTGCTGGTGTGGGCGGCGATCAGTCTTGAGGGCAAGGTGAAAGAATTCAAGCTCGTCAGCCTGCTGGGTGATGCTTCTTATAGCCTGTACCTGATTCACGCAATTGTCGCGCCCCTGTACATTTTCTATATGCACAAACTAGGCATATCGCTTGCGGTAGGCCCAGTTATATATCTGCTGGCAATGCTGACAATTTGCAGTGCGGCGGGGATAGCCGCTCATTTGTACGTCGAAAAGCCGATCAACAACTTTGTTAAGAAATACACAGGGCGCCGCAGGGTACTCGCTGAGGCATAAGACCGGTCAGCTGGTCCTCATATCCCATGCGCTTTAATGCACCATTGAATTCCTTGCCGGTCGGTTTGGCCTGATGCACAGCGGTATCAGTGAGGAGCATTAGCACCGCAAGGCGACGAATGAATTTGGTGCCCGAGACAGGAGTCGAACCTGCGACCTTCGCGTTACGAGTGCGCTGCTCTACCAACTGAGCTACACGGGCGGTGGGCTAAACCTAGCACCGGCATCGAGGTCCGGCAACTTGGCAGACCTCTCTTTTACGCACATAACGCAAACATCGAAGCCTTCGGCAGCGTCTGCACGGGATCGGCGCAGGCGCTGCCGAAGGCTGCCATCTTTTGATTTTCTGACGCACAGCAAAACGCCCCGAACCAGTCGGGGCGTTTTGTTGTTCAGCGGTTAAGCGCGGGGGTAATTAAACGCCCGACGCCTTGGCTGCTGCTACGTCTTTGATGGACAGCTTGATACGGCCGCGGTTGTCCACGTCCAGTACCAGTACTTCCACTTCCTGGCCTTCTTTCAGGATGTCGGTCACTTTCTCAACGCGAGCGTCGCTCAACATGGAGATGTGAACCAGACCGTCCTTGCCAGGCAGGATGTTGACGAATGCGCCGAAGTCGACGATGCGCTCAACCTTACCAACATAGATCTTGCCGATTTCAGCTTCTGCGGTGATACCCAGAACGCGCTGACGTGCTGCTTCAGCCGCTTCCTTGGTTTCGCCGAAGATCTTGATCGAGCCGTCGTCTTCGATGTCGATCGAAGCCTTGGTCTCTTCACAGATCGCACGAATGGTCGCGCCGCCTTTACCGATAACATCACGGATTTTGTCGGTGTCGTTTTTCATCGCGATCATGGTCGGAGCATTTTCCGACAGTTCGGTGCGGGACTGACCAATGATCTGGTTCATCTGACCGAGGATGTTCAGGCGCGCTTCCAGGGCTTGGCCCAGAGCGATTTCCATGATTTCTTCGGTGATGCCTTTGATCTTGATGTCCATCTGCAGCGCGGTAACACCTTTGGCGGTACCCGCTACTTTGAAGTCCATGTCGCCGAGGTGATCTTCGTCACCCAGGATGTCGGTCAGGATGGCGAATTTCTCGCCTTCTTTAACCAGACCCATGGCGATACCGGCAACCGGTGCCTTCATCGGAACGCCAGCGTCCATCAGGGCCAGGGAAGCGCCGCAGACCGAAGCCATGGAGCTCGAACCGTTGGACTCGGTGATTTCCGACACAACACGAATGGTGTACGGGAACACGTCGGCAGCAGGCAGCATGGCTGCAATCGAACGACGGGCCAGACGGCCGTGACCGATTTCGCGACGACCAGCGCCACCCATGCGACCACACTCACCTACCGAGAACGGAGGGAAGTTGTAGTGCAGCATGAACGGGTCTTTTTTCTCGCCTTCCAGGGTGTCCAGCAGTTGCGCGTCACGGGCGGTGCCCAGAGTCGCGACTACCAGAGCCTGGGTTTCGCCACGGGTGAACAGCGCCGAACCGTGGGTCTTAGGCAGAACACCGACTTCGATGTTCAACGGACGTACGGTCTTGGTGTCGCGACCGTCGATACGTGGCTTGCCGTTTACGATGTTTTCGCGAACGGTGCGGTATTCGATTTCGCCGAAAGCCGCTTTGACTTCGCTGGAAGAAGGCTGGCCTTCTTCACCGGACAACTTGGCAACGACCTGGTCTTTCAGCTCACCCAGGCGAGCGTAACGGTCGGCCTTGATGGTGATGGTGTAAGCCTGGGAGATCGCGTCGCCGAATTCGGCACGGATAGCGCCCAGCAGAGCCGTGGCTTCTGGCTGTGGAGCCCAGGTCCAGGTCGGCTTGGCAGCTTCGGCAGCCAGTTCTTTAACGGCGTTGATCACAACCTGGAACTCGTCGTGAGCAAACAGTACCGCGCCCAGCATCTGGTCTTCGGTCAGCTCTTTGGCTTCCGATTCAACCATCAGAACGGCTTCCGACGTACCGGCAACGACCATGTCCAGGCTCGAAGCTTTCTGTTGTTCGTAAGTCGGGTTCAGCAGGTAGCCGGTGCTTTCGTGGAACGCAACGCGGGCAGCGCCGATCGGGCCATCGAAAGGAATACCGGAGATGTCCATGGCAGCCGTGGTACCGATCATCGCAGCGATG